>NZ_JBEXYD010000071.1:0-35690 GCF_040630735.1 Kitasatospora sp. NPDC005748
CACACCCTCCCGGTCGGTGGTGTGGTCGTCCCCGAAACGACGGTCACCCGTCGCGTCCGGCACGTACTTCACACAGACAACGATCCTCAAGCTCATGAGCGGTTCTCCTGATACGGGTGCACTGGTCCATGGCCTCAGGTCATGCCCAGGGTACTGAGTGCCAAGTCCGGCCCGGCCGCGCCGCACGCGGAGCGGGCGCCACCTGGACCGGCATGCCGTGTCGGCTCTCTTCGACTGGCGTCAGAGGCTCGCCTCAGAGAATACGGCACTCAGTACCCCGCGTAAAGGAACTCAGTACCCTTCACCCGTCGCCGGCGAGCCCGAGGGCTCCCCGGGCGCCCGCGAGCATCGTCCAGGACCCCGCGCGGAATCCACCGGACCCTCCGGGCGGGCCTCCGCCGGGGCCACCCGTCCGGCGGCTCCCGACCGGGCCAAACGCTCGCGGCGTGCTGCGGCCATCACGCCCTGCGTGCTACCTTGCTTTGCATGGTAGCTGGCAATGCAAGCATCCCTGCGGCGGACGGGCCCGTGGCGAGCCAACTCCGCAAGGGGGTGCTGGAGTACTGCGTCCTGGCCCTGCTCCGGGACGGACCCCGCTACGGCGTGGAGCTGCTGGCGGAGCTCGCCCGGGTCGAGGTGATGGCCACCAGCCAGGGCACGATCTACCCCCTGCTGTCCCGCCTCCGGCGGACCGGGCTCGCCGACACCCACCTACGGGACTCCGAGAGCGGGCCGCCGCGCAGGTACTACACGCTGACCGACGCCGGCCGGAGCGCACTGGAGGAGTTCACCACGAGCTGGCCCTCCTTCCGCGCCGCCGTCGACCACTTCCTCACCCCTGGAGAGACGCCGTGACGGACACCCTCGCCCATCCCCTCGTACGGGACTACCTCTCCTCGGTCGAGGCGCTGACGGCCGCGCTTCCCGAGCTCCACCGCCGGGAGCTGCTGGCGGACCTGCGCGAGCACATCGAGGTGGCACTGGCGGACGCCGGCCACCTCGACGGGGACGGCGTGCGCGGCGTCCTGGACCAGTTGGGGGCGCCCGGCGAGATCGCGGCGGCCGCGCTGGCGGAGGAACCGGGCGACGACCGGCCGGTGCCGGAGAGCGGCGGGCGGACCGCGGTCACCGCCGCCCTGATCGCCGTACCGCTGCCGGCCGCGCTCGTCCCGGTGATCGGGGCGCCGCTGGGACTGGTCGCCGCGGTCGTCGGGCTCGTCCGGCTGTGGAAGTCCCCGCAGTGGTCCCGGCGGGAGAAGCGGGAGGCGACGCTGCTCGCGCTCTCGCCCGTCCTGGTCCTCCCGGTGGTCGCGGCAGTGCTCTCGGTGGTGCTCGGCGGCCTGAGCGCGCGCACGGTGACGATCGCGCTCCTGGTGACCCTGGCCCTCCCGGTGGTGGCGGCCGCCCGGCTGGTCCGCTCGGCCGCCCGGCTCCGCTAGGGCAGGTCGGACAGGCTCCGGCCGACCAGGGCGACGGCGGCCTCGGCCGTGTAGAGACGGAAGGTCAGCGACTCCTGGAGGTAGAGGTCGACCGAGTCGGCGGTGTGGGAGAGGTAGCCGACCGAGATGTCCTGGCCCAGGACGAGTTCGAAGTCGCCGCCACGGGCCGACAGCAGGAAGGCGCCCTCGATGGCCGGGGCCCAGATGATCTCGCCGTCGAGGAGCCGGGCGATGTGCGCCGCCACCGGGTAGCCGTGGTCGCTGGTCTCGCTGACCGCGGTGAAGGCGTCGGCGCCGAGCAGCAGCGCGTAGGGCCCGCCGACTCCGGCGAGGCGCAGCGCGGAGAGCGCCCTCGCCACCGCGTTCGGGTATTCGCGGACATCCGCCGGGAGCTGGATCGCGGGGTTGCTCGCACCGGCGCGGATGCCCTCGATGGCGGCGGCCCGGTACCCCTCGAAGACGGCGCGGTCCTCGGCGAGGGCGATGGTGCGGGCCGCGTCCTTGACCGGCTGCCAGTCGGAGTCGCGGGAGCCGCGCTCGACGTCGTCGACGGCGGCGCGGCTGACGGTGAAGGGCACCCGGAGCTCGACGACGGGCTGGGAGTCGCGGGCGTGGGCGAGCACCCCGTCGGCGGGCGGGGTGATGCCGGTCAGGTGGCCGGTGCCGACGGCGGCGAGGGTGGTGCCCTCGGGGCCGCTCAGGTCCACCACCCGGCGGCCGGCGATGTGGAGCTTGAAGGTCTGCCGGGCCTCCTCCTCGATCTCCTCCCAGGCCGCGGCGGAGACGGGGGCCAGGTCGCGGTGCAGATTGCTCATGACGAAGGGGTCCCTTTCAGGCTGCCGATGCCGAGCGAGCCGTCGGCGGCGGAGGGGGCGGTGGCGGTACTGGCGGTGGCGGTGGCGGTACTGGCGGTGGCGGCACGGGCGGTGGCGGCACTGGCGGCGGTGACCTCGGCCGGGGCGCCGGCGGGAGCGGGCGCGGCCGGCGGCCCGTCGAGGAACTCGGCGGTCGGGACGTAGAAGAGCGAGCCGGTCACCGCCGTGGAGAAGTCGAGCAGCCGGTCGTGACTGCCCGGCGGGCGGCCGACGAACATGTTGCGCAGCATCTCCTCCGTCACCTCGGGCGTGCGCGCGTAACCGATGAAGTACGTCCCGAACTCGCCGCCGCCGTCGAAGGATCCGAACGCCATGTTGAAGCGCATGATCTGCCGCTCCTCACCGTCGGGGCCGGTGATCGTGGTGAGGGCGACGTGCGAGTCGGCGGGCTTGGTCGCGTCGTCCAGCTCGATGTCGGTGAGCTTGGTGCGGCCGACGGCCCGTTCCTGCTGCTCCACCGGGAGGGTGTTCCAGGCGGTGAGGTCGTGCAGGTACTTCTGGACGACGACGTAGCTGCCGCCGGCGAACCCCGGATCCTCCGCGCCGACCACCACGGCCGCCGCGGCCGCCCGCCCCTCGGGGTTCTCGGTACCGTCGACGAAGCCCAGCAGGTCGCGGTCGTCGAAGTAGCGGAAGCCGTGGACGGAGTCGACGACGGTGGCGGCACCGGACAGCCGGCGGGTGAGCTGGCCGGCCAGTTCGAAGCAGAGGTCCAACCGGGTGGCCCGCAGGTGGAGCAGCAGGTCGCCGGGGGTGGCGGGGGCCCGGTGACGGGCGCCCGCCACCTCCCGGAACGGGTGGAGCCCGGCGGGTCTGGGGCCGGCGAAGAGGCGGTCCCAGGCGTCGGAGCCGATGCCGGTGACGCAGGTCAGCCCGGCGTCGGGGGCCCGGAAGCCGACCGAGCGCCGCAGGCCGGCGAGGTCGGGCAGCAGGTCGCGGACGGCCTGCTCACCGCCGGGGTCGATGGTGAGCACCAGGAAGATCGCGACGTTGGTCAGCGGGGTGAGGACGGCCTGCGGCTCCCCGGCGGGCGCGTTCGGGCTCTCGGGCGGCATGACGGTCTCCACCTCAGGGCTCCCGCGTGCTTCCCCGCCCGGTCCGGCGGTCCGCGACCGGACGGCCGGCGGGGCGGAGCGGCTCCGCGCTCGGAGCATGACGGACCGGCAGTGATCTGATCATGTGTACGATTACACCGCATAGTGGACATGAGGGCGCGATCAACACGCACCCGTCCGGCCCAGCGCCACGGCCCGGCGGACGCCCCCGCGAGGGGCGGGCCACTCGGCCCGCCCCTCGTCCCGTTCCGGCTCTCGTCCCGCTCCGGCCGTCGCCCGTTCGTGCTGTCAGGCCCGGAGGGCGGCCAGTTGCTCGGCGAACGGCACCACGGCCGGCGTGTCGGCCGGTGACGGCGCCGCCGTCGGCGGGCGGCCGGCCAGCAGGGTGGCCAGCTCGCCGGCCGCCCGGTCGATCCGGCCCGGCAGGCCGTCGGTGTGCCGGTCCCCCGTCGCGCCCCAGTCGTCCGTCGCCGCGTACACCGCGGTGGGGACGACCACCGAGCGCAGGTAGGCGAAGAGCGGCCGGACGGCGTGCTCCAGGGCGAGCGAGTGCCGGGGAGTGCCGCCGGTGGCGGCGATCAGCACCGGCTTCCCGGCGAGGACGTCGTGGTCGATCACGTCGAAGAAGGACTTGAACAGGCCGCTGTAGGAGGCGGTGAAGATCGGCGTCACGGCGATCAGGCCGTCGGCGCGCGTCACCGCCTCGACCGCCTCGCGCAGGGCCGCGCCCGGGAACCCGGTCACGAAGTTGTGCGCGATGTCGGTCGCGAGGTCCCGCAGTTCGATCACCGTGACGTCCACCGCGCCGCCTGCCGCGCCGAGCTGACGGACCGTCGCCTCGGTGAGCCGGTCGGCCAGCAGGCGCGTCGAGGACGGCTTGCTCAGCCCGGCGGTCACCACCGCCAGTCGGTACGTGCTCACTCGGCCACCTCCGTCGTCTCCTCCTGCGCGGCGAGTTCGGCCGCGACCCGGGCCGCGTGCGTCGGCCCGTCCGGGACGCCCGCCGGGCGGCCCTTGGCGAACTCCTCGCGCAGCACCGGCACGACCTCCTCTCCCAGCAGGTCCAGCTGCTCCAGCACGGTCTTCAGCGGCAGGCCGGCGTGGTCCATCAGGAACAGCTGGCGCTGGTAGTCGCCGAACGACTCGCGGAAGGTCAGCGTCTTCTCGATGACCTCCTGCGGGCTGCCCACGGTGAGCGGGGTCTGCTCGGTGAACTCCTCCAGCGAGGGGCCGTGGCCGTACACCGGCGCGTTGTCGAAGTACGGGCGGAACTCGCGCACCGCGTCCTGCGAGTTCTTCCGCATGAACAGCTGGCCGCCCAGCCCGACGTAGGCCTGCTCCGCCGTGCCGTGCCCGTAGTGGGCGTAGCGCTCGCGGTAGAGGTCGACCAGCTTCTGGAAGTGCTCCTTGGGCCAGAAGATGTTGTTCGCGAAGAAGCCGTCACCGTAGTAGGCGGCCTGCTCGGCGATCTCCGGGCTGCGGATCGAGCCGTGCCAGACGAACGGCGCGACGCCGTCCAGCGGGCGCGGGGTGGAGGTGAAGGACTGCAGCGGGGTGCGGAAGCGGCCCGACCAGTCCACCACGTCCTCGCGCCACAGCTGGTGCAGCAGCGCGTAGTTCTCGACCGCCAGCGGGATGCCCTGGCGGATGTCCTTGCCGAACCACGGGTACACCGGGCCGGTGTTGCCGCGGCCCATCATGAGGTCGACCCGGCCGTCCGCGAGGTGCTGGAGCATCGCGAAGTCCTCGGCGATCTTCACCGGGTCGTTCGTGGTGATCAGCGTGGTCGAGGTGGAGAGGATGATGCGTTCGGTCCGCGCGGCTATGTAGCCGAGCATGGTCGTCGGCGAGGACGGCACGAACGGCGGGTTGTGGTGCTCGCCGGTCGCGAAGACGTCCAGGCCGACCTCCTCGGCCTTGCGGGCGATGGCCACCATCGCCTTGATCCGCTCGTGCTCGGTCGGGGTGCGGCCGGTGGTCGGGTCGGGGGTGACGTCGCCGACGGTGAAGATTCCGAACTGCATGCTGCTCACCACACTCCTGGTGAATCCCGGGGCGCAGGATCCGATCGTCAAAGTTTCAACCACCTTAGCACCGGCCGATCCGCCGGTATTCCCCTGCGCGCCCCGCGGGCCGCCCAGGACCGCACGGGTGCGGGGCCGTACCGGCCCACGGGCCGGGCAGGCCTTGAGGGCCCCGGGGCGGACCGGGCGGTTTCCCGGGCCGGCGGGACAATGGGAGGAGCAAGGACGGCCGACCCGGAGTCCCGGAAGGGCGGCGAGCCGATGGCGGCCTACATCGCGGTGAGTGCGCTGAGCCACGAGGGCCTGGTGCGCGAACACAACGAGGACAGCCTGACGGTCGGGCCGTGGACGCTCTGCGCGACCGTGACCGGCAACCCGCAGACCCTGCTCTTCCCGACCGGACCACCCTGCGTGGTCGCGGTGGCGGACGGGCTCGGCGGGCACCCGGGGGGCGAGGTGGCGAGCGCGCTGGTGGCCCGGCGGCTGGCCGCCGCCGGGCCGGGCCTGGAGGGCGAGGAGACCGTCCGGGAGGCCCTGCAGTCCTGCAACCAGGCGGTGTACGCCGCGGCGGCCGAGGATCCGGAACTCGCCGCGATGGGCACGACGGTGGCGGGTGTGGTGCTGCTCCCCGAGCGGATCGTCGCCTTCAACGTCGGCGACAGCCGGGTCTACCGGGTGGAGCGGGACGGCCTGCGCCGGATCAGCGTGGACGACAGTCCGCCGCCGGCCCCCGGGCGGCGGACCACCTCGCTGATCACCCAGTCGCTCGGCGGCTCGTTCGGCCTGACCTTCGTCGAACCGCATGTGCGCGGCATGCCGCTGGCAGTCGGTGACCGGTACCTGGTGTGCAGCGACGGCCTGACCGATCCGGTGCCGGAGGAGGAGCTGTCGGCGCTGCTGACGGGCTCCGCCGAAGGATCGGAACGGGCCGACGGGCGCGCGGTCTACGACCTCTGGAGGGCGGCGATCGAGGCCGGCGGGCCGGACAACATCACGATGGCCTTGGTCCGGGTCGCCGGGTAGCCCCGGCGCGAGCCGCCGCCGGGCCCACGCGGGAGGCCCCGGCGGAGCGCCGCACGCGCTCCCCCGGGGCCTCCGGTCATCCGGGGCCGATCAGAACTCGGCCTTGATGTTCGCGCCGCCGAAGCCCTGCTGGGCGTAGAGGCTGGCGTAGACGTAACCCGCGGGCGGGTTGTCGATGGTGAGGGTCTCGGTGTTGTTGGAGGCGTTGACCGACCGGGCCGTGTAGGCGTTGGTGTACGCCCACGAGGCGGTGTTGAAGTAGAGGTCGGCATTGCCGGTGCCGCCGGTGCTGGTCAGCTTCAGCTGCTTCGTCCCGGCCGGGATGTAGAGGTAGAAGTGGGCGTAGTTGCCGGTGGTCGCCGCCAGGTTGCTGCGCCGGCAGTTCCGGTCGAGCAGGCGGGTGTCGGCGGCGGAGCACTCGGGCATCCGCGAGACGGTGACCGCCCGGCTGGTGCTCGCGGTGGCGCCCTTGTCGTCGGTCACGGTCAGGGTGACGGTGTAGGTGCCGTCCGCGCCGTAGGTCTTGGTCGGGTTGGCGGCGGTGGAGGTGGTGCCGTCACCGAAGTTCCACGCGCGGGAGGCGATCGTGCCGTCCTTGTCGGTGGAGCGGTCGACGAAGGTGACGCTCAGCTCGCCGGTCGCGGTCGTGAAGGCCGCCGTGGGCGCCTGGTTGCCCGGGTCGGTGCCGGTGCCGCAGGAGCCGGCCGCGCAGGCGGTCAGCCAGGCGTCGAAGTCGGCGTTGTAGCGGGTGCCGATGGTGGAGGTCAGGTAGCCGCGGGCGCCGTTCCAGTCCCCGGCGCGGTACTTGGCGAGCACCGCGTCCATGTCCGCGCGGTGCTTCTCCAGCATGTAACGGACGGCCAGGTAGCCCCAGTTGTAGACGCGGGTCTGGTCGGCGTTGTCGTACGTGGTGTCGAAGAGCGTGCTCAGGCTGTAGGTGTGCAGGCCGGCGGCGGACATCGCCGCGTCGTACGACACCTTGCGGTACGAGTAGGAGACGTACTCGGCGAAGCCCTCGACCCACCAGACGGTCGGCGTGGTCATCCCGGCGTTGAAGTCGCCGGCCATGTCGAACCGGCCGTCCAGGTAGTGGGTGTACTCGTGGTTGAGGTTCCAGATCTGGAAGTCCGGACGCACCCACTCGGCCTCGTAGGCGAGGAAGCGCGGCTGGTTGCCGACCGCGGCCGGGTCGCCCTCCAGGTACATGCCGCCGTTGTTGGTGTTGATGCCGTAGATGATCGCGGCGAACACGCCGTAGTCGAAGCGGCCGTGGAAGACCACGACCTCGATGGTGGTGTTCCGGTCGTTGGCCACCGGGCCGCCGTCGCGGACCACGGAGTGGAAGTAGGCGTCCTGGCCGGTCAGGCTGGTGCAGGCGGTGGACAGCTGGGTGGAGTCCAGGGCCTGGGCGAGGATCTTGATGCTCGGGCTGCAGGTGTAGCTGACCGTCAGATTGGCCGCCTTGAGGCGGTTGGCGGCGTCGCAGGTGCCGTAGTACGAGCAGTTGGCGGCGTCGTAGGCGGCCGTCATCTCGGCGGCGGCGGCCCACTGGTAGGCGGTGCGGCCGCCGACCGATGACTGGTCGACCAGGCCCTTGACCAGCGGGCGGTCCTTGGCCTGCAGCGGGGCGTACTGGAGGAAGCGGCCCATCTCGCGGGTGGCGTTGTAGACCAGGAAGCCGTAGTCACCGCCGAGCAGGGCGTTGTTGGCGCCGGCGAAGCCGTACAGCGAGTCCAGCACGCTCGGGTCGGCCTGGACGGCCGAGACGAAGGCGGGGATCTGGTGGCCGCGCCACAGCACGGTGAAGACGCCGTTGAGGGCGTTCCCCATCCCGGCCGGGTTGTGGGTGGCGGCGTTGTAGTCGGCCAGCATGCGCTTGACGACGTACAGGTAGCGGACGTTCTCCTGCGCGCTGTCGATCAGTACGACGGCCTCGCCCAGCGTGCCCGAGTTGTCGGAACTCACGTCACGCGAGTGGGAGTTGGCGAAGAAGGTGTCCAGCGCGCCACGGATCGCGGCCTGCAGGGCGGTGCCGTAGGTGCCGACGTCGGCGGGGTGGTACCACTGCACGAAGTAGCCCGCGCGCAGGAAGAGCACCAACTGTCCGGCGGAGGTGGTGTTGTTGCCGGGGTAGGCGGCGGCGGTGTCGCGCAGGGCGTTGGCCACGGTGACCATCTGCGCCTCGCGGAAGGCCTTGTTGGCGTCGGTGCCGGTGAGCGTGAACAGCTGGTTGACGCAGCCGAGTTCGGCGGACTTGATCTGCTGGACCAGGGCGCTGCCGGTGCGGCTGGTGAAGTCGCCGACGTTGCAGGCCGCGGCGGTCGCGGCGGCGGACTGCTGCCCGGCGGACTTGGCCGACGTGGCGGCCGCCCCCGTCGAGGCGGCGTCCGCGGGCGCGGTGGCCGAGAGCGGGGCGCGGTCACTGGCGGGGACGGACCGGTTCTGGCCGTCGCCCTGCGCGGCGGCGCCGATGCCGGGCTGCGGGGCCGGACCGGCCGCCGTGGCGGACGGGGCGCCGCCGGGCTGCGGCGGGACCGGGGCAGGGGCGGCCTGGCCGCGCGGGGCGAACAGGCCGAGCGCCAGGAGCATCGCCAGGGCGATCGTCACCAGCCTGGCCAACTGAGGCAGTGGTGAAAAAGGTCGTGCGGTTCTCACGTGGGGGCCTCCGGGCCTTCTTCAACCGCGCTGGGGAGACGCGGCCTTGACGGGAGTGAGGACCGTTGCGACGGCGCCGTGGGGTGGCTCCGTCGTGCACACGGTGGGGAGTGTGACATGTACAATGGCATACATCACATGACGTGTGAAGCCCCTGGACGCCGGCCTTCGGGCCGGACCCCGGGGCAGGCTCCCCGGACCGGTGACGACGAACGGCCGTTGGGCCGAGGAATCGACTTCCTCGGCCCAACGGCCGTTCTCCTACCGGGAGCTGAGCGGCCGACAGCCGCGCACGTCGCCGTGCGGGCCGGACGGCCTCTCGGGTCCGGGCAGGTCAGGCAGGTCGGACGGGTCGGGCGGTCCGCCCCCCGGACCCCGGACCCGGGCGGATCACTTGCGCAGCAGCAGGATGACGCCGGCGGTGACCAGGCCGACCACCACCGCGGCCGCGCCGTACGCGAGCCGGTGCGCGCGCAGGACGGGCAGGAAGCGGTCCACGGCGTACCGGCCGGGCCCGGTCAGGGCGAGCGCGGCGGCGCCGGCGGTGAGCAGCAGCTCGTACTCGCTGCCCTTGGGCGCGAAGAAGCCGCCGCCCCAGGTGACGGCGAGCGCGTTGACCATGGTGCCCAGGATGGCGGCCGCGGCCAGCGGGGTCAGCAGGCCGGCGGCGAGCGCGAGGCCGCCGAAGGTCTCGGTGAGACCGGCGACCACGGCCATGGCGTCGCCGGCCGGGTAGCCGCTCATGGTGAAGAACTGACCGGTGCCGTCGAGGCCACCGCCGCCGAACCAGCCGAACAGCTTCTGACTGCCGTGCGCGGCCATGGTCAGGCCGAGCGCGAGGCGCAGCAGGAGCAGGCCCGCGTCATAGGCGTGCGGCGAGGTCAGCGCGGGCTCGGGGGCTGCCCGGCCCGGGAGGACGGTGGCGGTGGTGGGGGCGGTCGTGCTCGGGCTGGTGCTCGGCATGCGCGTCTCCATCGATCGGGGTCGGTCGAAGCAAAAGGGTCACGGACGGTTACGGACGAACCGGTCGTTCAAATTCGAACCGCCGCCGTTCGACCGTACCTGGGAGTTCGAATTTGAACAACCGGCGCGAGTGCGGGGAGTGAGCGAACGGGCACGCGGACCGGCCGACCGGTACGTGGCAACCGGTCGCGCCCGGCCGGGCACCGGGGCAGGGTGGAGGCATGGCTCACACGGAATTCCAGCGACCGGCCCGGCCCGGCACCCCGTACGCCGAGGCGCTGGCGGCCTTCGGCGAGCGCGTCCGGCTGGTCGGGCCCGACCGGTGGGACGCGCCCACTCCGTGCACCGACTGGTCGGTGCGGGACCTCGTCAACCTCCTCACCGGCGAGCAGCTCTGGGTGCCCGAGCTGCTGATGGGCTCGACCGTCTCCGAGGTCGGCGGCCGGTTCGACGGCGATGTCCTCGGCGCCGACCCGGCCGCCGCCTGGACGGCCGCCGCCGAGGCCGCCCGCACCGCGTTCGAGGTGCCCGGCGCCACCGAGCTGACCGTCCACCTCTCGTTCGGCGACGCCTCCGGTCAGTACTACCTGGACCAGCTCACCGCCGACACCGTCGTCCACACCTGGGACCTCGCCGAGGCGATCGGCCGGGGCACCCGGCTGCCGGACGGCCTGGTGGAGTTCGCGCTCGGCGAGCTGGCCGGGTACGGGGACCTCTCCGGCAGCGGAGTGTTCGACCCGCCGCTGCCGGTGCCGGACGGCGCGAGCCCGCAGACCCGGCTGCTCGCCCTCGCCGGCCGCCGCGACCGCCCCTGACCCGTGACACCCAGGGTCCCCGGCCGGTCACCCGGGGTGGTACGACCGGCCCGACCGGTGCCGGACGCCGGATACTGGAGGTGTTCGGGGGGATCACCGGACGAGAGGCGGGCGCGCCATGAGCCGCAGGCCTGACATCCTCGGCGAGTTCACCGCCGACCACCGGGCGGTGACGGAGCTGCTCGCCCGGATCGAGGCCGCGCCGGACGGCGCGCCCGAGCGCGGCGAGCTGGTCGGGCAGCTGACCGACCTGCTGTTCGCCCACTGCGCCGCCGAGGAGGAGTACCTGTTCCCGGTCGTCCAGCACGATGTGCCGGACGGCGGGGCGGTGGTGTTCACGAGCATCCACCAGCACCTCGCGATCGGCCAGTACCTCTCCGACCTGCAAGGGGTCGGACCGGGTGAGCCGGCCTTCGCCACGCTGTACCAGGGCCTCGCCGACGCCGTCCGCCGGCATCTGGCGGTGGAGGAGGAGCAGGTCTTCCCGCTCGCCCGGAAGGCGCTGCCGGCCGCCGGCCGGGCCGAACTCGGCGAGCGGCTGCGGGCCGGGCGGCGGGAGGCAGCCGAGCCGGGGCCGTAGCCGCGCCGGCCGGTCAGGGCCCGCCGCGGGCCCGAGGGCGCCCGGCGGCCCTACGGCGGTGCGGGCCTCAGGCCTTCGGACTGATCACCGCGAAGCGGCCGCCTTCCGGGTCCCGGAGGCGGGCCACCCGCCCGTACGGCGAGTCGAAGGCCGCCCCGAGGGCCGAGCCGCCCAGTTCCTCCGCCCGGGCGAGCGCCGCGTCGGTGTCCGGCACCGAGAACGACACCTCCCAGTGCGGTGACAGCCCGGTCGGGCCGCCCGCCTGCTCCCTGGCGAGGGCCGCCACGCTGTGGCCCTCGGCCCGCAGCACCACCCGGTCGTGCTCCCAGCGCACCTCGAAGTGCTCCGGATCGCGGCCGTCCCAGCGGAACACCTCGCCGTAGAAGAGCGCGGCCGCGAACGGGTCCGGCGTGCGCAGCTCGATCCAGACCGGCGCGCCCGGCAGGTCCAGGCGCCGGGCCCGGCCCAGCGGGCCCTCCCAGATCCCGAACACCGCGCCCGCCGGGTCCGCGGCGAACGCGACCCGCCCGGCGTCGAAGGCCAGCGGGCCCACCGCCAGGGTCGCGCCGCGCTCACGGACGGCGTCGGCGGCGGCATCGGCGCTCTCCGTCCCGAAGTAGCTGGTCCACGCCACGGGCATCTGCCAGGCACCGCCGGCGACCCCCAGACCGGCCACCGCCTCGCCGCCGGCCACCGCGTGTACGTACGGGCCGAAGCGGTCCGGTCCGGGCTGGAACTCCCAGCCCAGCAGCGGCCCGTAGAACGCCTTCGCCGCGTCGAGATCACGCGCCATCAGGCTCACCCAGCACGGAACGGCCGCCACGCAGCGCACCTTGGCGGTCTCACCGCTGCCCATCGCGCACCTCCTCGGCGCCCGGCCGCCGGGCCCCTCCCGACTCCCACGGCCTACCGGCCGCCCGGGCGGGTTCAGCCTAGGCCGACATGCCGACCCGGGCACGCCGCGGCGCGCAGGGGCGACGGCGCTCGCGCGGGCCGCCGGGCGTGCGGCTACCGCCCGGGCGCGGGCGGCTACCCGGCGTGACGGCGCCGCTCGGGTCCTGCGGGCCGGGTCGGCCGGCGGGCGGGTGCGGTCACCGGCGCCTCCCCCGCCGGTCGCCGACCGGGCCCTGGAGCCGGGCGACCAGGTGGAGGCGGTCGTCCGCCGCGGTGTCGGCGGGCCGGGCGCCCTCGGTCCAGGGCGGTTCGGTGCGCGGACCGGGCCGGTCGTAGAGGTCGAGGACGGTGAAGCCGTGGGCGGCGAGCAGACCGCGCAGCTCCTGCGGGAAGAGCAGCCGCCAGGCCGAGTGCTGCACGACGGCCGGGGCGCCGTCGTCGCTCGTCCAGGTCCGGGTGCGGCGCAGCAGCTGGGCGGCGTGGTCGATCCGGAGCACGGTGTGCGAGGTGTGGGTGACGCCGTCGTGCGTGACGCGGTCGGTGCGCGGGGCGTCGAGGAGGTCGGTGCGGCCGAGGAAGAAGGCGCCGTTGCGCAGCTCGGCGACCAGCAGGCCGCCCGGGCGCAGGTGGCGGCGGAGCCGGCCGAACAGCGCGTCGAGGTCCTCGTTGGTGTGGCAGTAGAGGAGGGCGCTGTCCAGGCAGAGGACGGCGTCGAAGCGGCCGGGCAGGCGGAAGGTCCGCATGTCGCCGACGTGGTAGGCGGGCCCGGGGTGGTGGGTGCGGGCGTGCCGGATCATCGCCTCCGAGCTGTCGACGCCGGTCACCGCCCGCCCGGCGGCGCGGTGCAGCCAGCCGGCGTCCCGGCCGGTACCGCAGCCGAGGTCGAGCACCTCGGGCCCGGCGCGGTGCTCGCGGAGCACCGACTCGGCCCACCGGGCGGCGACGAACCCCGGGTCGGGGAAGCGGAGTTCGTAGAGCTCCGGGGTGTCGGTGAGCAGGTTGTGGCCGGTCATCGGGCCTCGCTGGGGAGTGGGCGGGCGGGGGCGGGCGGCGGCCGGTGGCGCGTCATCGCCCGGCGGCCGGGGCCGGGCGGACGCCGAGCCCGGCCCGGGCCGGGGTGCGGACGACGCCGTCGCTGCCGCCGATGCCCTGCCAGGGGTCGTGGGCGAGCAGCAGGTGCCCGTCCAGGTCGATCCAGCGGGCCCGGTCGGCGAGGTGGACGGCCGGGGCGATGCCGAGCGAGCTGGCGACGAGGCAGCCGAGCATCAGCTCGGTGCCGCTGCCCCGCAGGGCCGCCCGGATGCGCAGCACCTGGTGCACGCCGCCGCATTTGGCGAGCTTGAGGTTGACCCCGTGGACGCGCCCGGCGAGCCGGCAGGCGTCCTCGTAGCCGACGGCGTCCTCGTCGGCGATCACCGGGACCGGTGAGCGTTCGGCGACGGCGGCCAGCGCGTCCGGACGGCCGGGGGCGATCGGCTGCTCGACGGCCTCGACGCCGGCGGCGGCGAAGGCCGGGAGGAGCCGGTGGGCCTGTTCCTCCGTCCAGGCGCCGTTGGGGTCGAGCAGCAGCCCGGCCCCGGGGGCGGCCTCGCGGACGGCGCGGACCCGGGCGAGGTCGTCCGCGGGATCGGCGGAGCCCGCCTTGACCTTGAGCACGGTGAACCCGGCGGCGGCCAGCCGGGCGGCCCGGTCCGCGGCCCGGTCGGGCGGCTCGATGCCGATGGTGCGGGCGGTGGCGACGGCCACCGGCTCCGGCCGGCCGAGCAGCCGGTGGACGGGCTCACCGGCCCGCCGGCCGGCCAGGTCGAGCAGGGCGGCCTCGACGGCGGCCAGCACCCCGGCCGACAGCTCCTTGAACGGGGCGGCGCCGCGGCGGAGTTCGGCGAGCGCCTGGTCCGGATCCGGCAGGCGCTCCAACGCCGGTCGCAGCTCGGCGAGTTCACGCCGGATGAGCTCGGTGGGCTGGCGCAGGTAGCCGCTGGCGACGGCCTCGCCGCGGCCCGTGAGGCCGTCGTACCGCAGGGCGACCAGGACGGCGTCGCGCTCGGCGGTCACCGAGCGGGAGATCCGCAGCGGTTCGGCGAGCCGGAGCCGTACGGTGCGTACGTCGAGCCTCATCGGCCCTCCCCGGGGCGGTCCGTGGGGTCGGGGAGGGCCGGGCGGTCGGGGCGGACGGCCGGGCCGCCGTGCCCGGTGCGCCAGCGCGCCCAGCCGGTGACCTCGACGGCGGCGGGGTGCGGGATCTCGATCGGGCGCGGCGCGGCGTGCTCCGCCCCCAGCCCGTGCCGCCGGCAGAACGCGTCGTCGTAGACGGTGCCCAGGTAGCGGTGCGGACCGTCGGGG
The DNA here is from genome assembly GCF_040630735.1 of Kitasatospora sp. NPDC005748. Classification (NCBI taxonomy): domain Bacteria; kingdom Bacillati; phylum Actinomycetota; class Actinomycetes; order Kitasatosporales; family Streptomycetaceae; genus Kitasatospora; species Kitasatospora sp. NPDC005748. The sequence continues at coordinate 14,667 of NZ_JBEXYD010000071.1, forward strand.
AAGACGGTGGCGACGGCGGCGCCCGGCTGCACCCGGGCGGCCCAGGCGGCGACCAGGGCGACGGCGCCGGTGCTCCAGCCCCCGCTGACGAAGGCCCCGCGGGCCAGCCTGCGGCAGGCGTCCACGGCCTCGGCCGGGCCGACCCAGTGGATCTCGTCGAAGGCCTGGTGGGCGACGTTGCGCGGGTGGATCGAGCTGCCGAGTCCGCGCATCAGCCGGGGCCGGGCGGGCTGGCCGAAGATGGTCGAGCCGACCGAGTCGACGCCGATGATCCGCAGGGCCGGCCAGCGGCGGCGGAGCGGTTCGGCCAGCCCGGCGCTGTGGCCGCCGGTGCCGACGCTGCACACCAGCACGTCCAGGTGGTCGAGCTCGGCGGTGATCTCCCGGGCCATCGCCCGGTAGCCGGCCGCGTTGTCGGGGTTGTTGTACTGGTCCGGCCAGTAGGCGCCGGGGAGTTGGTCGAGCAGGGTGCGCAGCCGGGCCAGCCGGGCGGCCTGCCAGCCGCCGTACCGGGCCGGCCGGTCGACGAGCTCCAGCCGGGCGCCGTAGGAGTGGAGCAACTGGCGCATGGACGGTTCGAGTTCGGCGTCGCCGACCAGGACGACGGGGTGGCCGAGGGCCTGACCGGCGAAGGCGAGGCCGATGCCGAGGGTGCCCGAGGTGGACTCCACCACCGTGGCGCCGGGCCGGAGTTCACCGCGTTCGTGGGCGCCGCGGAGTATGGCGACGGCGGACCGGGCCTTCATCCCGCCGGCGCCGAGGCCCTCCAGCTTGGCCCAGAAGCCGGGGTGCGGGTGCGGCAGCGGGGTGCTGATCCGGGCGAGCGGGGTGCGGCCGAGCAGCGGCAGCAGGTCGGGGTTGCCGAGGGCCGCGGGGGCGAGCAGCGTGGTCACCGGCCACCGCCGTCCGCCCGGCCGGCCGGCGGGTGCCCGCCGTACAGGTGGAGCGGGCTGGGGCCGCCGTCGAGCCAGAAGAAGGGGTAGGGCTCGGCGCTGACGGCGCTCACGCCGTCGCCGAGCAGCCGGGGCAGCACGGCGCTGCCGGTCTGGGCGAAGAGCACCAGCGGCTTGCCGGTGGCGCGGGCGTGCGCGAGCAGCGGGTCGAGCGTGCCGTTGCCGAGGGTCATGCCGGAGGCGAGGATCGCGTCGCACTCGTCGAGCCGGGCGGACGCGTCGGGGTGGACGGTCTCGCCCCACTCGGTGGTGCCGCCGACGAGGTCGCAGGCCAGGTACCCGAGGCCGCGCGAACGAAGCTGCTCCAGAAGGGAGTTGACCACGCCGACGACCAGCACCCGGCCGGTCGTCGCGGCCGGGAGCAGGCCGACGACGGCGCGCGCCCGGGCCCGGGACTTCGCCAGCGAGTCACCGGCCGGAACGGTCACCGGCCGGGCGCCGTGGGCCGGGCCGTGCGGGCGGCAACGCATCAGGTAGGCGTCGAGCGCGGCGACCCGGACCGGTACGAGCGGGTGGTCGAGCAGTTCGGCGACGGACGCGCCGACGCAGTCGGTGAGCGCCTCGGCGGGCAGCTCGCCGGGTTCGACCGCGCAGGAGCCGACGGCCGCGCCGAGGCGCAGGCTGAGTACCTCGTTGCGGTAGCCGCGGGCGCGTCCGGCGTGCCGCACGGCCTGCGTGGTGGTGAAGGCGAGGGCGATCCGCTGCCCGGCCGGGTCAGGCCCGTACGCTCCGGCGCGGGCCCGCCCGGCGATCCGGTCCAGGGCCGTACCGGGGAGGGTGGTGGTCATCCGGACACCGCCGCCCCGGCGGCGCGGTCGGACCGGAGGGGTGCGGGCGGGCCCTTCGACCCGGCGGGCCCCGCGTCCGGGCCGTCGGCGGTGTAGCGGGGGGTCAGCCCGGCGATCAGCCGCTCGGCCTCCCGGCGGGCGCCGGTGCCGCCGGTGTCGGTGGTCATCACATGGCCGAGGTACTCGTTGTTGCTGGTGGCGGGCCGGACGTCGCGCCCGGGGGCGGCGAGGGCCAGCTCGACCACGGCGCCGTCACGCCGGACGGCCGGTTCGCCCTCGAAGCCCTCCAGCAGGCCGGTCTGCCCCTTTGCCGGGACGAGGAAGGCGATCGCGGCGCTGCTGACCCCGGTGCGGTGGACGGTCAGGTCGGGACGGCGGCCGAGCGCGAGGTCCACGCAGGCGGCGGCGAGGTCGACGCCGGTGACCCGGCGGACCAGCTCGGTGATCCGGTTGCCGGCCGGGCGGGGGTTGACCTCCACCACCCGTGGCCCGGTCGGGGTCAGTTTGATCTCGGTGTGCGCGACGACCCGGTCCAGGCCGAGGGCGGCCAGCGCGGCGACGGCCGTCCCGGCCGCGGCGGCCGTGTCTTCGGCGCTCAGCACGGCGGGGAACATGTGGCCGGTCTCGACGAAGGCGGGCGCACCGCCGACGCTCTTGTCGGTGACCCCGACCACCACGGTCTCGCCGTCGGCGCAGACGGTCTCGACACTGACCTCCGGGCCGGTCAGCAGCTCCTCCAGCAGGACGACGGGGGCCCGGCGCTGGCCGCGGGCGTTGACCGGGAAGGCCTCCAGGGCCCGGAGCGCGGAGGCCAGTTCGCGTTCGTCCGCGACCGCGCGGACGAGCATCCCGGCGCAGAGGTCCACCGGCTTGACCACCAGCGGGAAGCCGAGCTCCCGGGCGGCGGCCAGGGCCTGCTCCCGGTCGGCGCAGAGCGCGTACGCGGGCCCGGGGACGCCAGCCGCGGCGAGCGCGCGGCGGGTGAGGTCCTTGCGGCAGGCGGCGGCGACGGCCTCGGGCGCCGGCCCGGGCAGCCCGAGCCGGCGGGCGACCCGGGCGACCAGCGGCAGGTAGTAGTCGCAGGAGGAGATCACCCCGTCGAAGCCGAGCACCCCGTGCAGCCGCTCGACGTACGGGAGCAGGGCGGCGGAATCGTTGGTGTCGGCGGTGAGCACGTTCTCCGCGGCGAGCAGCGGGTGCGGGCCGTCGGTGGGCGCCTCCCGCAGGTAGTGGTGCAGGTCGCGGGTGAGGAAGGTGAAGCGGTGGCCGCTCTCCCCCAAGGCCCTGGGCAGCAGTCTGCTCATGGAGCCGACCCAGCTTTCGATCACCAGCAGATGCGCCACGGATCTCCCTCTCGACGACGCGCGCGGCAAGCCGGTCCGACGTGCCGAAGGCGACCGTAACGGCATTCGTTTTCATTTTCAACACGCTCGCACGGCTTCTCCGACAGGGCGTCAGATGACATTCGTTTTCAGGTACGGTGACGGGGACCCAGCCCCGACCCGACCCGTGGAGCCCTCCGATGGACCGTCCGGATGCCTATGCGATCAGGCACGCCCTGCCCGAGGACGTGCCCGGTGCCCGCCGGCTGATCCTGGACACCTTCTACCGCGAGTTCGGCTACGGCTACGTCCCCGACTGGCACGCCGACGTGGTCGACCTCCAGGCGCACTACCTCGACCACCCCCGGCACGCCCTGCTGGTCGCCACCCGGGACGGCGAGGTGGTCGCCACCACCGCACTGCACTCCCGCGGGCCAGTCCACCCGCCGCACCCGCGCGAGCTGGCCGAGCGCTACCCCGACGGCACCACCGCGCAGCTGGTCCGGGTCTACGTCCGGACCGAGCACCGCCGGCACGGACTGGCCCGGGAGCTGGTGCGCCGGGCATGCGAGTTCGCCGTGGACGAGGGCGGCTACCGGCACCTCTACCTGCACACCAACGCCGCCGTCCCGGGCGCCGAGGCATTCTGGCGCAGCCTCGCCGAGGAGGTGCACGACGCCCGCCCGAGCGGCGAGCACGGCCCCGGGGTGGCCACCGTCCACTTCGAGATCCCGCTGCGCCGGCCGGCGCGGGTCTGACGCCGCGCTTCCACCCTGCGGGTGGATGTGACGCAGGTCACGTTCAGCGGGGAATTTCCGGGGACCGAATCCCCGTTTGCTCCTTCGTAGGCCTAAACGGGGAAAGTTTCCCCGCTATGCTGGGAGGAGCGAGAAGTGAGCAGCACCGTCACCACGGCGACCCGCACCGCGGAGCCCGTCCGCACGCCGAAGCTGCGCGCGGACGCGACTCGCAACCGTGAGCGGATCCTGCTGGCGGCGCGGGACGCCCTCGTCGAGCACGGCGCGGACGCGCCGCTGGACGAGATCGCCAAGCGGGCCGGCGTGGGCAACGCCACGCTGTACCGGAACTTTCCGGACCGCTCGGCGCTGATCCGCGAGGTGGCGCTGCTCATCAAGGGCCGTATCCTGGCCATCGCCGAATCGGCGACGGCGGAGGCTTCCGGCCCGTTCGACGCCCTCCAGCGGTTCGCGCACGCCACGGTCGAAGAGAAGATGGGCGCCCTGTGCCCGATCCTCACCAACCGGGTCGACCCCTTCGATCCGGACCTGACGGACGCGCGCGAGCGACTGGTGACCGCCGTCGACGACCTCATGGCACGCGCCAAGGAGGCCGGCGAACTGCGGCCGGACGTCGACCCCGGTGACCTGTTCATCGCGATGAGCCAGCTCACCCGCCCCCTGCCGGGCACCTCCTGCCAGTTCCTGGACGGCTTCGTCCACCGGCACCTGCAGCTGTTCCTGGACGGCCTGCGGGCGCCCGCCCGCTCGACCCTGCCCGGCCGGGCCGCGACCTTCGAGGACTTCCACCCCGAGCACTGACCCGCAGCGCCGAGCGCTGACCGACGGTCCGCCGGTCCACTGCCGCACCGGCGGCCGGGGCCGACCGTGCCCGCCCGCACGCCCGACTTCCCCTGATCCGTACGCACCGCACCCCGAAGTGAGTACTCCCATGCCAAAAACCGACGCCCTGCCGGCCACCCAGCCCGATCCGCGGCGCTGGAAGGCCCTGATATTCATCGGCCTCGCCCAGCTGATGGTCGTCCTCGACGCCACCATCGTGAACATCGCCCTGCCGTCGGCCCAGAAGGACCTCGGCATCACCGACGGCAACCGCCAGTGGGTGATCACCGCCTACGCGCTGGCCTTCGGTGGCCTGCTGCTGTTCGGCGGCCGGATCGCCGACCTGTGGGGCCGTAAGCGGACCTTCGTGGTCGGCCTGACCGGCTTCGCCCTCGCCTCCGCGCTGGGCGGCGCCGCCGCTAACACCGCCATGCTGCTCGGCGCCCGCGCCCTGCAGGGCGTGTTCGGCGCCCTGCTCGCCCCGGCCGCGCTCTCGCTGCTGGCCGTGATGTTCACCGAGGCCAAGGAGCGCGCCAAGGCGTTCGGCATCTACGGCGCCATCGCCGGCGGTGGCGGCGCGATCGGCCTGATCCTCGGCGGCCTGCTGACCGAGTACATGAACTGGCGCTGGACCTTCTTCGTCAACATCCCGTTCGCCGTGGTCGCCGCCGTCGGCGCCGTCATGGTGATCCGCGAGCCCGCCCAGGGCCGCAACCGCAACCGCCTGGACATCCCCGGCGTGCTGCTGGTCACCACCGGCCTGGTCTCCCTGGTCTACGCCTTCACCCGCGCCGAGTCGGACGGCTGGAGCTCCGGCACCACGCTGGGCCTGTTCGCCGCCGCCGCCGTGCTGCTGGCCGCGTTCGCCGTGGTCGAGATGAAGGTCAAGGCGCCGCTGCTGCCGCTGCGGGTCGTCCTGGACCGCAACCGCGGCGGGGTCTACCTGTCGCTCGGCCTGGCCGTGATCGGCATGTTCGGCCTCTTCCTCTTCCTGACCTACTACCTGCAGATCGTGCTCGGCTACAGTCCGGTGCTCACCGGCGTCGCCTTCCTGCCGATGGTGGCGGGCATGATCACCGGCTCGACCCAGATCGGCGCCCGGCTGATGACCCGCGTGCCGGCCCGCTACCTGATGGCGCCCGGCTTCCTGGTCGCCTCGGTCGGCATGCTGATCCTGACCCAGATCGGCCTGGACACCTCCTACCCGGCGCTGATCCTGCCCGGTCTGATCCTGATGGGCCTCGGCATGGGCACCGCGTTCATGCCCGCGATGAGCCTGGCCACGCACGGTGTCGAGCCCCGCGACGCGGGTGTCGCCTCCGCCATGGTCAACACCTCGCAGCAGGTCGGCGGCGCCATCGGCACCGCGCTGCTGAACACCATCGCGGCCAGCGCCACGGCGACCTGGCTGGCCTCCCACGCCACCGCCGTGACCAGCCCGGCCGCGGCCCAGGCGGCGCAGTTCCAGGGCATGGTGCACGGCTTCTCGACCGCGATCTGGTGGTCCTTCGGCATCCTGGTCGCCGCCGCGGCGATCGCCTTCACCCTGATCAACGCCGGTCGCCCCGACCAGGCGGCGACGGGGTCGGGTGCGGTGGAGAGCAACGAGGTGCCGGTGCTGGTGCACTGACCCTCCGGGGAACACACAAAGGGTGCGTAGCGGCCCGTCCGGTGTTTCGACACCGGGCGGGCCGCTCGCCGTTTCCGGGGCACTCGCCGTTTCCGGCGCGCTCGCCGATTCCGGGGCGTCGCTTCCGCGCCGCTCGCCGATTCCGGGTCGCCGTGGAGACGACAGCGGCACCCCGGGTAGAAACGGGGAGGGGGCCCCGTTTACTCTGGTCCCAGCTCGAAGCGGGGAACGATCCCCGCTTCATGGACCGAGGTGCGTGGAAATGACCCGGAATCAGAACCCCGGACGCGGCCGGCGGGCCGCCGACTGGGCGGACGGCCGGCTGGGGGTCTACACCCTGGCCAGGGCGAACGTGCGCAAGATCTTCCCGGACCACTGGTCCTTCATGCTGGGCGAGATCTGCCTCTACACCTTCGTCATCATCATCCTGACCGGCGTCTGGCTCACGCTGTTCTTCAAGCCCGGCATGGGCGAGGTGATCTACGACGGCTCGTACGTCCCGCTCAAGGGCGTGCCGATGTCGGAGGCCTACGCCTCGACGATGGACATCAGCTTCGAGGTCCGCGGCGGGCTGCTGATCCGGCAGATCCACCACTGGGCGGCCGTGGTGTTCGTCGCGGCGATGTTCGTGCACATGATGCGGGTGTTCTTCACCGGGGCGTTCCGCAAGCCGCGCGAGATCAACTGGCTGTTCGGCTTCCTGCTGCTCTTCCTCGGCCTGCTGGACGGCTTCTTCGGCTACTCACTGCCCGACGACCTGCTCTCGGGCACCGGCATCCGCTTCGTCGAGGGCGTGGTCCTGGCCCTCCCGCTGGTGGGCAGCTACGTCCAGATGTTCCTGTTCGGCGGCGAGTTCCCCGGTCACGACATCGTGCCGCGGTTCTTCACCGTCCACGTGCTGCTGATCCCCGGCATCATGCTCGGCCTGCTGGTCGCGCACCTGATCCTGGTCTTCTACCACAAGCACACCCAGTGGGCGGGCCCCGGCCGGACCGAGCAGAACGTCGTCGGCATGCCGCTGATGCCGGTCTACCTGGCCAAGGCCGGCGGGTTCTTCTTCCTGGTCTTCGGCATCATCGCGCTGATGGCGGCCGTCGCCTCGATCAACCCGATCTGGGCCTACGGCCCGTACCGCCCCGACCAGGTGTCCACCGACGCGCAGCCGGACTGGTACATGGGCTTCGCCGAGGGGCTGATCCGGGTGATGCCCGGCTGGGAGGTCGGCCTGTGGGGGCACACCCTCAACCTGGGCGTGCTGATCCCGTTCACGCTCTTCCCGGTGATCCTCGGCGCGATCGCGGTCTACCCCTTCGTCGAGTCCTGGCTGACCGAGGACGCGCGCGAGCACCACCTCCTGGACCGCCCGCGCAACGCCCCCGTGCGCACCGCACTCGGCGCGGCCTGGATCGCGCTCTACCTGGTGATGCTGATCGGCGGCGGCAACGACCTGGTCGCCACCCGTCTGCACCTGTCGCTGAACTCGATCACCTACGCCGTCCGGGTGGGGTTCTTCGTGGTGCCGGTGGTGGTCTTCGTGATCACCAAGCGGTGGTGCCTGGGCCTCCAGCGGCGCGACCGGGACAAGGTGCTGCACGGCCGGGAGACGGGCCTCATCAGGCGGCTGCCGCACGGCGAGTTCACCGAGGCGCACGCCCCGCTCGCGCCGGCGGAACTGCACCGGCTGACCGCCCACGAGCAGCCCCGCCCCCTCGAACTACCGGCCCCGGTGGACGAGAATGGGGTGGCCCACCCGGTCGGCGCGCTCACCCGCGTCCGCGCGAGGCTCTCCCGCGGACTGCACGGCGAGGGCGCCAGGATCCCCCGGCCTACCGCCGAGGAGTACCACGAGATCACCGGCGGCCACGGTCACTGAGCCGCCAGCTCCGGCGCCGCGGCAACGGACCGCGCCCGGCCCCTGGACAGGGAGGACATCGTGCACGACCGTACCGACCGGCTGGCCGACACCAGATACCTCCTGCTCACCACCTTCGACGAGGACGGCAGCCGGCTGCGCTCGGCGATCTGGGTGGTGGCGGACGGCACGGCGCTCGGCATCTGGACCCCCGCCCACTCCGGCGAGGCCGAGCGGATCCGCCGCCACCCCCGGGTGCTGGTCGGCCCCTGCGACGCCCACGGGCGCCCGACCGGGCGCCAGCTGCCCGCGCGGGCGACGGTCTGCGACCCGGACGACACCGCGCGCTACCGCACCTCGCTGATCAACAAGTACGGCATGACCGCCCTGATCGCACTGGCCCGCAGCCGGTTCCGGCTCGGCCTGTCGGGGACGGTCGGCATCCGGATCACGCTCAGCCGGGTGGAGCAGCGGCTGGTCGGGCCGGAGTGGCAGCTGCCGACGTCGTACTGCCCGAACTGAGAGGCCGCGAGGCGGACGACGGCGGTGCCGGGACCGGTCCTGGCACCGCCGTCGTCCGTGGGTTCGCCTGCGCCCGTGGGTTCGCCTACGCCTGTCGGGTCGCCTTCGTCCTCGGGCCGGACGGGCCCGGCTCAGCCCACGTCGTCCGGAGCCGTGGCGAGGTCGCCCGGCTCGCAGGCCTCCCGGCCGGTCCCGGCGTGCACGACACGCACGGCCCGGTCGGGACCACCCGGGACGACCTGCTGCTCCCGCCCGCAGCGCGGACAGATCAGCGGGATGCGGGCCCTTCTGGGCTCCTCGGCCCCGGAGCCGGCACCGACCTGCGGCGCCGTCACGACAGCGGGTGGGACGGGACGGGACTGGCGTCCTGGATCTCGCCGTGGGCCTTGGTGAGAAGCTGCGAGGCGAGATCGTTGAGCGCCCGGGCGGCGGCGACCTCCTCGCCGACCCGCAGCTGCTCCGGGTCCGACGGGTGGCGGCTGGTGTAGCCGTGGGCGCGGATTTCGGTTCCGTCGCCGAGCCTCAGCAGGGCGGCGGCGGCCGTCCGCGCCCCCTCCTCACGGAACTCCATCTCGATGTGCCAACCAACGAGTGTCTGCATGGCGGATCACCTCCAGAGATTCCTTCTCCAGAGTGCGCCGCCTGCGGCGCGAGCACCAGGGGAGGCGGCTCCAGCTCGACTTGAACACGTTCAAGTGCGCCGCGTACAGTCACTGGCGCAAGGCTTTGAACGTGTTCAAGGAAGGGGTGCGGCCACCATGGGCAGAGGCACCGCGGAGCTGGTCGACCTGCTGGTCCTGCTCGGCATGGGCGCCGTGATCCCGCTCGGCCTGACCCTGATCGACGAGCCCGGGCTGGCCCGCGTCCGCCGGCTCTGGCCCCTGGCCGCCGTCCCCGGCGCACTGTCGCTCTGGCTGCCGCGCGGCGGCCTCGCCACCGGGTGCGCCGCACTCTACGCGCTCGGCACCCTCGCCCTGGCCGCCCACGCACCGGCCCGGCTCGCCCGCACCCGCTCGCTCGCGCCGCGCGAGATCGCCGTGCTCACCGCCCTCGCCACCCCCTCGGTGGCCGGGCTCGCGCTGGTCGCCGAGCGCTCGGGCCACGAACTCCTCGGCTTCGACCTCGACATCCTGGCGCTGACCGTGCCGCACTTCCACTACGCCGGGTTCACCGCCGCCCTGGTCGCCGGGCTGGTCTGCCGGGCCGCGCCGGGGAGCACCGCCGCCCGCTGGGCCGCGCTCAGCGTGCCGCTCGGCACCCTGCTCGTCCTGGCCGGCTACTTCGTCGACGACTGGGCCGAACTCGCCGGAGCCGTCGTGCTCACCACCGGGATGTGGCTGGTCGGCCTGCTCACCTGGCGGGACCTGCGCACCCGCACCGCCGACCGGCCCGCAGCCGTCCTGCTCGGGACCGCCTCCGCCGTCCTCGCCGCGACCATGCTGCTCGCGCTCTGGTGGGCGCTGGGCGAGGCCTCCGGCGTCCCGCACCCCACCCTCACCTGGATGGCCGCCACCCACGGCGTCGGCAACGCCCTCGGCTTCGCGCTCTGCTCGCTGCTCGCCTGGCGCCGCCTCGCCCGACCCCAGGCGCCGGCCACGCGCCTCCCCCACCCGAAGGAAGCCCTGCGATGAACCGCCCCCGGGCCACCGACCTCAACTACCCCGAGACCGGCGCCAGCACCACCCCCGACCGCCCGCTGCCCGGCGGCTACCACCACCTCCGCCACCGCGCCCTGATCGGCCACGGCCGCGCCGCCCTGGAAGCCGCCGGAGCCGCCGTGCTCGACTGGCGGATGCACCGCGCCGCCGGCGTCCGCATCGCCGCCGAAGCCACCCGGGCCACCCCCGGCACCGCCGTCACCTGCGCGATCGGCCTCGGACCGGTGCGCGCCGCCGCCCCCTGCCGGGTGATCTGGAGCGCGGACGGCCCCGACCGCTTCGGCTTCGCGTACGGCACCCGGCGCGGGCACCTCGCGGTCGGCGAGGAGACCTTCCTGGTCGAGATGGGCCCCGACAAGGCCGTCCGGTTCACCGTGAACGCCTTCAGCCGCCCCGACCGCTGGTTCGCCCACCTCGCCGGCCCGCTGCTCCCGCTGGGCCAGCGGCTCTTCGCCCGACGCTGCGCCCGCGCCCTGACCCGGATCGCCGCAGCGGCGGAACAGCGGGCGTCGGCGGGGCGGTAGCCGGGGGCGGGGGCGGGGGACGCGACGCACGGTCGGCGTTCCGGACCGGCCCGGGTATCCACAGCCGGCGGGCTCAGGCGAGGCGGTAACCGCAGGTGCCGGCCGCGACGCATGACCGGACCGGAGCGGCAGCGCCCGCCGGGAGCGGCGGACACCGGCCGGCCTGCCGGATCGGCCCGGGGCAGCCGAAGCCCCGGGGGCACGACCCCCGACAGCGGGGCGCCGTCCCGAGCGGGGGTCCGTCAGACTCGCCCGGTGATCGAGATGCAGCCCGTCCTGGAGACGCCCGGCCGCGACGGCTTCGACCTCTGGCCCTTCGGCCCGTACGAGCCGTACGGCTTCCTCCCGCTGGGCGCCGCGATGAGCCCGGCCGACGTCGGTACGGCGGTGATGCAGATCGCCGACCACAACGAGGCCGAGCCCGGCCCCGGTGAGGAACCGGCCGGATCCGGCGACCCGGCCGGCCGGTTCCTGCACGGCCTGCTGACCTCGGAGCACCCGGTCGCCCCCGGCGGCTTCCGGGTCTTCGCCCCGGCCACCGGCACCGTCCTTCGTCCGGGCTGCTGCAACGGGCTGGAGGAGTGGCAGGACTGGTACGAAGTCCTGGACGGCGACGGGTTCGCCCTCTTCGGCCACGACCCCACTCCGGAGGCCCGGCGCGAGGGCACGCTCGTGCGGCTGACCCCGGACAGCGCCGTCCGGGACGGTCCCGTCATCGAGCTGCCGCTCGACGGACTGCGCCGCCTCGTCACCGCAGCGGCGGACGAGCTCGCCGCCTTCCTGCGGCTGGCCGACGCCTGGGCCGCGGACCACTGTCCCGACCGCCGCGCGCCGCTGGCGGCCGCCCTCGCCCGCGCGGTGGGCCTGGGCGCGGACAGCGCGGAGGCGTAGCACCGGCCCCCCGACCCCGCCGCCCGCCCGACCACCCGGGGGGGCCTGGGCGCGCGGGCACCGGGGAGGCCGCGCCCGGGTCAGGCCGGGTGGACCGGGACGGTGACCAGGACGGTGGCGCCGTCCAGGGTGCGGACCTCGAAGTGGTCGATGTCGGTGGGCTGGAGGCCCGTGCCGCCGGTGGTCCGCAGGGCGGCCGGGGCCGCGCCGGTGGTGCCGTAGCCGGCCGCGGGGACGCTCCAGCTGGTCACCGTCCAGCGCTCGCCGGTGTGCGAGACGGCGACCAGGTCGCAGCTCAACGGGCCCTGGACGTTGGAGAGTTCGAGGCTCACCTGGCTGCCCCACCCCTTGCCGTCGACGCCGACGACGGCGTGCGCGCCGGTGGTCGGGTCGGTGGCGGTGAACTGCTGGGCCGCGACGGCGACCACGCCGGGCGTGGAGTCCGCGGTGACCACGACGGCGGTGACGGCCGGACCGGCGACCACCAGGACCGCGGCCGCGGCGACCAGGACCAGCCGCCGCACCCTCCCCCGCCGTCGGCCTGCCGAGACCTCGGCGACCAGCCCGTCCAGCAGTCGCCCGTCCGGCCGGGGCGCCGGCCCTGCCGGATCGATCCCGGCGGCCTCGGCGGAGGCCGCGTACTCGGCCAGCAGCGGCTCCACGAAGCCGAGTTCGGCCACCTCCCGGGTGCACTGCGGGCAGCCGGCCAGGTGCGCCGCGAACGCGTCGCGCTCGGCCGGTTCGAGCAGGCCGAGGAGGTAGCCGCCGACGTCCAGGTGCTCGCCACCGGCGGTGTGGCCCTGCTCGGAGCCGGTCGGTCCGGGCTCGGACGATGTCACGATGTCACTCCCCGTTCCTCCAGCGCGAGCTTCAGCGAGCGCAGCGCGTAGAACACCCGCGACCGTACGGTACCGGCCGGGATGCCGAGTTCGGCGGCCGCCTCGTTCACCGAGCGGCCCTTGAAGTAGGTCTCGACGACGACCTGCCGGTGCGCCTCCGAGAGGTCCCCGAGCGCCTCCGAGATGGTCATCAGCCGCAGTGCGCGGTCCAGTTCGTCCTCCGCGGGCAGCAGCTCCAGCGGTGCCGGGTCGACCTCGCGCGGGCGGGCCAGACTGCTGCGGTGGCCGTCGATGACGATCCGCCGGGCGACCGTGACCAGCCAGGGCCGCAGCGAGCCGCCGCCCGGGTCGAGCCGGTCGATGTTGCGCCAGGCCCGGACCAGCGTCTCCTGCACCACGTCCTCGGCCCGCTGGCGGTCCCCCGCGACCAGGTGGAGGACGAAGCCGAAGAGCGGCCCCGCGTGCTCGTGGTACAGGGCTCGCATCAGTTCTTCGTCCGGGGCGGCGGCGCCGCGTGCGGGCGCACCGCCACCGCGGTGCTCGTCGGTCACGACGCCATTTTCGCGCACCCGTACCTCCGGGTCGAGGGTTCCACGTCCGGTCCGGACCGTCGTCGGGGCGGGTCAGTAGCCACCGCCGGGGGCGGCCGGCGTGCTCGGGACGGAACTCGCGGCGCCCGCCTTGCCACCCGCCGGGGTCAGCGCCCACCAGGTGCCGCCGACGCCCTGGCCCTTGGTGTCACCGGGCTGCTTGTCGGGCGCGTAGCGGTAGGCCGGCCAGCCGTTCAGGGTGAGCTGCTTGCTGCCGTCGGCCCGGGTGACGGTGCCGACCAGCTTGCTGTCGATGCCCTTGACGGTGACCGAGCCGTCGGCCGGCGCGGGGGGCCAGATCGAGGCGCAGTTGCCGTTGCAGTTGGACATCGGGGGCTGCGCGGTGTCCTGGTCGAAGCGGTAGAGGGTGAAGCCGGCGCTGTCGGTCACGATGGTGCCGAGCTTGGGGTCGGTGGCCGTCTTCAGGGTGGCGTCGGCGGGGGCGGCGGGGCTGCTCGGCGTCGCGGGCGCGGTCGGGGCGGCGCCGGAGCCGGCGGGCGTGGCGGACCCGCCGCTGCCGGAGCCGGACGACCCGCACCCGGCCACCAGGGCGCCCACGGCGATCCCGGACGCGGCGAGCACGGCGATCCGACTGGTACGGGTGGTGCGACTGTTGCTGCGCATGGGTGCTTCTCCCCCGGCTGGACGCGCACGGCCGCTCGGACACGGACCGCGCTGTTCGTACCGCGCTGACGCGGACACCCACCAGTACGGGCGCCGACGGCGGAGCACTCAACGCCCGGCCGGGAAATCCGCGGGAGGGGGCTCCGGAATAGTGCGCGGACGGTCGCGGTTGTGCCGGGCAGATGGCCTGGACCGCCACCCCCGGAAGGGCAGGAACCGCGAGATGAGCAACACGGTCGAGCTGACCAAGGAGAACTTCGACGACATCGTCCCTGGCCAGGACGGTAAGGACTTCGTCTTCATCGACTTCTGGGCGGCCTGGTGCGGCCCGTGCCGCCAGTTCGCCCCGGTCTACGAGAAGGCGGCCGAGCGCCACTCGGACCTGGTCTTCGCGAAGGTCGACACCGAGGCGCAGCAGGAGCTGGCCGCCGCGTTCGGCATCCAGTCGATCCCGACGCTGGCGATCATCCGCGAGGGCGTGCTGGTGTTCTCGCAGGCGGGCGCGCTGCCGGAGGCCGTGTTCGAGGATCTGATCGGTCAGGCCCGCAAGCTGGACATGGCCGAGGTGAAGCGCAAGGTCGCGGCGGAGCAGAACGGCGGCCCGGAGGCCTGAGCGCGGCCGTCGGGGCGGGCGGGAGGGCGGGCGGAGCCGCCCGGGGCCGGTCGTACGGCGGCGCGGGTGACTCCGCGACGGTGGGCCCGGGTGGCGAGTGCCCCCGGGCCCGTCGCCGTTGCGGGCCGTCGTCACGCTGTCCGCCGGGGCGCCCCGGTCAGGGCGTGGGCAGCCGGGCCGCGAGGCCGTCCAGGAACAGGCGCAGCGCGAGTTCGAAGCCGCGCTCGTCCAGCCCGGGTGCCCCGGAGCCGGGCCCGCCGCCGCGTTCGGCGGCGGCCTCCAGCGCACCGGCGAGGGCCGGGTAGCGGGGCCGGTACTCGGCCGGCGGGCGGGTGAAGCCCGCGGTGAAGGTCTCCAGCGCGGAGCCGAGCACCAGGTAGTCGACCGCGGCGGCGACCTCGGCGGCGTCGGCGGGCGCCAGCCCGGCCCGGCCGAGCGCCCCGAGCAGGGCCTCGTAGCCGAGCAGTTGGAGGTCGGCCCCGACCCGGCGGCGGGCCAGCAGCGCGATGGTGTGGGGGTGACGCAGGAAGGCGGCGCGGTAGCCGCGGACGTAGGCGGTGAGGCCGGTCCGCCACTCCCGGTGATCGGTGCCGTCGAGCGGCCCCAGGTCGATCTCGGCGTTGACGAGCTCGGCGAGCCCGTCGATCAGGTCGTCCTTGCCGCTCACGTGGTTGTAGAGCGAGGCCGCCTTCACGCCCAGCCGGTCGGCCACCGCGCGCATGGTGAGGCCGTCGGAGCCCTGCTCGTCGACCACGGCGAGGGCGGCCCTGGCGATGATCTCCCTGCTCAGCAACGCCCTGGTCGGTCGTCCCACGCTCGTCGTCCCTCCCTGCCGGCTGCGTCGGCCCCACGGTATTACAGCCCGGTCTCGACTCTTCCCTTGCCCCGGGTGAGGGGGTTACCGTCCCTGACTAACAAAGTTAGTTTTCTGTGGCGGGCCCGTCCGAGGGGCTCACCACGGGTGACGGCAAGGTGGACGCCCCATGACCGACAACCTCCCGAGAGCCCGCGGCGGCGTGACGCCCGGCGGCCCGGGCACCGCCCCCTCCGGCGGCAGCCCGACCGGCGACAGCGGTGCGGCCCGGTCCGACGCCGAGCGGCTCGCCGCCCTCGGCTACCACCAGGAGCTGCGCCGCAGCCTCGGCGTGCTCGGCAACATCTCGATGGGATTCGCCGTCGTCTCCCCGGTGGTCGGCCTCTACGCCGTCGGCCAGGTCGGCCTCGGGGTGGCCGGCGGCGCCTGGGTCTGGGCGCTGCCGGTCTGCCTGCTCGGCCAGATGCTGGTGGTGGCGGTCTACTCCGAACTCGCCTCGCAGTGGCCGCTGGCCGGCGGTGCCTACCAGTGGAGCCGGCGCCTCACCGGGCCGACCTTCGCCTGGCTGACCGGCTGGATGTGGCAGTTCGCGGTGATGTTCGCCAACACCACCGTCGCCTACCTCGCCTCGCCCTGGTTCTTCGCGCTCTTCGGAGTGACCCCGACACCCGCGCAACTGGTGCTGGTGTCGGCCGCGTTCCTGCTCGCCTGCACGCTGGTCAACGCCTACGGCGTCAACGTGCTGCGCCGGTTCGTCTCGCTGGGCATCGCCGCCGAGACGGTCGCCTCCGTGCTGGTGGGGCTCGCGCTGCTGCTGCTCTTCCGGGCGCACGGCTTCGGCCTGGTGACCGACCTCCTGGACGCCCCCGCCACCGCCGGGGTCTCCACCGGAGCGGCCTTCCTGGCCGTGATCGCGGTCGGCGGATGGGCGTTCATCGGCTTCGACGCGTGCGTCTCCACCGCCGAGGAGACCAAGGACGCGAGCCGGCAGGTCCCGCGGGCGATGTGGTGGGCGCTGATGAGCGTCGGCGTCGTGGTGATCCTGAACGCCGTCGCCGTGGAACTCGCCCACCCCGACCCGGCCGCCGTGGTGCGCGGGGAGGACCTCGACCCGGTCACCACCGCCGTCACCTCGGCCTTCGGCGACTGGTCCGCCAAGCCGTTCGTGGTCGTCGTGCTGATCTCGTTCACCGCCTGCCTGCTGGCCTCGCAGGGCGGCGCCGCCCGCGGCCTCTACTCGCTGGCCCGGGACGGCGTCTTCCCGTTCGCCGACCGGGTCCGCAGGGTCAACCGGCACCGGGCGCCGATCGGCGGGCTGGTCGCGGCGACCGTGGTCAGCTCCGCCGCGCTGCCGCTGGGGCTGGAGTCCACCGCGATGGGCAGCCTGATCACCTTCGGCACGGCCGCGACCTTCCTGCCGTTCTTCCTGCTCAGCGTGGCCGCGCTGGTGGCCAGGCTGCGCGGCGTGTGGCGGCCGTCCGGCCAGGTCTCGTACGGGCGCGCCGGCACGGTGATCAACGCCCTGGCGGTGCTGTGGACCGGGCTGGAGGTGGTCAACATCTGCTGGCCGCGCAGCATCCTGGCGCCGCCCGGCGCGCCCTGGTACCAGGTGTGGGCCGCGCTCCTGGGCGTCGGCCTGGTGACCCTGGCGGGCGTCGGCTACCTGCTGGTCCGGCGGCCGCAGCGGCTGATGCGCGGCGGGGCCTCCGAGGACCGGCCGGTCACGGACGAGCTCGCGCCCGCCGTGCACTGATCCGGTGCCCGGGCCCGCTCACCCCTGCTCGGCCCACCCGGCGAGCCGGGCGGCGAGCGCCCGGACCTCCGTGCGCAGCGCGTCCGGGCGCAGGACGGTGAACGGCCGGCCCAGCCCGGCCAGCATCACCGCGAACCCGTCGAGGTTCTGGGCCCGGGCGCGCAGCAGGACGCGGCCGTCGTCCGCCGCGGTGAGCGTCCCGACCACGGGCGGGATCCGCTGCCGGGCCTCGTCGAGGGTGGTCGTGAGGAGCACCTCCACCTCGTGCGTCCACGGCACCGAGGCCAGCGACTCCACCACCCGCTGGACCGGGTCGAAGTCCTCCGGCGGCTCGAAGGGCGTCCCGCTCGGCTCCGCCGTCCCGATCCGGTCCAGCCGGAAGGTCCGCAGCTCGCCGCTGCGGTGGTCCAGCCCGGTGGTGTACCAGCGGCCCGAGTGGAAGACCAGCCCGTACGGGTCGAACTCGCGCTCGCTCGGGACGCCCAGGCGGTCGCGGTAGGCGAGCCGGACGCGGCGCCGGCGGCGGGCCGCCTCGGCGAGCGCGAACAGCGCGGCTCCGGCCGGACTCGGGCCGGCGGCGGGCGCCGAGGTCAGCCCCAGGGTCTGCTCCACCGCCTCGACCCGCTCGCGCAGCTCCGTCGGCAGCACCCGCTGGATCTTGGCCAGCGCCGACTCGGCGGCCTGCTCCCCCACCGACAGCCCCGACCGGCGACCGGCCAGCAGTCCGAGCACCACCGAGGCCGCCTCGTCCGCGGTGAGCATCAGCGGCGGCAGCCGGAATCCGGGGCGCAGCCGGTAACCGCCGTAGCGGCCGCGGTCGGCCTGCACCGGGATGCCGAGGTCGGCCAGCCTGGCGGCGTACCGGCGCACCGTGCGCTCGTCCACCTCCAGGCGGGCGGCCAGCTCCGGGCCGGTGAGGCCGGGCCTGGCCTGGAGCAGCTCCAGCAGGGCCAGGACCCGGCTGACCGGGTGGTTCATCGGCTCCCCCTTCGTCGGCCGGCCGGCCCGTGCCGACCCGGCCGGGATCCGGAATCAATCCGGGCGAGATCTGTCCGGCTCCGATCCTAGAGTCGGTCCTGACGGATTCCCCCCGGACAAGGAGTGGTCCCATGAGTACCTTCGTTCTCGTTCCCGGTTTCTGGCTGGGCGCCTGGGCGTGGGACGACGTCGCCCGCCCGCTGCGCGAGGCCGGGCACACCGTCCACGCGGTGACCCCGGCCGGGATTGCCGAGCGTGCCGCCGAGCCGGGGCCCGGGGTCGGCGTGGAGACCCACATCGCCGACCTCACCGACCTGCTGACCCGCGAGGACCTGTGGGACGTCGTCCTCGTCGGCCACAGCGGCGGCAGCACCGCGGTCACCGGTGCGGCCGACCGGATGCCCGAGCGGATCCGGCGGGTGGTCTACCTCGACAGCGGTCCCGTCCCCGACGGCGCCGCGCTGGGCGACCTCTGGGAGCCCGAGCACCGGGCCCACGTGCTGGCCACCCTGGTCGACGGCCGCCACCCGTTGCCGTCCTGGGAAGAACTCGCCGCCGCCGGCAGCAGCGCGGACGGCCTGGACGACGCCGCCCGCGCCGCCGTCCGCGAGCGCGCCACCGACCAGCCGGCCGCCACCTTCACCGAGCCGCTGCGGCTGACCGGCGCCGGGGCGGACCTGCCGAAGGCGCTGATCTCCTGCTCGTTCCCGCTGGAGCAGGTCCGCGCCATGATCGCCTCGGGCCATCCGTACTTCGCGCAGCTCGGCGGCCCGGAGTGGGAGCTGCGGGAGCTGCCGACCGGGCACTGGCCGATGTTCTCCCGGCCGGCGGAGACGGCGGCGGTGCTGGCGGAACTCGCGGAGCGGGTGGGCCCGGAAGGCTCCGCGGCCCGGTGATCGTGGGGGGCCGGTGGTCGTAGGGGCCGGTGATCGTGGGGGCCTGGTGATCCGCCGGGCCGGGGCGGGGCCGGCGCGCCGCTGTGCGCGGCGGCCCGGCCCGGTGATCCACCCTCTGCGCGCCCGGGTGCTTGCCCCTCAGCGCACTCGCCCGCGTGTTCGGCTGCGCGCGGCGGGCCGGGCGGCGCAGGATGGGCACGGCGCCCGTGTCCCTCCGGGCGCCCGTGCCACCGAACGAGAGCGAGGCCGCCCGCCATGAGCCAGACCCCGACCAGCACGACCGGCGCCGAGGCGGCCGCGGCGCCGCCGAGGTTCCGGCGGGTCACCACCGCCGAGGTGACCGGCAGCGGCGCCGACGTGCCGTTCCACGTCGACGTGCTGGCCGGCACCCACCCGCTGACCGCCGACGAGCCGGTGCGCCGCGGCGGTTCGGACACCGGGCCGGAGCCGTTCGCGCTGCTGCTCTCCGCACTCGGCTCCTGCACCGCGATCACCCTGCGGATGTACGCGGCGCGCAAGGAGTGGCCGTTGGAGGCCGTCCGGGTCAGGCTCGACTACGAGACGGACGGGCAGCACGGACGGGTCTCGCGCCTCGTCTCGCTCACCGGCGCCCTGGACGACGACCAGCGCGCCCGGCTGCTCGACGTCTGCGAACGCACGCCCGTCACCCTGGCCCTGCGCGCCGGGGTGACCATCGACACGACGGAGGACCGCACGTGACGACCACCCCCGAGGAGTACGACGTCATCGTGGTGGGCGCCGGCCCGACCGGCGAGAACGTCGCCGACCGGACCGCCGCCGCCGGGCTCCGCACGGTGATCGTGGAGGCCGAACTGGTCGGCGGTGAATGCTCCTACTGGGCCTGCATGCCGAGCAAGGCGCTGCTGCGCCCGGCGGCCGCGCTGGCCGGCGCCCGCGCGGTGGCCGGTTCGCGGGAGGCCGTCGGCGACCGGGCGCTGGACGCGGCCGCCGTCCTGGCCCGGCGCGACTCGTTCACCTCGCGCTGGCAGGACGACGGCCAGGTCCAGTGGCTCCGTGACACCGGCATCGAGCTGGTCCGCGGGCACGGCCGGCTGGCCGGCGAACGGGCGGTCACGGTCGAGGCGGAGGACGGCACCGAGCGGCTGCTCACCGCCCGGCACGCCGTCGCGGTCTGCACCGGCAGCCGGCCGGTGCTGCCGGAGGGCGTCCCCGGCCTGGCCGAGTCCCGGCCGTGGACCAACCGGGAGGCGACCGGCTCGGCCACCGTGCCCGGGCGGCTGGCGGTGGTCGGCGGCGGCGTGGTCGGCGTGGAGCTGGCCACCGCGTGGCGCGCGCTCGGTTCGGAGGTCGTCCTGCTGGTGCGCGGCGACGCGCTGCTGCCCCGGATGGAGCCGTTCGCGGGCGAGCTGGTCGCGGAGGGCCTGCGGGCCGCCGGGGTGGACCTGCGCTTCGGCGCGGCGGTGGCCTCGCTGGAGCGCGTCGACGGCGCCGGGGTGACGCTGGTGCTGGACGGCGGCGAGCGGCTGACCGCCGACGAGGTGCTCTACGCCACCGGCCGGGCCCCGCGCACGGCGGACGTCGGCCTGGAGCAGGTCGGCCTGAAGCCGGGCACCTGGATGGAGGTGGACGACAGCTGCACCGTGCTCGGCGTCGACGGCGACTGGCTGTACGCGGCCGGGGACGTGAACCACCGGGCGCTGCTCACCCACCAGGGCAAGTACCAGGCCCGGATCGCGGGTGCGGCGATCGTCGCGCGCGCCGAGGGGCGGGCACTGGACACCGCGCGCTGGGGCGCGCACGCCGCGTCGGCCGACAGCGCCGGAGCGCCGCAGGTCGTCTTCACCGAGCCGGAGGTGGCGGCCGTCGGTCTGACGCTGGAGGCGGCCGAGCGGGCCGGGCTGCGGGTCAGGTCGATCGACCACGACCTCGGTGCCGTCGCCGGCGCCTCGCTGTACGGCGACGACTACCGGGGGCGGGCCCGGGTGGTCTTCGACCAGGACCGTCAGGTACTGGTGGGTGCCTCCTTCGTCGGCCCCGGGGTGGCCGAGCTGCTGCACTCGGCCACCGTCGCGGTGGTCGGCGAGGTGCCGATCGACCGGCTCTGGCACGCCGTGCCCGCGTACCCCACGATCAGCGAGGTGTGGCTGCGCCTGCTGGAGGGCTGCCGGGGCTGAGCTCCGGTGCGGCGGCCGGCGCCACCCGGGTGGCGCCGGCC
>NZ_JBEXYD010000072.1:0-35286 GCF_040630735.1 Kitasatospora sp. NPDC005748
GTGGCCGCCGTGGACGGGGGGGCGGGATCGTAGGGCCACGCAGCCCTACCCACAAAGCACCGCGGGCCTCACCCGCCGATCGGCGGGTACGGCCCGGGTCCCGGACTGCACGTCTGCGGGGAGGTGCTACGCGTCCCGCCCCGACTGGGCGGTGGCGCGGACGCCGAAGAGCGGGGCGCGGAGCAGCTCCCTGAGCGCCTCGTCCCACGTTCCGCCGGTGACCACCTCGACGATCCGGCCGAAGACGTTCCAGGCGGTGGTGGAGTAGGACCTGGTGACGCCGGGCGGGTTGGTCAGGCCGGTCGTCCGGGTCACGTCGCGGTCGGTCGCTTCGAAATCCTGGCCACCTGGTGGTCGACGAGCTTCGACACGTCCCGGCGCAGGTCTTCCGACTCGCTCTCTCGCTCGTGGTCACGGTGGCCCGGCGCGCGGGGCGGTGTCGGCGCGCTAACCCGCCTTCCCGGCCCGGCGGCCGACGAGGCCGGTCAGCGCGCCGACGGTGCTGCGCGGCGCCTGCCGCAGGTCGCGGTCCGGGTGGAGCACCGTGCGGAACGCGGCCCAGGCGAGCGCCCCCAGGACGAAGCCGTAAGCGGAGACCAGCCCGTGGCCGTTCTCCTGGGCGAACCACATCGCCAGCCCCAGCGCGGGCACACCGAAGGCGAGCAGCCGGTCGACGCGGACGGCCTTGGCGGCCGCGGCCCGGTCGCCCTCACCACCGGCCCGGCCGAGGCGCTGGTCGGCCCCGCCGTGCAGCAGCAGGGCCGCGGCCAGCGTCGCGCCGAGGAAGTAGGTGGCGCCCGAGCTGCCGGCGAAGTTGCGCGGGTCGGTGCTGTGCGAGGTCTGGCCCCACAGCTTGTCGATCTGCTCGGGCAGCAGGATGCCCGCGGCGAACAGGCCGAGCGTCAGCGGCGCGCCCCAGAACCAGTCGGCGAAGGCCGCGACGACGGCGAGGGTCGCGATGTTCCAGGCCGCGCCGCCGATGCCGCCGTTCTGCATGAAGACCGAGGTGACCACGCGCCACCAGCCGGACTTCGCCGGGTCGGCGTCGAACGCTCCCATCGCCCCCGACCAGCAGAGCTGGAGGGCGACGCCACCGAGCGCGATCGCGGTCAGCGCGACCGCCGCCCAGGGGATCCGCCGCGCGGTCAGCGTGTTCTGGCCGACCAGGGCGAGACCGCCCTTGAACATCAGCACCATCAGTGCCGCCGTGGTCACGTTGAACAGAACGATGTCCATCGTCACCACCCCCCTCCGAGCCGTGTGCGATTTAATGATCATGACAATAGCGCGACCCAGGCCGGTTTCAAACACTGTTTGAAACCGGCGGCCCGGGCCACGGATGGACCGTTGCCCGGGCCGCCGCGCTCGCCGCCGAGGTCACCCCTCGATCGCGTCCGGGATCCACGAGCCGTGCAGCCCGGCGCTCACCCGGTGCGGCAGGTGGACGGTGGCGATCCGGTCCAGGCCGGAGGCGTCCAGGACCAGCAGCTGGGACGCGTCCTGCTTGAGGTCGGACACGACCGTCAGCAGGTAGCCGTCGTCCTCGCGGGTGGCACCGACGGCGGGCACGAAGACCGCCTCGCTCGGCAGCCGGGCGTCGCCGACCTGGTGGATCCGCCGGGCACCGGTGGTGCGGTCGTACTTGACGACGCCGTAGCCGCCGAAGCCCTGCTCGTCGGGGAAGGAGATGGCGTACTGGTAGCGGTTCTCGGCGCCGAGGTACCGCTCGTTGAGGGTCGGGAACTCCACCGCGAGGTCGTCGATGATCTGCTCGTCGACCGTACCGGCGGCCAGGTCGACCACCCAGCGGCGGGTGAGCGAGCGGGCGACCGGCTCGGTGCCGCGCCCGGGCGCGCCCACCCACCAGTTCCAGGAGAGCCGGAAGCCCTCGCGGTCCACCGTGGGACCCTCCAGGACGACGCGGCCCCGGCCGTCCTCGTAGGCGTTGCCGACGTGCAGCATGTTGCCCGGCTCGATGGAGAACCAGCGGACGTGGCGGGCCCCGTCGGCGCCGCGCGGCATGATGCCGATGCGGGAGAGCTGGGTGTCGCTCCAGCTGTAGGGGATGCCGGAGTGCTCGGCGGGGTCGAAGGTGACGTTGCCCTCGACGAAGACCACATGGCCGCTGGTGAGCGCGAAGTCGTGCTTGAGGGCGGCACTCGCGCCCGGGACCTCGGCGGTGTGGACGATCTCGCCCTTGGCGTCGGCGACGTGGTACGTCAGGAACGGCGGGAACGGCGAGGAGCCGAAGAAGTGCAGTTCCCCGGTGACCGGGTCCTCCTTGGGGTGCGCGGTCATCGCGGACGTCAGCTTGCCGCCGAAGTCGTAGGCGCCCACGGTGTCGAGCTCCGGGGTGAGTTCGAAGGGCAGGTTGGCCTCGCAGAGCGCGAGGAGGCGCCCGGCGTGCTCGATGATGTGGGTGCCGGCGGCGCTGGCGGTCAGGTCCGGGCCGTGCTCCGTCAGGTAGGGGGCACCCTCCAGGGCGGGGGTCCGCACCCAGCGGTTGCGGTACCACTCGGCGCGGCCGTCCCGCAGCCGGATGCCGTGCACCATGCCGCTGCCCTTGAACCAGTGGGTGGGGGTGACGCCGGGCTTGGGGTTGTGGCCGTTGCGGAGCAGCCGGCCGGTCAGCTCGGGCGGCAGGTGGCCCTCCACGGTCAGGCCGGTGGCGGTGACCTCGTCGACGACGGGGGTGAAGTGACCGGTCAGGTAGGGCTTCTCGGTGCTCATGGCGGGGTTCCTTCTCGGTGGTGGCGGGTGGTCGGGGGCTGTGCGGTGGTCAGCGACCGGTCAGCGGGAACGGGACGGCCGTGGCCGCCGGGGCGCGGACCGGGCGGCGGGCCAGGTACCCGGCGAGCGCCGCGCTGACGGCGAGGACGAGGGCGGAGACGAGGAAGGCGGCCCGGTACCCGCTGGTGAGGGCTGCCGCGTGCGACGCGTGGCCGGCGGCGCCGGCGGTGACCGAACCGGCCAGGGTGGCCAGGGCGGCGAGGCCGATCGCGCCGCCGACCTGTCGGGTGGTGTTGACCAGGCCGCCGGCCAGGCCCGCGTCCTGCGGCGGGACGCCGTCCACGGCGAGCGCGGTGAGCTGGACGAAGGCGACGCTCAGACCGAGGCCGACCAGGACGCTCGGGCCGAGGATGTCGGCGAGGTAGCTTCCGTCCGCATTGATCCGTGACAGCCACAGCAGGCCGGCAGCCTCGGTGAGCAGCGCCGCGGTGACGGTCGCGGTGGCGCCGAGCCGCCGGGCGATCGGGGGCGCCAGCGACGCACCGATCATATTGGCTGCCGCGAGCGGGAGTTGGCCCGCGCCGGTGACCAGCGGCCCGGATCCGAGCACCTGTTGCTGGTAGAGCGGCAGGAAGAAGAACAGCGCGATCCACACCGATCCCAGCAGCGCCATCAGCAGGTTGCCCGCGGCGACCCGGCCGGTGGTGAGCAGTCGGCGCGGCACCAGCGCGTCGGGGCGGCCGCGTTCGACCACGACGAAGGCCGCGAACAGCGCCGCGGCCGCGCCGAGCGCGCCCAGCACCCGGGTGTCCGTCCAGCCGGCGCCGCGTGCGGTGGTCAGGCCCCAGACGAGGCAGGTCAGCGAGAGGGTGACGGTGGCGGTGCCCAGCAGGTCGAACCGCCCGGTCCGCGCGCCGGCCTCCGACGGCACGAGCACGGCGACGGCGGCCAGGACCAGCGCCGTGCCGAGCGCGACCGAGTGGAAGATCCAGGGCCAGCCCCAGGCCTGGGTGAGGACACCGCCCAGCAGGACGCCGCCCGCTCCCCCCGCGCCGGAGACCGCGCCCCACACGCCCAGCGCCCGGCCGCGCCCGGGTCCGGAGGGGAACTGGCCCATCGCCAGGGCGAGCGCGGCCGGCGCGATCGCGGCGGCGGCGAGGCCCTGCGCCGCGCGGGCGGCGATCAGTACGCCCGGGGTGGTGGCCAGGCCGGCCGCCAGCGAGGCCGCCACGAACAGCCCGAGGCCGGACATCAGCACCCGGCGGCGGCCGAGGAGGTCGCCCGCCCGGCCGCCGGCCAGGAGCAGCGCCCCGAAGGCCAGGCCGTAGGCGTTGACCACCCAGGTGGTCCCGCCGTCCGACAGGCCGACGCCGGTGCGGATCTGCGGGAGGGCCACGTTCACGATCGAGGTGGCGAGCATGACGGTGAACTGGGCCGCCGCGAGCGCCGCGAGGGCGGCCCCCGGCCGGGTGGCCCGGGGTCCGGCCCGGTCGGTGTGCGTGTGTGCATCGGTCATGGGCACAGACTCGTGCGGAGCGTTGTCCACTCTCCAGGGCCGGCGGGGGCGGGGACTGTTCACTCCTGTCCACCGCTGTCCACCCGGGCCGAGCCGCGGCCGGGCCCGGACCGGCGCCTGGGCAGGGGCGCTCCCGTCCGAGGTCACGCGGTCGCGTCCCCGCGGGCGGGGGCGCGGGAACGCGCGGGCACGGGAACGCGCGGGCGCGGGGATGACGTCGGACACCGCGATGGTCGGCGGGTATCCGCCAAGCTGTTCAGCCCCGGCGACCGCCGACCGCACCGGGATGGCGCGGCTAGGCCGCCTCCCCGGGGTGGCCGAGGTCATCCGGGCGAGCACCGCGCTGGCCCTGTACGGCGCCCTCGACGGACGCCCCGGCGGGCCCGGCGCCTCGGGTGGCCGCCCCGTGACGGCCGCCCTGCCGGGCCTCCCCCTCCCCCGCACAGTCCACGACGCCGACGTCCTGGTGATCGCCGCCGTCCATGGTGGGCGGGGTGGCGGCCGGACCGGCGCTGGGCAGGACCATCGAGCTCTTCGAGGTCCGGATGGTGCCGGTCGTCCTGTTCGTCCTGGCCGCGATCTGCCTGGCCGCCACCTGGTGGCTGACCGGGGCGACCGGGAAGGCCTCCGGCCGGAGCGCTACCGGATCGTCGTCCTGACGGCGGGTGACAGGACCCGGCGGGGCCCTGTCACCCTCGCTCGCGGCGGCCCTACAGCAGTGCCTCCGAGCCGTGCAGCTCCACGAAGCCGACGACCTGCCGGAGCCGGTCGAAGCTGGTGACGTTGTTCCCGATCAGCCGCACCGAGGCCGGCTGGCCCTGGCGCCAACTGTGCGCGGCCCGGGACAGCGCGCCCCACTGGTTCTCCATGTCGGCGTAGTCCCGGCTCAGCTGGTAGTTGGTGAACCCGTTGATGTTCCCGTAGACCCGGTTGAAGATCGGCCCGAAGCGAGCGGCTTCCGAGAGGATGGTGATGGCCATCAGCATGCCCCGGTCGACGCGCGTCTCGTCCCACTGCGAGACGGCGTGCAGGTCCCGCATCGCGTTGAAGATGTTGGTGGACCCGAGGTACAGGTTCTCCCGGGTGGACCCGCCGCCGATGGCGAGGTAGCTGCCGTTGCGCGGCATGAAGCGCACCTGCACGCCCAGGTCCTGCTGGAACTGCTGCTGGCGGCCGTCCTGGAAGGCCCAGTGCTGGTTGGCGCCGGGCGAGTAGAAGCCCGCGACGTAGAGGTTGTCGGCCCAGAGGTAGAGGGAGACGAGGTCGCTGCCCTCGTTCCGCACCCGCACCTGGATCAGCCGGTTGGTGTTGCGGGTGGTCTGCTGGACGAGACCGCTGTCGGCGTCGGTCGAGTCGCCGTAGCTGTTCCGGTGGATCGCGTCGATCAGGTTCCAGTAGCGATTGGCGTGTTCGCCCCGGCCGGAGGTGATGTCGGTGATGTCCCAGTCGATGATCGGCCAGTTCTGCAGCGCCGCCGCGCTGTTCCCGGCGGCGAGCCGAACCGGGCTCACCGCCGTCGCGGGTGCGTCGGTGACGGTCCCCGCGGCGGCCGTGCCGGCCAGGGGTGCCAGAATCGCGGTGGCGGCTGCGAGCGACAGCAGCCCCAGGTGGGTCCTCTTGAACACGGGTTCCTCATCGAGGGAGCGGGGCCGGCCGGTTGGGGCCGGCCCCGAGGCGGAAGGGTGGACGACGACGCCCGACCGGTGCCGCGGTCCTGGCGTCCCGATCAGCATGCGGGTCACTCCCACGACCCGTTTGCCGTCCCGTGCATGCCGGTCGACCTGTCCGCGCACGGCGGCCCGGCCACGTCCGCGCCCTCGGAGCAGCCGCTACCCGGCCGTCGCTTCGGCGGCGGACGTGCCCGTGCCCCGGTCCGCGACCCGGGCCCGGCGGATCCCCCAGCCCACGAGCAGCGCGGCCACGGCGGTCAGCGCGAGACCGGCGCAGCCGACCGCGTCCAGGAACCCCGCGGTCCGGTGGGCGTCCCGGTCCGGGGCGGCGAGGTCACCGGTGACGAGCGCCGCGAGAACGGTGCCGCCGACCGCGACGCCGACCGCGGCGGCGACCTCACCGGCGCTGTCCACCAGCGCCGCACCGACGGTCGTCCGGTTCCGGGGGAGGCCGCGCATCACGTTGGTGCCGGCGACGACACCGACCACGCGCATGCCGGCCGCGGCGAGGGCGAGCGCGACGGCGACCCACGGGTACCCGAAGCGGCCCAGCAGCCCGTAGACGGCCAGTCCGCACACCACCGCTCCGGCGCTCAGCCAGGCGGCCCGGTCGAGACCGACGCGCTTGATCAGCGGGCCGACGAGGGCACCGCCGGCGATGAGGACGACGACCTGCGGCAGCATCCCGAGCGCCGCCTGCGCCGGCGTCCAGCCCAGGTCGAGCTGCAGGTGCAGCGTCACCAGGTAGCCGAGCCCGGCGGTCGCGAGTCCGGCCGCGCCCTTGAAGGCCAGGCCGCTCGACACCAGCGGGCGGGCGACCAGTTCGAGGTCGAGGAGCGGGTGGCGGGCCGACCGCTCGCGGACCACGAAGAGGACCGCCGCCGCGGCCGCCACCGCCGAGGTCAGCCACGGGAGGGGCGAGCGGGCACCCAGCTCGACGAAGAGCGTCGGTGCGACCAGCGCCAGCACGACCGTCGCCGTGCCGAGCAGCGCGCCGGCGGCGTCGACCGGGTCGCGGTGCAGGTCGTCAGCCCGGTCCGCCGGGATGCCGCGCCGGATGCCGAGGTAGGCGAGCGCGGCGATCGGCACGTTGACCAGCAGCAGGGTCTGCCACGGGGCGACGGCGAGGACGAGACCGCCCGCCGTGGGTCCGATCGCGAGTCCGACCAGCCCCACCGTCGAGATGAGTGTCGTCGCACGGACGCGCAGGCCGTCCTCGTCGAACAGACGGAACGCCAGGGCGAGCGAGCCCGGCGTCGTCATCGCGGCCGCGATCCCCATCGCCGAGCGGACGGCGATCAGCTGCTCCACCGTGGTGACGAACGCGGTGGCCAGGCTCGCCGCACCGAGCAGCACCAGCCCGACCAGCATGACCCTGCGCCGGCCGACCCGGTCGGCCAGCGCCCCGAGGGCGAGCATGAGCCCGCCGAACACCACGGCGTACGCACTGGTGACCCACTGCAGGGCCGTCGCCGAGGCGGACAGCTCGCGCCCGATGGTGGGCAGGGCGACGTTGAGGACCGAGTTGTCGAGCATCTCGAAGAGGAACACGGCGGAGAGCCCGGCGAGGGCGGTCCAGGCCTCGCGGAGGGAGCGCGGCGAGCGGGGACGTTCGGCGGGGGCAGCGAGGCTCTCGGCGGCTTCACGGGGACGGCGGGTGGGCACGGCGCACTCCTTCGAGGTGAAGAAGTGGCGGCTCGTCGGAGACCGCGTATGTGCGCGAGTGGCTCGCGTTTTTACTCCCGGTGCCGCCACCGTAGCACGCGGCCCGGCGCCCCCGGCACGCTCGTCCGGCACCCCCGGGAGGCGGTCGGTCAGGTCAGCGCGAGCAGGCTGACGGCGACGGCCGCGGCTGCCAGCCCGACGAGTTGCAGGCGGTGGATCCGTTCGGCGAGCACGGCCCGGGCGAGCAGGACGGTGCCGGCCGGGTAGAGGGCGGTGATGACGGCGACGACGGCGAGGTCGCCGCTGCGGGCGGCGAGCAGGAACAGCAGGTTCGCCAGGGAGTCCAGCACCCCCGCGGCCGCCGACATCCCGTACGCGGGCCGTTCGCTGCCCAGCCGCCGGTACAGCAGGCCGGCCGCCGTAAGGGTGGCGGCCGAGGAGACGGCCCGGCCGGTGAGCAGCGGTGCCAGCCCGCTGTCGGAGGGCGCCTGGTGCAGACAGATCAGCTGCAGGGCGATGGCCGCGCCCGCGCCGAACGCGAGCAGCAGGGCGCCGCGCGAGGGCCGGACCGGGCCCTCGCTCCCGGCGCTCACCAGAACGACCGCGACCAGCGCGAGCGGCAGGCCGACCAGCCCGGCCGCGGAGAGCCGCTCCCCCTGCACCAGGCCGACCCCGACCGGCAGCACGGCGGACACCAGCGCGGTCACCGGCGACAACACGCTCATCGGGCCGATCGCCAGGGTCCGGTAGAGCAGCACGAACGCGGCGGCCGAGGCGATGCCGGAGGCGGCGCCCCAGCCGACGGCGGCGGCGCTGAACGAGGCGCCGAGGAAGGGCCACAGCAGGAGTTCGACCGCCAGGCTGGCGGGGGCCGCGATCATCACGGTGCGCAGGACGTGGGCCTTGCGGGCGCCCATACCGCCCAGGAAGTCGGCGCAGCCGTAGGCGAGGGAACTGCACAGGGCCAGCAGCAGAGCGGTCACAGCACGTCCTTCGGTGCACTTCGTTAATCAGTGGAACGACTTCACGGTACAACAGAATGACCCGGGTGGGTTACCGGAACGACCGCGGGGTACATTTGAGTGGACCGAGGGACGAGGAGTGGTAACCGGTGGTCGAGACAGCGGCGGCTCTGCGAACGGTGGCGCGCAACGTGAGGGCGGCCCGGCAGCGGGCCGGCCTCTCCCTGGAGGAACTCGGCCGCCGCGCCCAGGTCAGCAAGGGCGCCCTGGTAGGCCTGGAACGAGCACAGGGCAACCCCAATCTCGCCACCCTGGTGCGGCTGGCCGACACCCTCGGGATCTCGGTGTCCGCCCTCATGCAGGGCCCGTCCGAGGGGCGGGTCCGCGTCGTGGCGGCCGACGCGGTCGCCCCGCTGTGGACCGGCGAGCACGGCGGCTCCGCCCGGCTCATGCTGACCACCTCGGGCCCGGCCCCCGTCGAGGTCTGGCGCTGGCACCTCGAACCCGGCGAGGACTACCCCAGCCACCCGCACCAGGCCGGCGTCGTGGAGACCGTCAGCGTCACCGCGGGCCGGATGACCCTGGTCGTCGACGGCACCGAGCACACCGTCGAGGCCGGCCAGACCGCCACCTTCGACGGCGACGCCCCCCACACCTACCGCGCCTCGGACACCGGCCCCTGCGACCTGATCATGACCGTCCACCTCCCACCGGGCCCCACCCCGCCCGCCGGCGTGACCGCGTGAACCGGGGCACTCACCGGGATGCGGTACGGCGGTTCGCTCTGGCCGGGGCGCCCGCCTGTCACGTGGCGGTCGGCTGCGGGCTCATCGCACGCTCGTACAGCGCCTCCCGCGCCCGCTTGAGCAGTTCGGCGGCCTTCTTCCGCGACGCCTCCTCCGCCTTGTCGAGCGCGCTCGGGTAGTCCGCGGACATCTCCGAGCCCGCGCCGTAGTCGACGGTGACCGTCAACCGTAGATTTCCGTCGCAGAAGGCCGACCTGAAGCTCAGTTGGTCGACCGGCCCCGGGATGGTGTCGGTGAGCGGGTGCCGGACCGACGACTGGTAGCCCTCCTGGCCGAGCCCCCCGCCGCCGGTCGTCTCGAACTTCCGGGTCTCGGTCGGCTTTGGTCCGCCGAGCGGGGACTTCGCGATGTCCGCCTCGACCTCCAGCCAGTGGCAGCCGCGGGCCGCCTCGAAGACCGTCGCGTCGACGCTCACCCGCCAGTCCTCGGTCGCCGGACCGCCGTCGTAGCCGCAGCTGAGCGACGTGGACGGGTCGCTCGCGATCCCGTCGCTCGTCACCGGTATGGAGCTCCTCAGCTGCCCCGGCAGGCCGGGATCGCCCACTACGGCGCAGAGGTCGCCGACCGTGCGGTACCAACCGACTTGCTTCGCCTTGCTTTCACCACTGCCGCCCCCGCCGCCACACGCGCTGAGGAGAACGAGGCCGGCGGCCACCAGGGCGGCCGCGCCGGTAGGGGAGATTCGGTTTCGACTCGTCACCGCGCCAGGTTAGAGCCCCCGTCGAAGTCGCGGGCCGGAAAGCGTCAGCAGCACCCGTACCGGCTCCCATCGACTCTCCGGCACCTGCGCCCCGGTTCCGATCCTGGCCGGTGGCCGCCGGCGATCAGCTCCGGCACAACGGCCTGAAGCGGCGATGGGCCCGAGATCACGCGAGAGCACGCTCAGCGGGCCACCGTGGAGGGGGTGAAGTTCGGCTGCGGGGGGATGGTCATCGGGGGGAGGGTGATCACCGGGCCGATCGGGTGGCAGCCGTCCCAGCTGGGGAGTTGGAGGGGCGGGCAACTGGTCGGGGGCTTCGGGAGGGTCGGGGTGGGTCGCGGGCCGGGGCTCCACGCGGCGGGCGGGTTCTCCTGGTCCAGGGTCGGCGACGGGGCGGGCACGCGGGTCGGCGCCGGCTTCGGGGCGGCCGCGGTCTTCGAGGGGCGCGGCGGTGCGGCGACCGTGGACCGGGCCGGCGCCGGGGCTGCCGGGGGCTCGGTGGGCGCGGGGGTCCCGACCGGCGGCGGCGTGCTCGTGGCGGCGAGGACGACCTCCGTCGGCGGGGCGGGCTCCGAGGGCGTGGGGCTCGCCGAAGCGGTCGGGCTCGGCGAGGTGTCCGAGGCGCCGGAACCCACCGGGGACCCGGCCGGGACCGGATCGTGCGACCCGCGCAACGCCAGGCCCCCGGCACCGGCCAGGCCCAGGAGACACACCCCGGCGGCTATTACGCCGACGAGCCTCCGCCGGTTCACCGGCTTCGCGTCCTGCTCGTCCCTCTCGCCCTGCATTTCCGGCCCCACCTCTGTCTGATACAGCGTCTGAACTGCGCGGATCGTAGCAGCGGGCCCCGCAGCCGGAGAGGACCGGGACGGCGCCCCCACGCGAGGGCCTCCCGCGCGGTTTGCCGGATCGGCAACAGAACTGGCCCACCCGGTGGGCGGCGGGCGAGCGTGGGGGCATGACCGACGACATCGCAGCAACCTCGCCCGCGGGCGAGTACCTCGGGGACCCCGCCGTGCGGGCCGAGTGGGACGGCCGGTACGCCGACCGGCAGCAACTGTGGAGCGGCCGCCCCAACGGCGCGCTCGTGGCCGAGGTCGAAGGGCTCGCCCCCGGGCGGGTGCTGGACGTCGGCTGCGGCGAGGGCGCGGACGCCGTCTGGCTGGCGCGCGGAGGGTGGGACGTGACCGCGCTGGAGGTCTCCGGCGTGGCGCTGGAGCGGGCGGCCGGGCACGCCCGGGACGCCGGCGTCACCGTTCGCTGGGTGCACGCGGAACTGGTCGGGGCGGCGCTCCCGCCGGCCTCCTTCGACCTGGTCTCCGCGCAGTACCCGGCCCTGCTGCGCACCCCCGGCGCCGCGGCCGAGCGGGCGCTGCTCGCGGCCGTCGCACCCGGCGGCGTGCTCCTGCTCGTGCACCACGCGGGCATGGACACCCAGGAGGCGCACGGGGGCGAGTTCGACCCCGCCGACTACGTCTGGCCCGCGATGGTCACCGCGCTCCTCGACGAGGACTGGCGGGTCGAGGTGGACGAGCAGCGGCCGCGCGTGGCGCCGGAGGGCGGCGCCGGCGCCCACCACACCGACGACCTGGTGCTCCGCGCCCGCCGGCTGCGCTGAACCCTCCCGACGCGACCGCTCCCGGCCGTGGCACGACCGGCGAGAGGGGGACGCCCGCGTCGCGGCGTCTGTGCCGGGGGCGACCACCCGGTCACCCGGTGCCGCGAGTCCTTCGTGCGCGATATTTCGTGGTGGCGAGATTCGTCCGGCGAGGAGGCGGGAGACCATGGTGAGCTGCTGCTCCGCCACGATCTCGCCGGGAGGCCCTGCCTCCATCCCTTTCGACAACGTCCTTTTCAGGCAGGGGTGTTGGTTTCCTCCACCAGCATCCGCCTGAAAGGATGCCGATATGACCCATCACCCCGCGGAGCACCGCTACACGTCCATGTCCTACCGGCGGGCCGGCCGCAGCGGTGTGCTGCTCCCCGCCGTCTCGCTCGGCCTGTGGCACAACTTCGGTGACACCCAGCCGCTGGAGGTGCAGCGCGCGGTGCTGCGCCGGGCCTTCGACCGCGGTGTCACGCACTTCGACCTGGCGAACAACTACGGCCCGCCGTACGGCAGCGCGGAACGCAACTTCGGCCTTCTCTTCGCCCAGGACTTCAAGCCGTACCGGGACGAGCTGTTCATCGCGTCGAAGGCGGGCTACGACATGTGGCCGGGCCCGTACGGCGTCGGCGGGTCGCGCAAGTACCTGCTGGCGAGCCTGGACCAGTCGCTGGAGCGGATGGGTCTGGACTACGTCGACGTCTTCTACTCGCACCGCTACGACCCCGCGACGCCGCTGGAGGAGACGATGGGGGCGCTCGACCGGGCGGTGCGCTCCGGCCGGGCCCTGTACGCGGCGGTCTCCAACTACCCGGCCGCGCAGCACCGTGAGGCCGTGGAGATCCTGCGCGACCTGGGCACTCCGATGCTGATGAACCAGGTCAGGTACTCGATCCTGGACCGCGCCGCCGCCGAGGACGGCCTGCTGGACGCGGTCGGCGAGACGCGGACCAGTCTGATCGCGTTCTCCCCGCTGGCGCAGGGCCTGCTGACGGACCGCTACCTGTCCGGCGAGGTGCCGGCCGGCTCGCGGATGTCGGTCGGCCGCTTCCTCCGCGCGGAGGCGCTGACCGGGGAGAAGCTGGAGCAGCTGCGCTCACTGAACAAGATCGCCGAGCGGCGCGGCCAGACCCTGGCCCAGCTGGCGCTGTCCTGGGTGCTGCGGGACGAGCGGGTGGTCTCGGTGATCATCGGCGCGTCCAGCACCGCCCAGCTCGACCAGAACCTCGACGCGCTCGACGGCGGTCCGTTGACCGCCGAGGAGCTCGCCGAGATCGACCGGCTCAGTCGCTGACGCCCGCCTCCGGCCGCCCGCGGTGCCGGGCGGCCGGCCGCCGGCGGCGGCGCCGGGTGACCGCCACGGCGGTGCCGGCGGCGGCGAGGAGGAACAGGGCGCCGGCGAGCAGCCACGGCACCTGGGTGAAGTCGTCGGAGCCGGTGGCGGTGACGCCGTTCGCGGTGGCGGTGACGGTGACGTCGCCCCAGCCGGTGGGGGCGCCGGACCAGGCCTCGGTGACCTCGACCTGCTGCCCCGGAAGCAACTCGGCCGGCACGTTGGCCAGTTGCCGGCTGGCGGGACCGCCCGCGAACACCCCGCCGACGTGCAGTTCGGCGCGGGGGTCGAGCTTCACGTTCCCGGTGTTGTGCAGGGTGTAGGAGACGGTCGAGTCGGTGCGGCCGGTCCAGGGCACCTGCGGGTTGTGCGCGGCGAACCGGACGTTCTCGACGGCGAGCGCCGGCCGCTCCGCGCCGTCGACGCGCAGGTAGATCCGGGCGCCGACGCCGCGCTGGATGCCGATGAAGGAGCCGGCCGCGGTCGGCACGCGATCGTCGACGGCGACCAGGGCGCCCACGTGGTCCCCGGGCGAGGCGTCGGCGGGCACGGTCAGGGTGAGGCCGACCGGCAGGGCGGAGCGGGCCGGGACGGTGACGACGTCCCGCTCCGGCTTCCCCCAGGCCCCGACGTCGTGCTGGGCCTCCTCGCGGCCGCGCACCGCCAGACCGCCGTCGCGCTCGGTGTTGTAGGCGTCGGCGACGTAGAGGTGCAGGGTCAGCGGTCCGTCGGTGGTGTTGGTGACGACGGCGCGGTCGGTGAAGGTCGCGCCGGGCTGCGCCGAGAGCTGGAACGCCGCGCGCGGTGTGATCACCGAGTCCGCCGGCTTGACCGACCATTCGCCGTTGTCGGCGGCGTGGGCCTGGGTGGGGAGGAGGGCCAGCAGGCCGAGGAGGAGAACGGTGACGACGGGTGCTCTGCGCATGGCGGACCAGCTTTCGGGGTGCCGCGGGCCGGACGCCTCAGGCGCCCGGCCCGCGAGCACGGTCACAGGAGGGTGAGGGTGAGCGTTCCGGAGTAGTTGCCGACGGGGGTGAACTTCGCGATGTCCAGGGACACGGCGGCCCCTGCGGTGAACTCGCCACCGGTCAGCGCGGCGTCGGTGACGGACGCCAGGGTGGCGCCGGCCTTGCCGATGGTCCCGGGGCTGCCCGCCTGGCAGGAGCTCGGGCTGTCGGCCTTGGTGGCGCAGCTGGGGGTCCAGCTCAGCCGTTCGGCGTCGATCCTGCCGCGCGGCCCGGTGAAGTCGGTGACCTTGCCGGTGAGCGACCAGCCGGCGGTGCCGCCGCGGAAGTCCTTCACGGTCACGGTGTTCAGGGAGCCGGTCGAGGGCGCGCCCGAGCCGAAGGCCACCGCCGGGAGGCGGACGGCGTCGGTCGCGGCGGCCATCGAGAGCACGCCGGCGTCGACCGAGGTGCTGATCTGCTGGTCCACCGTGCCGGGGGTGCCGGTCCCGGGGTCGGTCGGGTGGGTCGGGTCCGTCGGGTCGGTGGGGCCGGTCGGGTCGGTCGGAGCGCCGGCGACGGCGACCTTCCAGTCCTGGCCGGGGCTGCCGTCGCAGTCCGACTGGACCAGCTTGGCACCCGCCGCCAGGGATCCGCCCTGGAGGTCCAGGCACTTGTTGCTGTGCTTCACGATGATGCGGACCGGACCCTCGGCCGGGCCCTCGAAGCGCCAGCGCTGGTTGTTGCCCGAGCCGCAGTCGTACTGCTTGACCTCGGCGCCGTCGGCGGTCGAGTTGTCCGCCACGTCGAGGCACTTGCCGCTGTGCTGGGCGAGCACCCGGACGTAGCCGTTGTCGTTGTTGGTGAACCGCCACTCGCTGTTCAGTCCGCCGTCACAGGCGCCCTGGACCACCGGCACGTTGTTGTCGGAGAGGCTGTCGGTCACGCTCGCGCAGAGACCGCCGGCCTTGTTGGTGAGCGTGTTGAGGGGGTCGCCGCCGGAGCCGGCCACCCGGCCGGTCGCCGTGTCGATCGAGACCTCGGGGTACCACGGGAGGTCCATCGTGGTGGCGGTCGGGAACTGCAGCGGCAGCCAGACGTAGGTGGAGTCGTTGACCCGGTTCGGGTTGGCCCCCTTGCCCGCCCACCGGTCGCCCAGGTAGAGGAAGGAGGTGGTCTCACTGCCCTCGACCGGCAGCACGAACGCCGTCTGCGAGCCGTGGCCGTAGTTGTCGCCGACGTCCTTCATCTCCGTCCACGGCCCGGTCGGGCTCGGGGCGGTGGCGTACTTCTGCTGGTTCGGGTCCCAGTAGCTGGTACCGGAGGTCAGCATGAAGTACACGTCCCCGCGCTTGAACATCGCCGGAGACTCGCGGTGCTGGCCCGGCCAGGGGTTCGCCGGGACGCCCGTCACCTGGGTGTAGTCGTCATTCAGCTGATAGATCATCAGGTCGGCGTTGTTGTTCGCCGAGGAGATCATGTACGCCTTGCCCGTGCCCGGGTCCTCGAAGGCGGTGATGTCCCGCGACATGTACTCGTTGCCCTCGGCGTCCTTCGGGCGGAACGAGCCCTTCCACTGGTACTGGCCGTCCACCGTCGAGGAGACCGCCACGGCTGCCCGGGCCTCGCCGTAGGAGTCGTCGGCCTCCTTGTGCATCCACATGACGAACTGCTTCGTCTTGGCGTTGTACAGGACCTTCGGACGCTCGATCAGCGCGTCCTTCAGCTCCGGGTCGGTCTCCTGGGTGAGCACGTGGCCCCGGGGCTCCCAGGTCTTCAGGTCCGTGGAGCGGTACGCCGACACGTAGCGGAACTTGTTGTCCTCGCCGCGGTCCTCACCGAACCAGTAGTAGTAGGCGTCGACCTTGATCACGCCGCCACCGTGTGCCTGCACCCCCGCTCCGGTGGTGTCCGGGAACTGGGTGCCTGCGGTGGCGGTGACCGGCGCGGCCTGGGCCGGTGACGGCCCCGCGATCACAGCCAGGAGCAGGCCGAGAAAGCCTGCGAGAACAGATCCCACTCTTTTCATACGGGTTCCTCGACGTCGTCCGCGCTCGTCCTGACCTCCGGGTCCAGCCACCGGAGCTCCGTTTACTACCGAACAGAAACAAACGTGATTACGCGGAATTCAACAGATGGGGGACCCTCAGGCTTGCCGAGCGCGCCCAACAAGTCAACACGTCGAAACATTACTGATACCTGGTGGCCATACTTCGGTGACTCCGGCGCGGCGGCGATCACCAGCTCTCGCCGGCCGTGTCCGCCCGTGGCATCGCGGCAGCTCGGTCGCGCGGAACGGACCCGTCCACCGGCACGGCGTCGGCACCGGTGAGTGCGGCACGGGTGGTGCCGAGCTTCTTCAGGACGCTGGCGACGTGGTGTTCGACCGTGCGCGGTGAGAGGAACAGCGCGGCGGCGATGTCGTTGTTGCCGGCCCCTTCGGCGAGCAGCCCGGCGACCTGCCGCTCACGCGGCGAGAGCGCGCCGCCGTAGCCGGCCCGGCCGCGGGGATTGCTGCGGCCCCCACCGGCCGGCCGGCCCCTGGCCCCCGCCGTGTTCCGTCTCCGCCATGCCGTACTCCCGGCGCCGCTGACCGCCCCACCGGGTCGGTGACGACGGTCGGGCCGCTGAACACCTCCAAAGTACGGCCGCCGCCGGACGCGGTCGCTCCTACTCCGTCAGGGGACGGCGACCAGCTCGGGGGCCTCGTTCCTACTCCGTCAGGGGACGGCGACCAGCTCGGGGGCCTCGTTCCTACTCCGTCAGGGGACGGCGACCAGCTCGGGGGCCTCGTTCCAGAACGAGGGGCGCGGCATCTCGACGACCCGGCACCCGGCCTCCTCCAGCCTGCGGAGGGCCGCGCCGGCCTCCGCGTCGTCCAGGGAGAACACGAAGGGGCCGGGGATCAGCACGGTGGCGCACAGACCCTCCTCGACGGCGCGGGTCAGATCGGCCAGCGCCGTCAGGTCGTCGGTCGAGCGCCGGCCGTTGTCCATGAAGACGGTCGCGTCGCCCAGCCCGGATTCGGCGGAGTAGCGGGCGAGGATCCGCCAGTAGTCCAGCAGGTACACCGTGTCGTACGGGTAGCAGCGCAGGTAGCTGGCCGTGGAGCGGCTCGCGACCGGCCGGATGCGGTGGGTCATGGTGTTCTTCCCTCTCGGACGTCGCCCGCTCACTGCGCGGGCGGTACTCCTGGATCCAGCAAAGGTCGGAGGCGGGGGCGGGGTCCAGCGCCGAGGCCACCCAACTTCCCCCGAGTGCGCCGAACCGTAGGTACCCGCCCCCGGAGTCATGGGTAGTCGGGGGCGTCCCGGGCCCGCGGGTCCGTACGTCCGTGACCGGGTGCGCGGGGGCGGCGGAGCCGCCTCCTCCCGCGTCGGATCACGATCGGGTAACAGGGCGGGACGGCGGCGCCGATCCCGACTCCAAGGTTCACAACGCCTCCGGGAGCGGCGGGCTCGCGGGCCGTCCGCGACCGCCGCCGGTCGACCTCACCGAGGACCCTCATGTCACCTTCCCTCGCCTCACTCACCGACGCGGAGCTCGGCGAGCTCCTGCTCTCCGGCTCCGCCCGGCGGACCGCCACCCGGGAGCTGACCCGCCGCTACGGCGACCTGGTGCTCGCCTACGCGGGCACGCTGTGCGCGACCCCCCGGGAGGCGCACGGCCTCGCGGAGGAGGTCCTCGACCGGGCGCTCGACGCCCCGCACCGGGACCGGCTCCCCGGTGGCTCCTGGAGCTGCCTGCTGCTCGGCGAGGCGCGCCTGGTCGCCGCCGGGTGGGCCGCCGCGGGGCGGGGTGACGACCTGTCACCGGGCTTCCGCGCCTGGCTGTCCGTGCGCCGGGCACCGCAGCAGGACCCCCGTGACGTCGTCGCCACCGTCGAGGGGAGCAGTCCGCTGCTGGCTGCGCTGGGGCAGCTCCCGGACCTCCCCGCCATGGAACTGTGGCGCGCCCTCGCGGCGGACCCGGCCACGGTCCCGGCTCCCGCACCGGCGGCCCGCCGAAGGCTCGCCGACGCGTACATCCGGGCGCACGCCCTCGGGGCGCCCGAGCGGCAGTGCCGGCACCTCGCGGCCCTGCTGGGAGAGACGGCCGCGACCGACGCGCCGACTCCCGTCGAACTCGCCGCCCATCTGCCGCTCTGCGACCGCTGTCACCGGGCGATGACCGACCTGCGGGCCGTCCGCCGCTGGGAGGCCGGTCACCTGAGCGAGGGCCTGCTGGCCCGGTTCCGCCCGGTGTCCGCCGATCACCGGGCGGCCACCGCCCCGGTGGGCCCCGGGCCGGACCACGTGCGGGTGGCGCCCCGGGAGGAGCCGTCGGTGGAGATCGTCATCGGCCCCGCCCACCGCCGGACCGGACCGAACCGCCACCTCGCCCGCCGGCGCCTCGCGATCGGCGCCGCGGGCATCGGCACGGTCGCGCTGGCCCTCGGGCTGGCGATGGCCGAACCGCCGTCGAGCCGGGTCACCGGGTCGCCGACGCCCGACGGGACCTCGGCCACCGTCCTGGACACGATCGCGCCGGACCCGACGGGTCCGAGTGCCGCACCGGTGCCCCCGGCCCGCGAGTCGCCGTCGGCCCGGCCCACCGCGACACCGACCCCGAGCAGGTCCAGGACCGTACCGGCGACGCCCTCGACCGCCCCCGCGCTCGCTCCCCCGGCGACCGTCCCCGGGCCGACGGCGGGCCGGCCGACGACCGCCGGCGCACCGGCCCCGGTGAGCACGCCCAGCACACCGGCCGCGGCACCGACGCCACCGGTCGCCCCGGCCCCGACCGCCTCGCCGTCCGCCCCGACGCCACCGCCCGCCCGGCCGCTCCGACGGGGCGACAGCGGGCCGGAGGTGACGGCACTGCAGCGACTGCTGATCAGGGCCGGGTGCACGCCGGAGCCGGGATTCGTGCAGGGGCGCTTCGACGCCGTCACCGAGCGCATGCTGACCGGATTCCAGCAGGCCGCCGGCATCCGCGGCGACGAGCGCAGCTTCTCCGTCTTCGGCGACCGGACCAGGGCCGCCCTCGAACAGCCGGCCGCCGGGCCCCGGTGCCGGCCCGGGCCGGCGGCCCAGGGCTGACGGCCGGTGGCCCGGGGCCCGGCGGCGCCGCTCACCGCCGCCTGCGCCGGCCGGTCCCCCGGTGACGGCGGCGGACCACCCCGCCGACGCACGCGAGGGCGGTGAACGCGGTCGCGCCGCCGATCCACGCGGCGGTGGGCGACGGCTCCTCGGCCGGGGCGGCCGTCGTCCCGACGGAGACCGGCAGCGCGGCCTCGGCCTCGGCGCGGGTCATCGCGTCGTCCGGCTCCGGCGACGACTGCGAGGCGGGGGCCGCCGTTTCGCCGGAGGGCGTCGGGCTCGGGGTCGCCCTCGGAGCGGCGGTGGGCGAGGGCGAGGGCTTCGGCGAGGCCGTCGGAGCGGGTGCGGACGGCGCAGCGGTGACGGATTCCGGCGGTGGCGTGGTCCTCGCCACCGGGGAGGGCGGCGCGGCGGCGCCCGCGGTCACGTCCGTGATCGAGACGTCGTCGACGTACAGGACGGCGTCGGGGCCGCCGACGGAGTGCGTCACCTTCTTCTCCGGCCGCCAGGTCGGGCGGTAGATCCCGATCCGGAAGTGCGGTGCCTCCCCTCGGTGGTAGTTGTTCTCCCCGGTGTGCGATCCGACCTTCACGCCGTCCCGGACCACCACGACGGAGCCGGGCGACGACGGGGTCGACCAGGTGATGTCGACGACCCACCGGTTCCAGTGGCCGAACTGCACCGTCCCGAGCGGGACGACCGTCTCCCGGACCTCCACCCCCTCCAGCCAGTGCACCTTCAGCAGCCAGGCCTGGCCGTTCAGCGAGAGGGCGACGACGGGCTTCACCCCGTCGTTGTCGTCCCCCTGCGTGCTGAACCACTGGGCGACGATGGTGCCGAAGTCCTCACGGGGCCAGTCGTTCGGCAGGTAGTCGCCGAAGGAGAAGCGATGACTTCCCGCACCGAGGTTCTTCATCACCAGCTCGGTCTTGAACGAGCGCCCGTCGTTGGGCACGTTGAACCGCGCGGCCC
Organism: Kitasatospora sp. NPDC005748; assembly: GCF_040630735.1. Classification (NCBI taxonomy): domain Bacteria; kingdom Bacillati; phylum Actinomycetota; class Actinomycetes; order Kitasatosporales; family Streptomycetaceae; genus Kitasatospora; species Kitasatospora sp. NPDC005748. Next base: position 19,986 of record NZ_JBEXYD010000072.1, read on the forward strand.
GTCCCGAGCCGCCGGCCGGCGCGGGGACGGCGGAGACCCGGCCGAAGCCGTTGAGCGCCATGTACGGCCAGCCGTCGGAGGATTCGAAATCGTAGGCCATCGACGCGGCGGCGGCCTCCGGCGCACCGACGAGGCCGACGGCCACCAGGGCCGCGAGCACGGCACCGGCCAGATTCGGACGAGATAGCACGATGATTCCTGTCCTGTCAGGGCGTTCGACGTTGTCCGTCCCGGGGACGGCTCGGGGCCGTCCCCGGGCCGGCCTCCCCGTGGGCGGGTACGGCACGGCCGGGCCGGCGGCGCGCGCGGGAGGGCGCCACCGGCCCGGGTTCCACGGCGTCACACCGTGGGTGCCGCGACCGCGCCGCTAGCCGTGCCGGGCCGCCCGGCGGCGGCGCAGGAGCACCAGGACACCGGTGCCCGCGGCGAGGGTGGCGACACCGGCTCCGGTGATCAGCACCTGGTGGTCACCGCCGCCCGTCTGGGCCAGGCTCCGCTCCACGGCGTCCGCCGTGGTCTTCGCCTGGACGACCGCCGCCGGCTGGATCCTCAGCGGCGCGATGGTCGGGTTGTCGATGGGCACCGGCAGCGGCAGCGGGCCGTCGCCCACCGGATCGGCGGACGCGGACGGCGCTGACACGGACGGCGCGGGCGCCGGGGCGGAGGACGAGGTGGACGGCGTCGTGGGACGGGCCGTCACCGCAGGAGTGGTGGCCGGGGCGGTGACGGTCGGGACGGCGACGGTCGGCGTGAGCGAGGGCGCGTGGGTCGGCGAGCCGGTCGGGCGGCTGGGGGCGGCCGTGGGCGTCGCGGAAACGGTCGGAGTCACCACGGGGCTCGGGGCGGGAGCCGGGGCGGTGGGCGCCGCACTGCTGGGCGCCGGGGTGGCCGTCCGCGACGGCGTGACCGCGGGAGCCGTGGGCGGCGCGGTGACGGTGGGCGGCGCGGTGACGGTGGGCGGCGCGGTGGCGGGGCGCGACGCCGTCGCGGAGGGCGACGGCACCCGGGTGGGGGACGCCGTGGCGACCGGTGCCGGCGCCTTGATCCGGAATCCCGCGCACCCCACCCCGCAGGCACAGCCGTAACTGCCCTTGTCCACCGGCTGCCCGGTCGCGTCGTCGAGCTGCGCGGCGAAGAGCACCGGAGCCACGCCGGCCCTGCCGACCGGCGCCTGGGCGGAGAAGGATACCCGGACCTTGAGGGCGAGGGACTTGCCCTTCCGGACCGCCACGAGCGCGTCGTCCGCGACGTTGTCGCCGTCCCTGCCGCCGAGCACCACCAACACGCCGTCGTCCACGCCCTCGCTGCCCGGGGCCTGTGAGCCCCTGAGCCAGTCGGTGCGCCCCGGCAGCTGGTACTCGACCCTGAGGTCGGCCGTGCGGAGGTCACCGGTCACGTTCTTGAACTTCAGCAGCGGGAAGGCCACGAAGTCGTGCGCCGACGGATTCGCGATCGTGTAGCCGAACTCCTCTGCCGCACCACCGACTTCGAAGTCCTTCGGGACACCGGACACCGACGGCTCCAGTCCTCGTTGCAGCGAGCCGTCGAGGCGCGGGGCGGAGGCCGACGGACCTGCCGGGGAGGCGCTCGCCGAGGCCGCTCCGGGCGACGGCGTGCCGGGCGCTGCCGTACCGGCGGCGCCCGCTGTCGCGAGCGGGAGCGTGGAGAGGACGAGTGTGGTGGTACCGGCGAGGATCAGACTGCGGCGGGTGGACAAGTGATCACCTTCTGGCGAGCGCGGAGGAACCTGACACCGTGTCGATGTCTGCCGGTATGGAGACGGGGGCCGCGAACCCGTCCCGCGGGTATGCCGATCCGTTACCTCGCACCCGGCCCGGTGCCTGCGCCCGCCGGTGATCAGGCCTCGGACAGCCGGCCCGGGCGGGTCCGCGGCTGCGCGGTGTTCTCCTCGACCCAGGCGCGCAGCATGCTCAGCGGGACGGCGGCGCTGCGGCCCAGCTCGGTGAGCGCGTACTCCACGTGCAGCGGTACCGCCGGGTAGACGGTCCGGGTCAGCAGTGCGGCGTCCTCCAGCCGGCGCAGGGTCTGGGTGAGCACCTTGGGGCTGACCCCCTGGAGGCGCCGCTGCAGCTCGCCGAAGCGCTGCGGCCCCTGGCCGAGGGCCCCGATCGCCAGCGCCGACCACTTGTTCGCCAGCAGGTCGAGCATGGCCCGGCAGGGGCACTGCGCCGCGTAGACGTCATGCCGGTCGTGCTGTCCGGTCACGCATTCCGACACCTTGAACCACTCCTCACCAGGACACTTCCCATCAGGAAGCAGTAGACCTTGCGGGTAACTATATGCCGCTGGATAGCGTCGAGGGCATCAGCAGGGCGGGCCCACCGAGGGCCTCCCGCCGTTCTCTTCCTACGGAGTCGATCATGTCCGTGAACTCGATGCGCGCGGTGACGCAGGACCGCTTCGGCGGCCCGGAGGTACTGAAGGTCGAGCGGGTGCCGCGCCCCGAACCGCTGCCGACGGAGGTACTGGTCCGGGTCCGGGCCGCCGGCGTCAACCCGGTGGACTGGAAGACCCGGGCCGGCGGCGGGATGGCCGGGGTGCTGGGTGAGCCCCCCTTCGTCCTCGGCTGGGACGTGTCCGGTGTGGTGGAGGAGGTCGGCTTCGGGGTGAGCACGCTGCGGCCCGGCGACGAGGTCTACGGGATGCCGTGGTTCCCCCGGGCCGCCGGCGGCTACGCGGAGTTCGTCACCGCGCCGGCCCGCCAGTTCGCCCGCAAGCCCGCGACGCTGAGCCACGTCCAGGCCGCGGCCGTCCCCCTGGCGGCCCTCACCGCCTGGCAGGCCCTGGTGGACACCGCCGGGATCCGGCCCGGTCAGCGGGTCCTGGTCCACGCCGCCGCCGGCGGCGTCGGGCACTTCGCGGTGCAGATCGCCAAGCACCTGGGCGCCGAGGTGATCGGCACCGCCCGCGGCGGACGGCACGAGTGGCTGACCGGGCTGGGAGCGGACCGGCTCGTCGACTACACCACCACCCGGTTCGAGGACGTCGTGACCGACGTCGACGTGGTCCTCGACCTGGTCGGTGACGAGCACGAGGGCACCAGCACGCGCTCGCTGCGGACGCTGCGCCCCGGTGGCCTGCTGGTCGCCGTCCCCTCCGGGGTCTCCGCCGAGCTGCACGCCGCCGCGGCGGAGCTCGGGGTCCGCAGCAGCGCCTTCCTGGTCGAGCCCGACGGCACGGGCCTGACCCAGCTCGCCGAACTCATCGACGGCGGTGCGCTGGCCGTCGAGGTCGAGCAGGTCTTCGGCCTGGCGGAGGCCGCGCCGGCCCACGCCCAGGGCGAGACCGGCCGCACCCGCGGCAAGCTCGTCCTGGACCTCAGCTCCTGAGCCGTCGCCGGACCCGCCGCCCACCGACCCCCCTTTTCCGAGGAGCACCCGCGATGTTCTACGAGATCCGCCACTACCTCACCAAGCCCGGTCGGCGGGAGGAATGGCTGCGCTTCATGGAGCGGACCGTCATCCCCTTCCAGAGCTCGAAGGGGATGGTGATCACCGCGTCCTTCGTCGACGAGGAGCACCCCGACGGCTACGTCTGGATCCGCCGCTTCGAGGACGAGGCGCACCGCGTCGAGGCGTACGCGGCCGTCTACGAGAGCGACCGCTGGGTCGCCGAACTCGGCCCGGCCGTGGCCGACCTGCTGTTCCTCGACAAGTCCGTGGTCACCCGGGTCGTGCCGACGCCCCGGTCCCTGCTGCGCTGACGGATGTCCCCCGGGCGTGCTGCCCGAACGCCCGGGGAACGGTTACAGCTGGAACGCCACCTTGCCGTTGCACGCGGCGTCCGCGCCGCACGACTGGGGGTAGAGGCGGAACAGGTCCTCGGCGGCCCCCGTGCCCGCGGCGCCGACGAGCTGACCGGACTGGCGCTGCTGGAGGCCCGTCCCGCCGCCGGGCAGGCTCACCGTCTGCCAGACCTGGCCGGGGCCGCTGCCGCACGGGTGCTGCACGACCTGCGCGGCGGCGCCACCGGTCGAGTCGAGGCAGCCGCCGTTCCCGGCGCTGATCACGGAGTACCCGGTGCCCGACGGCTGGGGCCGCAGGTACCAGCTCTGGGTGTTCCCGGCGGCGCAGGCGTCGCGGTACGGCAGTTCTTCGTCGACCGTGTCGACGTCCTCGGCGTCCACGCAGCTGTTCAGCGCCGGCAGCCGCAGCCGCACCACCCGGTCCCCCGGCGCGGGGGTCGGATCGTCGGCGTCGGTGTACACCCCGGCCGACAGGCCGCCGCCCGTTCCCTTCGGCGCCTTCGACGCCGTGGACTTCGCGGCCGGCGCGGAGGCCCGGGCGGTGGCGCTCGCCCGTCCCGCCGCCGACGGGGTACCGGGGGACGCGGGACCGGACTGGGGGGAGGCGGGGGTCGAGGCCGCGACGGCCGGCGTCTGAGTCGGGGCGGAGTCGGCGGTCGGCGGTGCCTCGGCGGCAACGGTGCCGAGCGGGGCGGCCGCCCCGATCCGCGCCTGCGGCGGTGAGGACGCGCCCGGCCGGGAGCCGACCGGGCCGGAGCCGGTGGCGATGCTGACCAGCACCGCGGTCGCGGCGACCCCGGCCACCGCCGCACCGATCGCCGCCTTCGCGCCGACCCCGACCCCGACCCCGGTGCCGGCCCCGTGCCCTGCGGCGGCCAGCGCGCCGGCGCCCGAGCCCAGCGGGTGACCGCCGTCCCACAGGACGAAGAAGCCGAGCCCCACCGCCCGCAGGCGCCCGTTGACGTCCCGCATCTCGGCCAGGCACGAGCGGCAGTCGGCACACCCGTCGAGATGGCGGGCCAACCTCTTGGTGGTCCGCTTCGACGGGCGCTGGGCCAGGCCCGCGATCTCCTGGGAGTGCGCCGCGCAGTCGGGGGACGCGGCGCGGCGGACGTGCGCCACCAGGTAGGCCTCCCGCAGCCCCTCACGGGCGCGGAAAGCCAACGAGGAGACGCCACTGGGGGTGAGACCGAGCAGCGGTGCGATCTCCTCCGGCGGCCGCTGTTCGATGACGGTGTGCCAGAGCACCGTGCGCCAGCGCTCCGGCAGCGACCGGTACGCCTCGGCGACCAACTGCCGCTCGGCGGTGGCCGCGAAGAGCTCGTCGGGCGAGAGCACCTGCTCCTGCCGGTCGGCCCAGTCGCCGAAGTCCGAGGTGAGCAGGGTGCGCCGGTCGGCCGTCGACCAGGCCATCGCCGTGTTGCGGACCACGGCCAGCAGGTACGGGCGCCAGTTCTCGTCCGGCCCCGCGCCCGTCCGCACCGCCGCGAGGGTCCGGGCGAAGGCCTCGCTCGCCAGGTCCTCCGCGCTCTCGGCGCGACCGGTGACGATCCGCGCGTAGTGCAGGGCAGCCCGGTGGTGGCGCTCGTAGAGTTCCGCGACCACCTGGTCGTCGCCGCCCCGCAGCCGCGCCGTCAGCCGGGCGTCGCTCTCGGCGGCCGGGTCGTCCGCGCCGGGCTTTCCCGCTGTGCCGGGTTCGGACGTCGGCGGCTGGTCCGCGAGTGCGGCGAGCGGGCGTGAGCGGCGTGGCATGAGGGTCCCTTCGGGGTGAGCACGGCAGTTCCCGGCGCCGGGGAGGGGGCGACCCCCGGGGCCTGTTTCGCTCCGGGGCGCCCGCCGGGGCCGCGGCGACGGAGCGGGTGCGTGCGGAGTCGGTTTCGGGTCGGATCGGTCACGGAGTCGAAATCGGACACGGGGGTCGGATCGGTCACGGAGTCGGATCGGTCACGGGCGCGCACCCGCGCCGGGGGGGGTACCGCGTGCGACAGTGCATCCGCCTCACCGGGGGCTCGGCACGCGCCGCGGTCGAGGAGGCCGCCCGAGGGCGACGGCCGGTGGGCCACCGAAGGCCCGGGCGGGAGCGTCCGCGATCACTGGACAGCCCAAAGCGGAATCGTCTATCTGACACCCCTTCGGAGCTACAGCACCCCAGCAGGGGGCCAAACTACCGAAAGGCCGCACGAAATCGTATACCTGATGCCTCTTCGGAACTGCGCCCCCACCCCCGGCGGCCCTACGTCACCGCGGGTCCGTGGCGGTGGGACTGCCCGCCGGAGGCTCCGGAGTCGACGGGGGTGTGCCGACCGGACTGGGCGGGGCCGACGACGGTACCACCACCACCGGCACGGACGGGCTCGCCGGCACCAGGGTGGTCGGCAGCGTGGGCGGCGGCTCCGAGGCCGGCCTACGCGTCCCGGTGGGAGTCGGCCCGGGCGAGGTCCGGCCCGCCCGGGGCTCGGTCGGGCCATCGGACGCCGGACCGCCGGACGCGGGGCCGGTGGGTGCCCCGGATCCGGACGCCTGCGGCCCCGTGGCCACCGGGGCCGCGGAGGTCTGCCCGGTCGCGGACGGCTTCGGGCTGCCGGGCCCGGTCGGCCCCGAACCGGCGAGCCCCTTCGCCGGCCCCGCCGTCCCGCTCTCCGCCGTCCCGCTCTCCCCCGCCCCGCCGCCCGCCGTGCTCCTCACCGCGGGAACGGCCGGATTCGCCGTCGGTCCTGGCGGGGCCTCCGAGGTGGTGGCACCGGGCACCGAGGCCGTACCCGGTCTGGGTGCCTCCCGGCCCTCCTGCTGGATGGCCACGGTACCGCCGACCAGTGCGGCGGCCGAGAGCGCCAGGCTCCACCACGGGACGCGGCGCGAGTCGCGGCCCGGGCCGACGACCGGGGCCGATGACAGGGCCGGCCGTTCGGCGCGGGCCACGGTGCGGACTCGTTCGAGGACGACCGTGGGTTCGTCGTCGCCTCCGTACATCGCCCCCGGCCGCGGTGGGCGCCCGCCGACGGAACAGGAGGGACAGGACGGCGCGGGTGCCCCGGGCGGCGGGGAGGACGGCCCGTCCGCGCCGCCCTGCCGAGCGGCCAGGTACCGACAGGTCCGGACCGCGACGGCGACGGCGCGGGCGCGGCGGACGTCCGCGGAGTCGTCCTGGGGCGCGGTCCCGGCGGCGGCCGAGGACGGCAGCTCCCGCTGTCCGGCCGCCCGCACCACGGCCCGCAGGATCTCCCGCCGGCACTCCTCGGGCAGCGACGGCAGCGCGTCCGCGGCCGCCTGTTCGCCTGACTGGGGCAGCCGGCCGCGAGGATCGAAGGCGGTCCAGGGCGCTGAGGGCTCTCTCACTGTTCTCCTTGCGTGCGACTCGGCAGGCGACCGTCCACCTGCGGCGGTCGTGAGGGTTGGAGCGCCGTCGCCCCCGACCGTCCCGGGGGTTTACCGAAGCGTTACCGCCGGCTCTCGGACCGGGCGGACCGGGCGCGACCGGTCCGGATCCGGGCCCGCCCGGTGAACCGCCTGTTGAGCCGCGGGGCTTGCCACCTGACTGCCCGTCCCGTCCGCCCCGCCACCGGCCGCACGTCACAAGGTGGTCTCGACCCCGCCGCACCCTTGACGTGGTTTCCGAAACAGAGGTGTCATATCCCCATCGCGTTCGGAAGTGTTTGTTTCTGGCAGTCTACGTTCGATTGACTGGCCAAGGCGGGGCTCCCGGCCTCAAACCACCACCCGGTCGGCGCACCGCCGCACTCCACCGCTCGCATTCCACCAGCATGTGCACGACTGCCCGACTCCCTCGCACCCGTTCCGTCCCTGCGGCTGGTGCGCCCTCGAAGGAGCTCCCCCATGTTCCGTCCCACCAGCCGCGCCGCCGCCGCAGCCGGCCTCCTCCTCACCCTGGGCCTGGCCACCGCCTGTTCGACCGGTCAGGAGTCCGTGAAGTCGGGCGACGCCTCGGTGGCGCCGGTCTCCGGGAAGATCTCGATCACCTACCTGCAGAAGCAGGGCGACCAGGAGTACTTCGTCGGGGAGGCGGCGGGCGCGAAGGCGAAGGCCGCGGAGCTGGGGGTCGACCTGAAGGTCGTCAACCTCGGCAACGACGCGAACAAGACCATCAGCGAGGTGCAGTCCGCGGTCGCGCAGAAGACCAACGGTGTGATCATCGTGGTGCCGGACCCGGCGGTGGGGCCGCAGGTCGTGCAGACCGCGCGGGACGCGAAGGTGGCGCTGCTGACCTCGGACGACCAGATCTGCGCCAGTGGTCCGGACCCGGCGGCGTGCTCGAAGGACGACCTGGTGTCGCGGATCGGGTTCTCCGGGCTGCAGATGGGCGGCGAGGTCGGCAAGCGGGCCGGTGAGGAGTTCAAGAAGGCGGGGTGGAACCCGGCGGAGACCCGGGTGGTCTCGGCGTGGAAGCAGGACGTGACGGTCTGCGGTGACCGGGTGAAGGGCGCGAAGGAGGCGTTCGCGGCCGCGGTGCCGGGGGTGCAGAACATCGACGTGGCGACGGACAACACGCCGACGGGCGCGCAGGACAAGATCGCGGCGACGGTGACGGCGAACCCGGGTGTGAAGAACTGGGTGCTGTGGGGCTGCAACGACGAGAACGTGCAGGGCGGGGTGACGGCGCTGCAGAACGCGGGCGTCTCCGCGGACCACGTGATCGGGGTGGGTCTGGGCGCGTACCTGGCGTGCAAGGACTGGAGCGGCGGCAAGCCGACCGGGATGAAGGCCGCGCTGTTCATCAACGGCAAGGACGTCGGCGCGCTGGCCGTGCAGACCATGTACGACAAGCTCAAGAACAGCAAGGACTTCCCGAAGGAGGCCTTCGCGCCCACCACCATGGTCGACGCCACGACCTGGCAGAGCGCCGGAGTCACCTGCAGCTGACCCCGTTCGGGCCGCATCCCCCGGCCTGACGCAGCGTTCCCCGGCCCGGCCCCTGCACCGCCGGGCCGGGGACGCCCCGCCGGCCGGACCGCCCGAAGCTCCCCCACCCGGTCCGCCACCGACCGCGTCCCACCGGCCGCGGACCTTCCCGACCCTCCCGCACGACCTCAAGGTGACCCCGATGAGCCCAGCCCCTGCCGTGAACCCGGAACCCCGCCCGCCCACTGCCGAGCCCGCCGCCGGGAGCGTCGGTGTCCATCAGGTCACCAAGCGGTTCGGTGCGGTCCAGGCCCTCGGTGGCGTGACCCTCGACTTCCCGGCCGGTCAGGTGACCGCGTTGATGGGGGAGAACGGGGCGGGCAAGTCGACCCTGCTGAAGATCCTGACCGGTGACCACCAGCCGACCGAGGGCCACGTCGTCCTCGACGGCCGCCCGCTGGCCCTGTCCTCACCGACCGACGCCCGCCGCGCCGGGATCCGGATCATCCCCCAGGAACCCGAGATCATCCCGCACGTCTCGGTCGCCGAGAACGTCTACGCCGGCTCCCTGCCCCGCAGGGCCGGCCGCCGCCTGGACCGCGCCGAACTGCGCCGGCGCATCACCGCCGACCTCGACCGCCTCGGCTTCGCCGGCGTCCTGGACCCCGACCTCATCGGCTCCCAGCTGACCCCCGCCCAGCGCCAACTCGTCGAGATCCTGCGCGCCCTGACCGGCGACGCCAAGGTCATCGCCTTCGACGAACCCACCTCCTCGCTCTCCGAGCACGAGGTCGACGCCCTGTTCGCCCTCATCCGCCGCCTGCGCGACCAGGGCGTCGCCGTCATCTACGTCTCCCACCGCATGCAGGAGATCTTCCAACTCGCCGACCGCATCGCCGTCCTGCGCGACGGCACCCTCGCCGGCGTCCAGGACGCCCACGCCACCACCGAGGGCGAACTCGTCCGCCTCATGGTCGGCCGCGACCTCAGCAGCATGTTCTCCCGCCAGGACGTCGCCACCGACCGCGTCGTCCTCGACGTCCGCGGCGTCACCACCGACGCCGTCCACGACATCACCCTGCGCGTCCACGCCGGCGAAGTCCTCGGCCTGGCCGGCCTGATCGGCGCCGGACGCTCCGAACTCGCCCTCGCCCTCGCCGGCGACCTGCCCATCCACTCCGGCACCGTCACCCTCGACGGCGAGCGCCTGCCCTCCGGCAACCCCGGCGCCGTCATCCGCGCCGGCCTCGGCCTGGCCCCCGAGGAACGCAAGGCCCAGGCCCTGTTCCTACAGCGCTCCATCCGCGACAACACCTCCCTCGTCGTCCTGGAACGCCTGCGCCGCCTGCGCTTCGTCCGCCGCGGCGCCGAACGCGAACTCGCCCAGGACTACACCGACCGCCTGCGCGTGCGCACCCCCTCCATCGAGCACGAGGTCCGCAAACTCTCCGGCGGCAACCAGCAGAAGGTCGTCCTCGCCCGCTGGCTCGCCCGCAAGCCCAAGGTCCTCATCCTCGACGAACCCACCCGCGGCATCGACGTCGGCGCCAAGGCCGAGATCTACCAGATCATCGCCGACCTCGCCCAGGAAGGCATCGCCGTCCTGGTCATCTCCTCCGAACTCCCCGAAGTCCTCGGCCTCGCCGACCGGATCGTCGTCATGCAGAACGGCCGCATCACCGGCGAACTCCCCCGCGCCCGAGCCACCGAGGAAGCCATCCTCGCCCTCGCCATGGCCGACGACATCACCCACGACAAGCCGACCACCGCCCCCACGACGACGACCGCCCCTGGAGCCCGCGCATGAGCACCACCACCGCCCGGCCGACCGCCGAGAACGGCGCACCACACCGGCCCACCAAGAACCGCGCCTCGCTCCTGGCCTCCATCGGCGGTCAGAACCTGAGCCTGATCGGCGCCCTCGTCCTGGTCCTGGCCCTGTTCGGCATCCTGAACGACAACTTCCTCAGCATCACCAACATGCAGGTCATCGCCGAGGCCGCCACCATCACCGGCCTCCTCGCCGTCGTCCAGACCGTCGTCATCATCTGCGGCGGCCTCGACATCTCCGTCGGCTCCCAGGTCGGCATCGCCTCCGTCGTCTCCGCCATGGCCTTCACCTCCGCCGGCTCCAACGCCCTCGCCGGCATCGCCGCCGCCATCGGCATCGGCATCACCGTCGGCATCCTCAACGGCGTCATCATCGTCTACGGCCGCGTCAACCCCACCATCGCCACCCTCGCCGGCCTCGCCGCCTACAAGGGCATCGCCCAACTCGTCTCCAACGGCCGCGCCCAGGGCTACGTCCTCAACAACGACCTCTTCGTCTTCCTCGGACGCGGCAAGATCGCCGGCCTGCCCGTCATGGTCTGGCTCCTCATCCTCGTCGCCACCACCGTCCACCTCCTCCTCAAGTACACCGACATCGGCCGCAACATCTACGCCATCGGCGGCAACGACACCGCCGCCCGCCTCGCCGGCATCAACATCAACAAATACCTCGTCTCCGTCTACGCCCTCATCGGCATCGTCGCCGCCCTCGCCGGCATCCTCCTCACCGCCCGCACCGGCTCCGGCCAACCCACCTCCGGCAGCGAAGGCCTCGAACTCAAAGCCATCACCGCCGCCGCCCTCGGCGGCTGCGCCCTCAAGGGCGGCAAGGGCGGCATCGGCGGCACCCTCCTCGCCGTCGCCCTCCTCGGCTGCCTCGAGAACGGCCTCACCGTCGAAGGCATCAACTCCTTCTGGCAGAACGTCGCCCAAGGAGCCCTCCTCGTCGCCGCCGTCGTCATCCAGCAGCGCCGCAACGGCGAACGCGCCATCGGCCTCCCCGCCTAGACACCGGGCCCGGGCCTCCGGACCGATCGGCCCGGAGGCCGTGCCGGGTCGGCCGACTTCCGCACCCGCCCGGACGGCGGCGCCCGTTCGACGAACGGACCGCCCCGGTCGCGCCCGTGGGGAAGGGCGAGGGCCGCCGAGGGTCGGCCCGCTCGCCACAGACTGCCGGTGGTACCCGACTGGACCGGGTGCCACCCGCGGTTCCGTACCGGCCGCTTGGCCTCCGACTCACCACCGGGCCCGTCCCGGAACCGCGTTCGACGGAGCCGTCCTCGACGGGACCGTCTCGATGGAGCCGTATCCGATCCGCCCGAGGGAGCTGACCACAGTATGGTGATGCCCGATCAGGGGCTGCTCGCCCAGCAGCGCCGCGCCCTCATCCTGGAGGCGGTCCGGCGCGACGGCGCCGTGCGGGTGTCCGACCTGTCCGTCGCGTTCGGGGTCTCCGACATGACGATCCGGCGCGACCTCGACGCCCTGGCGCGGTCCGGGGCGGTGGAGAAGGTCCACGGCGGCGCGGTCACCGCCGGCACCGCCCAGGAACTCGGCTTCGAGGTGAAGTCCACCCTCGAATCGGCGGCCAAGGCCACCATCGCCGAGGCGACCGCCGCCCTGGTCGAACCCGGCACGGTGGTGGCCCTCAGCGGCGGTTCCACCACGCACGCCGTGGCGACCCAGCTGCTGAACGTCCCGGACCTGATCATCCTCACCAACTCGCTGCCGATCGAGCGCCTGGTGCGCGGCGCCCCGGACACCGCCCAGCGACCACCCGTCGTGCTCCTGACCGGCGGCAGTGCGACGCCCTCCGAGGCCCTCGTCGGGCCCATCACCGACCAGGCCATCGCCTCGCTCCACGTCGACCTGCTGATCCTCGGCACCCACGGGGTCACCGAGAACGAGGGGCTCACCAGCCCCAATCTCGCGGAGGCCCAGGCCAACCGGATGTTCATCTCGCGCGCCCGCCGCGTCGCGGTGGCGGCGGACCACACCAAGTGGGGCGTCACGGGGCTCAGTACCTTCGCCGACCTGGACCAGATCGGCTGGTTCGTCACCGACGACGGGATGCCGCCGCAGGCCCGTGCCGTCCTCGCGGAGCGGGTCGGCAAGCTGATCATCACCGCCCCCGGCGCCCCGGAGAACGACGGCAGGAAGCCGGGCCCGCTCCCGCGGGGGCCGCGGCCGCCGGAGTGACCGCCGTGGACCGGCGGTGGCACGGCCGGTCGGCCCTCGGGAACGGGTCAGTCCTTGGGAACGGGTCGCCCCTCGGGAACGGGTCAGTCCTCGGGAACGGGTCAGTCCTCGGGAACGGGCGCGACGACGAGTTCGCCGACCGTGTCCGCCAGCACCGCGCGGGCCTGGCCGGAGATCCCGTCGTCGGTCACGAAGCAGTCCACGTCGGCCAGCGTGGCGAAGGAACTCAGTGCCACCACACCCCACTTGGTGTGGTCCGCGACCACCGCCACCCGGCGCGCGGCGGCCACCAGGGCCCGGTTGGTCTCGGCCTCGGCGAGGTTGGGGGTGGTGAGCCCGGCCTGCTCGGAGACCCCGTGCGTGCCCAGGATCAGCAGGTCCATGTGGAGGCTGCGGATCGCCTGGTCGGCCAGCGGCCCGACCAGCGCCGCCGAGCGCGTCGGGCTGCCGCCGGTGACCAGCAGGGTCGGCGCCGCGTCGCCCAGCTCCCGGCGGGCGGTGCGCAGCAGCTCGGCGACGGGCAGGGAGTTGGTGACGACGGTCAGGCGGGGGACGGTGAGCAGTCGCGAGGCGACGGCGAAGGACGTGGTGCCGGCGGAGAGCGCGACGACGGTGCCGGGCTCGACCAGGGCGGCGGCCGCGTCCGCGAGGGCCGCCTTGGCCGCGGACTCCCGGGTGGACTTGGCCTCGAAGCCGGGTTCGTCGGTGGTCGCGGTCGGTCCGGTCACCGCGACGGCGCCGCCGTGGACCTTCTCCACTCCCCCGCTGCGGGCGAGCGCGTCGAGGTCCCGGCGGATGGTCATGTCCGAGACGCCGAGCTCCTCCACCAGGTCGGCGACCCGGACGGCGCCGTCCCTGCGGACGTACTCCAGGATGAGCGCCCGACGCTGCTGCGCCAGCATGCCCTGATCCGCCACGACGCTCCCCGTTCCGGTCCCTGTCCCGCCCACGGCCGCGCGCGGCGCGCCTGTGCGCCGTCGGCCGGGTCTGCCGGCCACCAACGTAGCGCAGGGGAGAACAGGATCGAACGGCGGAGCGCCTCCTTCCGGTCGTGTCCGGGGGCTCGCCCGCCCGCTGCTGGTGGAACGTGTTGACCTGGCCGTCCTCGACCCGCTGCTGCGGCGAACCGCGGCCCGGGCACGTCCTGGGGCGGCCGCCGGGCGCGCCCGGCGCGGTCCGCGCGCCCCCTCGGGCACCGTCGCGACCCGCGAAACCGCCTGGACCCGCGCGCTTCCCCGGCGTCCGCCCGGCCCCGCGGCACCGGCCCCTCGGGCCCCGCGTGTCCGTCCTGGCGCGACCGTCGCCCGCCGTGCCAGGCTCGCCATAGGTTCCCGATTCACCACCGTTGCTTTTTGCTCATTTATGTTTGATTATGTGGTGCCACAGTCCGTTGGCGGAGCGAGGCACTCGCCGCCCGGGACCCCCGCCGAGAGGAAGCCGTGATCAGGACGACCAGCAAGCTCGCCGACGGGCGCGAGCTGATCTATTTCGACAGCGACGTGCCCGCCCACCGCGGCACCGCGGACCTCCGCCCCCTGGAGGCCCCGGCCAACCGCTCGGAGATCCGCCGCGACGCGGTGACCGGCGCCTGGGTGACCGTCGCCGCCCACCGCCAGGCCCGGACGTACCAGCCGCCGGCCGACGAATGTCCGCTCTGCCCGTCCCGCGACGGCCGGTTCAGCGAGATCCCCGACGCCGACTACCAGGTCGCCGTCTTCGAGAACCGCTTCCCCTCGCTCGCCGCGGACAGCCCCGCCCCCGAGGGCGCCGCCGGCGACCCGCTGCGCACCGCCCTGGCCGGCACCGGTCGCTGCGAGGTCGTCTGCTTCACCTCCGACCACCAGTCGTCCTTCGCCGCCCTGGACGAGGCGCACGCCCGGCTGGTCCTGGACGCCTGGACCGACCGCACCGCCGAACTCTCCGCGCTGCCGGGCGTCGAGCAGGTCTACTGCTTCGAGAACCGCGGCGCCGAGATCGGCGTCACGCTCGCCCACCCGCACGGCCAGATCTACGCCTTCCCCTTCGCCACCCCGCGCACCGCCCGGATGGTGGAGCAGGCCGCGAAGCACCGGGCCACCACCGGCCGCAACCTCTTCGAGGACCTGCTCGACGCCGAACGCGGCGACCCCCGGCGCACCGTCCTCACCGGCCGGCACTGGACCGCCTTCGTGCCGTTCGCCGCCCGCTGGCCCTACGAGGTGCACCTCTACCCCAACCGCCGGGTAGGCGACCTCACCCAGCTCACCGAGGCCGAGCGCGCCGAGTTCCCCGGTGTCTACCTGGAGCTGCTGCGCCGCTTCGACCGGCTGTTCACCGCACCCGGCGCCGACGGGCCCGCCGCGCCGACCCCGTACATCTCCGCCTGGCACCAGGCCCCCGCCACCAACGGCGCGGAACTCGCCCTGCACCTGGAGCTGTTCACCATCCGGCGGACCGCCGACAAGCTCAAGTACCTGGCCGGCGTGGAGTCCGGCATGGACGCCTTCGTCAACGACGTGTCGCCCGAGACGGCCGCCGAGCGGCTGCGCGAGGTGGCGTCATGAGCGCCGCCCGCAAGTACCTGGTCACGGGTGGCGCCGGCTATGTCGGCAGCGTGGTCGCCGCCCACCTGCTGGAGGCGGGACACCAGGTGACCGTCCTGGACGACCT
>NZ_JBEXYD010000073.1:0-34778 GCF_040630735.1 Kitasatospora sp. NPDC005748
CTCGGAGCTCCGGGGTTGCCTGGGTCCCGGCGCCCTCCGGCGTTCCCGCTGCCGCGGGGTCAGTCCTCCTCGTTGCCGTCCTGGCTCTCCCGCGCGGCCGGCGGCTCGGGCTCGCTCGGCCGCTCCGCCGTGGCGTGCCCGGCGACCGGCTTCTCACCGGCCGGGCCGACGTTCTCCCGCCGCCGCAGGTAACGCTCGAACTCCCGGGCGATCGCGTCGCCCGAGGCCTCCGGCAGCTCGGCGGTGTCCTGCGCCTCCTCCAGCTGCTGGACGTACTCGGCCACCTCGGTGTCCTCGGCGGCCAGCTGGTCCACGCCGAGCTGCCAGGCCCGGGAGTCCTCACCGAGCTCGCCCGGCGGGATCCGCAGGTCCAGCAGGTCCTCCAGCTTGTTGATCAGCGCCAGCGTGGCCTTGGGGTTCGGCGGCTGCGCGACGTAGTGCGGCACCGCCGCCCAGAGCGTCACGGCGGGCACCCCGGCGTGCGTGCAGGCCTCCTGGAGCACCCCGACGATCCCGGTCGGGCCCTCGTAGCGGCTCTCCTCCAGGTCCAGCCGCTGGGCCAGCTCCGGGTCGGAGGTGACCCCGCTGACCGGGACGGGACGGCTGTGCGGGGTGTCCCCGAGCAGCGCGCCGAGGATCACCACCAGCTCGATGCCCAGCTCGTGCGCGAAGCCGAGCAGCTCGTTGCAGAACGAGCGCCAGCGCATGCTGGGCTCGATGCCGCGCACCAGGACGATGTCCCGGGTCGCGGGCTCCGTCACCCGGACCACCGAGAGCCGGGTCGTCGGCCAGGTGATCCGGCGGATGCCGCCGTCCAGCCAGACCGTGGGGCGGTTGACCTGGAAGTCGTAGTAGTCCTCGGCGTCCAGGGCGGCGAACACCTTGCCGCCCCAGGTGTCGTCCAGATGCGCCAGGGCCGCGGAGGCCGCGTCCCCGGCGTCGTTCCAGCCCTCGAAGGCGCAGACCATGACCGGGTCGATCAACTCGGGAACATCTTCCAGCTCGATCACCCAGCGTCTCCCTCCGGTCGGCGGTCGGACGTGCCCGCCCCGGCCGGCCTGCCGAGGCGCCGGCGGTCCGGCTGCCGACTGTCGAACCTCTCGTCACCCATGGAACGCCTCGCTCCATGGTTCCCTACCTGCCCAGCCTACGGGCTTTGATGCGCCTCCCGGCGGGGCACCGGGACAGTCTGGGGGAGCGGGGCGCCGGGATCCAGCGGTTATCGCCGCGCCGGGCCCCGGGCGCCCCGGAAAGGACCGCGGGGCGGCCGCCAGGCGCCGGGGGGTCAGCGCGGTCCGGTCGCGGCGGTGACGGCCGGCAGGTAGCCGAGGGACTGCCCCTCGGGCATGGGGTGGAAGGACTCCCGGAGCCGGGGGAGCACGATGCCGGTGATCCACTCCCGCCCCGCGCCCGCGCCGACCCCGGCGGCGTAGGAGTCGCCCAGCGCGGCGTAGCGGGGCGGGGCGTCGGCGGGCGCGGCGGCGGCCGGCGCGGCGCAGAGCAGGAGCGGGACGGCGGCCAGGGCGGCGGGGAGCGGGTGGCGCAGCACGGCGGTTCTCGCGGGTCCGGTGGCCGGGTGCGGTCCGCCTCGGCCCATCGGGCACGGATCGTATCGGAGCGGTGACGCAGAGTCGTGGCGCGCCCGCGCGGCGGGGCGGCGCGATGATGGGGGAAGGGGCCGGACAGGGCGTGAGGAGCCGGGCGGATGGACGGACGGTGGTGGATCGGCATCGGCGTGGTGGCGGCCGCCGGGGCCGGCGCGGTGGTGCTGGCGGCCCTGGCGGCGGGCCGGCGCCTGCCGGTGGAGCACGTGACCGAGGGCGGGCTGGAGCTCGACCAGCCGCCGGGTGCGGTGTGGGACGTCGTGACCGACGTCGACCTCTATCCGGCGTGGCGCCCGGGCCTGTCCCACGTCGAGCGGCTGCCGGAGGGCGCGGGCGGCCGGCCGCGCTGGCGCGAGTACGGCCCGCACGGCCACGCCACCTACGAGGTGCTGGAGAGCGAGGCCCCGCACCGGCTGGTGACCGGCGTGGCGGACCCGGACCTGCCCTACGGCGGCACCTGGACGCTCGTGCTGACGCCGGCCGGGCAGGGCTGCAGCCTGACGGTCACCGAGCGCGGCGAGGTCCACCGGCCGCTCCACCGCGCCGTCTCGCACTACGTGCTGGGCGAGGACGCCACCGTCCGGCGCTACCTGGGCGCCCTCGCGCACCGGATGGCGTGACGGCGGCGCCTCAGCGGACCCAGCCGCGCCGGTAGTCGGCCCAGTTCTGCTCGGTGGCGGCGAAGTCCACGTACAGCCCGACGCCGAAGTTCTCCCGCCGCAGGTCGTACCGGCCGAGGCCGAGCCGGATGCCCCGGATGCCGGCGTCCACCGTCTCGGCGTGCCCCCAGTGGCCCCACTTGTCCTCCCAGTAGAACGGCAGGCCCATCAGGAGGTCCACGTCCTCGGGGGTGGCCTCCAGGGCCAGCTCGGTCTGGTAGGCGTTGTAGCCCCCGTAGAGCGACGCGGTCGGCATGCTGGAGTCGTAGGTCATCACCGCGATCTGGTCGACCCGGCGGGCGGTCTCGGCGAAGTACGCCTGGTCCCACCACTTGCCGTGGTCGGTGAGCGCGATGGCGATGTCGTGCTGGAAGGGCAGCGGGTCGATCTGCGGCGCGGCCACCGAGAGCCGGGCGCCGCGGCCGGCGGTCACCGGGCGGACCTGGTCCAGCAGCGCGAGCCAGCCGGCCGAGCCGGGGCGGATCGGCTCCATGTCGAAGTGCACCCCGTCGAAGCCGAGGTCCAGCACCTGGCGGGCGGCGGCGGTGACCCGGTCCCGGGTGGGCGCGTCCTCCAGGTCCAGGGCGTCCTTCTCGGGCTTGACCTCGTCGCCCAGCCAGCCCTGCACCCGGATGCCGGGCAGCGCGCGGTGCGCGGCCTCGGTGAACCACTGGGCCCGGGGGTGGACGGCGGGCGGCAGCGAGCCGTCGTGCTCCAGCGGGCCGGTGTGGACGTAGAGGTCGCGCACGCCCGTCCCGGCGAGCCGCCGGGCGAGGTCGGCGACGTCGGCGTCACCCTTTCGGCCGTCCACCCAGGCATGGCCCAGCCAGACCGCGTCCTTGCCGCGGGTCCGGGCCTCGGGGGAGGGCTCACCGGCGTACTGGAGCCGCAGGGCGAGCGCCGCGGAGCCGATCGGCAGCAGGGCGACGGCGAGGACGACCAGCGTCACGGCAAGGGTTCTGCGCCAACGGGACCACCCCCGCCAGCGCGTCCGCAGCGCCCGTGGCGCCGCCCCCAGGGCCCGTCCGAGCCGTCGTATCCGTGCGCTTCGACCCGCCATGCAGTCGCTCCCCCGTCGCGGCGAGTGCTCAGGATACGAAATGGTCACCCGATCCATGCCACCGGCCGGATACCCTGGCGACGTGCGTGCCCGATTCAGCGGGCGTGCAAAGCCGACAGCCGTCGCACCCAGGGAGAAGCCCCATGGCCACTGCAGCCGACCCGTCCGTCACCCAGCAGAGCCGCGCGAACGCGCTGCGTGAGTCGCTCGCCACCAGGGTGGTGGTGGCCGACGGGGCGATGGGAACCATGCTCCAGGCCCAGGACCCGAGCCTGGAGGACTTCCAGAACCTGGAAGGCTGCAACGAGGTCCTCAACATCACCCGGCCCGACATCGTCCGCTCGGTCCACGACGCGTACTTCGCGGTCGGCGTGGACTGCGTGGAGACCAACACCTTCGGCGCCAACTTCTCGGCGCTCGGCGAGTACGACATCCCCGAGCGGATCTTCGAGCTGTCCGAGGCGGGCGCCCGGATCGCCCGGGAAGCCGCCGACTCCTTCACCGACGGCCGCACCCGCTGGGTGCTCGGCTCGATCGGCCCCGGCACCAAGCTGCCCACCCTCGGCCACGCCCCGTACGAGGTGCTGCGCGACGGCTTCCAGCTGAACGCGGCCGGCCTGATCGCCGGCGGCGCCGACGCGCTGCTGGTGGAGACCAGCCAGGACCTGCTGCAGACCAAGGCCGCGATCCTCGGCTCCAAGCGCGCGCTCGCCGAGGCGGGGCTGGACCTGCCGGTCCTGGTCCAGGTGACGGTCGAGACCACCGGCACCATGCTGCTCGGCTCGGAGATCGGCGCGGCGCTGGCCGCGCTGGAGCCGCTGGGCGTCGACTACATCGGCCTGAACTGCGCCACCGGCCCGGCCGAGATGAGCGAGCACCTGCGCTACCTGGCCAAGAACGCGAGGATCGGCCTCTCCTGCATGCCGAACGCGGGCCTGCCGGTGCTGGGCAAGGACGGCGCCCACTACCCGCTGTCCCCGGCCGAGCTGGCCGAGGCGCACGACGTCTTCACCCGGGAGTACGGCCTCTCGCTGGTCGGCGGCTGCTGCGGCACGACGCCCGAGCACCTGCGCCAGGTGGTCGAGCGCGTCCAGGGCCGCCCGGTGGTCGCCCGCACCCCGCGCCCGGAGCCCTCGGCCGCCTCGCTGTACCAGGCGGTGCCGTTCCGCCAGGACACCTCCTACCTGGCGATCGGCGAGCGCACCAACGCCAACGGCTCGAAGAAGTTCCGCGACTCGATGCTGGCCGGTGACTGGCAGGCCTGCGTGGAGATCGCCCGCGAGCAGATCCGGGACGGCTCCCACCTGCTGGACCTCTGCGTGGACTACGTCGGCCGCGACGGCGTCGCCGACATGAAGGAGGTGGCCGGCCGGCTGGCCACCGCCTCGACCCTGCCGATCGTGCTGGACTCCACCGAGCCGGAGGTCCTGCGGGCCGGTCTGGAGGCGCTCGGCGGCCGCGCGGTGCTCAACTCGGTCAACTACGAGGACGGCGACGGCCCGGACACCCGGTTCGGCCGGATCGCCTCGCTGGCCCGCGAGCACGGCGCCGGCCTGATCGCCCTCACCATCGACGAGGACGGCCAGGCCCGCACCGCCGAGACCAAGGTCGCCATCGCCGAGCGGCTGATCACCCAGCTCACCACCGAGTACGGCATCGACGAGGGCTCGATCCTGGTCGACTGCCTGGCCTTCACCCTGGGCACCGGCCAGGAGGAGTCCCGCCGGGACGGCATCGAGACCATCGAGGCGATCCGCGAGCTCAAGCGCCGCCACCCGGACGTGCAGACCACCCTGGGCCTGTCCAACATCTCCTTCGGGCTGAGCCCGGCGGCCCGGATGGTGATCAACTCGGTCTTCCTGAACGAGTGCGTCGAGGCGGGCCTGGACTCCGCGATCGTGCACGCCTCGAAGATCCTGCCGATGGCCCGGATCCCGGAGGACCAGCGCGACGTCGCCCTGGACCTGGTCTACGACCGCCGCAGCGAGGGTTACGACCCGCTGCAGAAGCTGCTCCAGCTGTTCGAGGGCGTCTCCTCGACCTCGATGAGGGCGTCCAAGGCGGAGGAGCTGGCGGCGCTGCCGCTGGAGGAGCGCCTGCAGCGCCGGATCATCGACGGCGAGCGCAACGGCCTGGAGGCCGACCTGGACGAGGCGCTGGCGCAGCGCCCGGCGCTGGAGATCGTCAACAGCACGCTGCTGGCCGGCATGAAGGTGGTCGGCGAGCTGTTCGGCTCCGGCCAGATGCAGCTGCCGTTCGTGCTCCAGTCCGCCGAGGTGATGAAGACCGCGGTGGCCCACCTGGAGCCGCACATGGAGAAGTCCGACGACGAGGGCAAGGGCACCATCGTGCTGGCCACCGTCAAGGGCGACGTCCACGACATCGGCAAGAACCTGGTCGACATCATCCTGTCCAACAACGGCTACACCGTGGTCAACCTGGGCATCAAGCAGCCGGTCTCGGCGATCCTGGACGCCGCCCAGGAGCACCGGGCGGACGTCATCGGGATGTCCGGCCTGCTGGTGAAGTCCACCGTGATCATGAAGGAGAACCTGCAGGAGCTGAACCAGCGCAAGCTGGCGGCCGACTACCCGGTGATCCTCGGCGGCGCCGCGCTCACCCGGGCCTACGTCGAGCAGGACCTGCACGAGATCTACGAGGGCGAGGTCCGCTACGCCCGGGACGCCTTCGAGGGCCTGCGGCTGATGGACGCGCTGATCGCGGTCAAGCGCGGCGTGCCCGGGGCGGCCCTGCCGGAGCTCAAGCAGCGCCGGCACGCCCGGGTCGAGGTCGAGGAGCCGGAGGAGGTCAACCTCGGCCAGGTCCGCTCGGACGTCTCGGTCGACAACACCGTGCCGGAGCCGCCGTTCTGGGGCGACCGGATCGTCAAGGGCGTGCCGTTCGCCGACTACGCCTCCTGGCTGGACGAGGACGCGCTGTTCAAGGGCCAGTGGGGCCTGAAGGCCGCGCGCACCGGGGAGGGCCCCTCGTACGAGGAGCTGGTGGAGACCGAGGGCCGGCCGCGGCTGCGGATGTGGCTGGACCGGCTGCAGACCGAGGGCTGGCTGGAGCCGGCCGTGGTCTACGGCTACTACCCGGCCAACTCCAAGGGCGACGACCTCATCGTCCACAACGAGGACGGCACCGAGCGGACCCGCTTCACCTTCCCGCGCCAGCGGCGCGGGCGCCGGCTCTGCCTGGCGGACTTCTTCCGCCCGGAGGAGTCGGGCGAGCGGGACGTGCTGGGCCTCCAGGTCGTCACCATGGGCAACCGGATCTCCGAGGCGGCGAACGAGCTGTTCGCCAACAACTCCTACCGCGACTACCTGGAGCTGCACGGCCTCTCGGTGCAGCTGGCCGAGGCGCTGGCCGAGTTCTGGCACGCCCGGGTCCGCTTCGAGCTGGGCTTCTCCGGCGAGGACCCGCAGGACGTCAAGGACATGTTCGCGCTGAAGTACCGGGGCGCCCGGTTCTCGCTCGGCTACGGGGCCTGCCCGGAGCTGGAGGACCGCGCGAAGATCACCGAGCTGCTGCGGCCCGAGCGGATCGGCGTGGTGCTCTCGGAGGAGTTCCAGCTGCACCCCGAGCAGTCCACGGACGCGATCGTGATCCACCACCCGGAGGCCAAGTACTTCAACGCGCGGTAACCCCCGCGTCGCGCACCGTTCGTTCCTTTCGGCGGAGCGGGGCGTATCCTGGATCATCCTGAACGGGCCGGTCCGCTCACCAGCGGGCCGGCCTGTGCCATCCCCAGGGGCAGCGCCCCGGGGCACGGACGGAAGGACCCGCGCCATGACCACCATCTCCACCGCCACCCGGACCCTCGACCACGGCGACGGCCGGGGCCTCCAGGCGGTGCTGCTGGACATGGACGGGACGCTGGTCGACACCGAGAACCTCTGGTGGCAGGCCGAGGCCTCGCTCTTCGCCGAGCTGGGCTACACGCTCGACGAGAACGACCGCGCCCACGTGGTCGGCGGCCCGATGAGCCGGGTGATCGACTACCTGGTGGCCGCCACCGGCGTGGACCTCGCGCCGGCCGATCTGACCGTCCTGATCAACCAGCGCTTCGTGGACCTGCTGGGCGGCGGCGTGCCACTCATGCCGGGCGCCGAGCGACTGCTCAACACCCTTGCCGCACACGGAGTTCCGACCGCCCTGGTGTCCGCCTCGCACCGGCACGTGATCGACATCGTGCTGCGGTCGCTGGGCGCCCACCACTTCGCCTTCACGGTCGCCGGGGACGAGGTGCCGCGCACCAAGCCGCACCCGGACCCGTACCTGGAGGCGGCGCGGCGACTGGGGGCGGAGCCGGGCCGCTGCGTGGTGGTGGAGGACGCGCCGACCGGTGTCCGCGCGGCGGAGGCGGCCGGCTGCCCGGTGATCGCGGTGCCGTCGGTGGCGCCGATCGAGCCGGCCCCCGGGCGGCTGGTGCTGCCCTCGCTGGAGGGCGTCGATCTTGAACTGCTCCGCTCGCTCGTCGCCTCGCGAGTGTGATTGTCGTCTCATTGCGGAGACCGCTTACCGCCCGGTACGTGGTCGGCCCCGTCCGCTCACGGCGAGACCCCGGGGAGAAAACGGGCATTGCCTGACAACTCGTCGAATGGTCGCGCCCACACCGTCCCCTCGTGTCCCAACTGTCACCTGTACGGGTATCGGTGGGGTCTGTTCGATATGGCACGCTACTCCAGTTCGTTCCCCACCCCCGAGCCCTGCCATCGCCGCTGACGGGCAACCCCGTCCTGCCCGCGGTCGCACGGCGCCCGGTCCGTGCACGACCTCCACGACCCCGGAGGATCAACCGAGCGCGGGCCGCCGGCCCCCGGCCGGACCGCACCCGAAGGACGCGACCCGTGAAGACTTCAGCTGAACGACTGGCAGTGCTCGGCTGCGCCGGCCTGGTGGCCGTCTCGGTGGCCGGCTGCGGCTCGGTCACCGACGCCGTCAAGGGGGACGGCGACAAGGCGATCACGATGGGGACCACCTCGGTCACCAACACGCTGGACCCCGCCGGCGCGTACGACGCCGGCTCCTGGCTGCTGCTGCGCAACACCTTCCAGTCGCTGCTGTCCTACCCGGCCGCCTCCAGCACCCCCGGCCCGGACGCCGCGCAGTCCTGCGAGTTCACCGCGGGCGACGTCACCCAGTACCACTGCACGCTCAAGGGCGGCCTGAAGTTCTCCAACGGCCACGCGCTGACCGCCGCCGACGTCGCCTTCTCCATCGACCGGACGAAGAAGATCGCCGACCAGAGCGGCCCGGCGGGCCTGCTGGAGTCGATCAAGTCGGTCGAGGCCAAGGGCGACACCGAGGTGGTCTTCCACCTCTCGGCGCCGGACGCGACGCTCCCCGCGAAGCTCGCGGGCCCGGCGGGCGCCATCGTCGACCAGGAGGTCTTCCCGGCCGACAAGCTGCTCGCCAACGACAAGCTGGTCGGTTCCGGCCCGTACAAGATCGACTCGATCGAGACCACGACCATCGAGGGCGGCGCCAAGGTCCCCGGCAAGGTCGCGCTGTCCCCGAACGACAAGTACACCGGCGACGCCAAGCTCCGGAACAAGAAGTTCACCCTCCGGTACTTCGACAAGCCGGCCGAGCTGAAGGCCGCGCTCGACAAGGGCGACATCGACCTCGCCGACAACAGCCTGGAGCCCAACACCGCGGCCCAGGTCCTGTCCGACCAGCAGGGCGGCAAGAGCGACCTGCAGGTCGTCGAGGGCGACAGCAACGACACCCGCTACCTGGTCTTCAACACCAAGGACGCGACCGGCGGCAACGTCGCCGTCCGGCAGGCCGCCGCCCAGCTGATCGACCGCAAGTCGCTCGCCCGCGACGTCTTCGCGCGCACCGTCCAGCCGCTCTACTCGATGGTCCCGGCCGGTGTCGCCGGCCACAACACCGCCTTCTTCGACAAGTACGGCGACCAGGACGTCACCAAGGCCAAGGCGATCCTCACCGCGGCCAAGGTCCCGATGCCGGTCAAGCTGAACCTCACCTGGTCGCGCTCGCGCGCCGAGGGCGCCGAGGCCGACGCGCTGAAGAAGCAGCTGGAGGCCGGCGGCGTCTTCCAGGTGACCGTCCAGCACGAGGCGGACTGGGACGTCTACAAGAAGGGCTGGGTCGAGGGCAAGTACCAGGCCTACACCATCGGTTGGTTCGCCGACTACCCGGACGCCGACAACTACGTCGCGCCGCTGATCGTCGAGGGCGGGGCCTACCACCACGGCTGGGACGACCCGCGGATCAGCCAGAAGCTGGTGCCCGAGAGCCTCAAGCAGGCCGACCGCGCCGCCGCCGCCGCCACCTACGCCCAGATCCAGGGCATCGTCGCCGACAACGCGCCGCTGATCCCGCTGTTCCAGAACAAGGCTTTCTTCGCCTCGCGTTCGAACATCACCGGCGTGGAGTCGACCGTGGACACCACCGGCTTCTTCCGCTTCTGGGAGATCGGCCGGCTCGGCAAGTGACCCGTTCCACCGGGTGACCCTCAGCACGGTGGCCCGTCCACTCCCCCCAGGGTGCAAGGGGAGCGGACGGGCCACCGTCATGTCCGGACCGGTCCGGGCTCAGAGCGCGCCGGGGCGCACCAGCCCGCTCTCGTACGCGTAGACCGCGGCCTGGACCCGGTCCCGCAGCTGGAGCTTGGTCAGCACATGGCCGACGTGCGTCTTCACCGTGGTCTCGCTGACGAACAGCTCCGCCGCGATCTCCGCGTTCGACAGGCCGCGCGCCACCAGCTTCAGCACCTCCAGCTCACGCTCGGTCAGCGCGTTCAGCGCCTGCGGCGGCGCCTCCTCGCCCGAGGGCAGCTTGGTGGCGTACATGTCCAGCAGCCGCCGGGTGATGCTCGGCGCGAGCATCGCCGCGCCGTCCGCGACCACCCGGATCGCCTGCACCAGCTCCTCGGCCGGCACGTCCTTCAGCAGGAAGCCGCTGGCGCCCGCGCGCAGCGCCTCGACCACGTACTCGTCGAGGTCGAAGGTGGTCAGCACCAGGACCTTCGCCGGGCCGTCGCGGCCCGGGCCGGCGATCCGGCGGGTCGCCTCCACGCCGTCCATCCGGGGCATCCGGATGTCCATCAGCACCACGTCGGGCTGCAGTGCCCGGACCTGGTCCAGCGCCTGCTGACCGTCGCCGGCCTCGCCGACCACCACCAGGTCGGCCTCGGCCTCCAGGATCATCCGGAAACCGGTGCGAAGCAGCGGCTGGTCGTCGACCAGCAGCACTCGGATCGTCACCTAGGACTCCTTGCTCATCGGATCCCCCGTGGGATCGTCCTCGTCAGACGTTCGTGCCGTCGGCAGCGCCAGCGGCAGCGGGTACGGCGGGGGAGTGCCGCCGAACTCCGGGCAACTGGCCTGGTGGTCGCACCAGTCGCAGAGCCGGTTGCGGGTCGCGGGGAAGTCGCCGGTGGCCACCGCCTCGCCGATCCGCTCCCAGAGCGCCTGCAGCTTGCGCTCCACCGCGAGCAGGTCGGCCTCGTCCGGGTCGTAGCTGACCACGTCCCCGCCCCCGCCGAGGTAGACCAGCTGCAGCCGCTTGGGGATCACGCCCTTCCACCGCCACACCACCAGCGCGTAGAACTTCATCTGGAACATCGCCTTGCCCTCGAAGTCCCGCGAGGGCGCCCGGCCGGTCTTGTAGTCCACCAGCCGCACCTCACCGGTGGGCGCGACGTCGACCCGGTCGATGTAGCCGCGCAGCAGCAGCCCCGACTCCAGGGCCGTCTCCACGTAGAGCTCCCGCTCCACCGGATGCAGCCGGGTCGGGTCCTCCAGCCGGAACCAGCGCTCGACGAGCTTCTCGGCGTCCGCCAGCCAGCGGGTCAGCGCCGCGCCGTCCGGGTCCTCCGGGAACAGCGAGACCAGCTCCGGGCGCTCGCCCAGCAGCCGCTCCCACTGCGGCCGCAGCAGCCCCAGGGCCCGCTCCGGCGTCCGGTCGGCCGCCGGGCTGTCGAACAGCCGCTCCAGCACCGCGTGCACCAGGGTGCCCCGGGTCGCCGCCGCGCTCGGGGGCTCCGGCAGCTTGTCGATCACCCGGAGCCGGTACAGCAGCGGGCAGGTCAGGAAGTCCCCCGCGCGGGACGGGGACAGGCCGGTCGGCGGCGCCGGTGGACGCGCCGGGGCCACGACGGCGCTGCTGGTGTCGGTCTGCTGCATACCCCGACCCTATTGCCCTGAGCTGTCATCCCGCTGCCACGGTGCTGCCACACCGGCCTCCCAGTGGGTATGAACCCTGCGAGAGGGGCGCGCGACGGTACCCGGCCCTGATCACGTAGCGTGGGCGCACCGGCGCACGGCGCACGACAGTGAACCGACCGAAGGGATCACGGTGAGCGACAGCAGGGGGCGTCAGACCTCCGACCGGCCCCCGCAGGACGGCGACTCCCGGCCCGGTCCCCGGCCGCCCGAGGAGCCGGAGGGCCGCAACGGCATCCTGATGGGCCGGCCCTTCGGCGTACCCGTCTACGTCACCCCCTCCTGGTTCGTCATCGCCGCGCTGATCACCTGGGTCTTCGGCGGCCAGCTGGAGAACGTCCTGCCCGGGCTCGGCGCCAACCGCTACCTGGTCGCGTTCTTCTTCGCGGTGGCGTTCTACGGCTCCGTCCTGATCCACGAGCTCGCCCACACCGTGGTCGCGCTCCGCTACCGGCTCGGGGTCCGCCGCATCCGGCTGCAGTTCCTCGGCGGCGTCTCCGAGATCGAGAAGGAGGCCGAGAGCCCCTGGCGGGAGTTCTGGCTGGCCTTCGTCGGTCCGCTGCTCTCGCTGCTCCTCGGCGGCGTCTTCTACCTCGCCGTCCAGGCCGTCGAGCTCTCCAGCGTCCCCGGGGTGCTGCTCACCGGCCTGATGGTCTCCAACCTCGTCGTCGCCGCCTTCAACCTGCTGCCCGGCCTCCCGCTGGACGGCGGACGGATGCTGCGCGCCGTCGTCTGGGCCGTCACCGGCCGGCCGATGACCGGCACCGTCGCCGCCGCCTGGGCCGGCCGCGTGCTGGCCGTCGCCGTCCTGATCGGCCTGCCGCTGCTCGGCGCCGCCCGCGGCGCCGACCGGACCACCACCGACACCCTGATCGACGCCGTGCTGGCCGCCGTCCTGGCCGTGATCATCTGGAACGGCGCCGGCGCCGGCGTGCAGCAGGCCCGGCTCAAGGAGGTGCTGCCCGACCTGCGGCTGCGCGACCTCGTCCGCCGGGGCGTCGAGGTCAGCGCGGACACCCCGCTGGGCGAGGCGCTGCGCCGGGTCCGCGAGCAGCAGGCCGGCGCCGTCGTCGTGGTCGACGGCCGCGGCGACCCGATCGGCCTGGTCCGCGAGTCCCAGGTCCGCGAGGTCCCCGAGCACCGCCGCCCCTGGATCGCCGTCGGCGCACTGGCCCGCGACCTCGAACCGGGCCTGCGGCTGCCCGTCGAACTCGCCGGCGAGGACCTGCTGCGCGCCCTGCGGGCCCACCCGGCCACCGAGTACCTGGTGGTGGAGGCCGACGGCCGGGTCTACGGCGTCGCCACGCTCAGCGACATCGAGCGGCGGCTGACCGCCGCGATCGCCGGCCGGTGATCATCGTGGTCGGGCGGAGCGCCTGCTTCCCTTAGGATTGTCCGCATGTCCGAACCGACCGGTGCCACCCGCCGACGCGGGCCCTTCCAGGTTGGGGACCAGGTCCAGCTGACCGACCCGAAGGGCCGCCACTACACGTTCACGCTCCAGGCCGGGAACCAGTTCCACACCCACAAGGGTGCGTTCCCGCACGACGAGCTGATCGGCGCCCCCGAGGGCACGGTCGTGCGCACCACGGGGAACGTCCCGTACCTCGCGCTGCGCCCCCTGCTCCCCGACTACGTCCTGTCCATGCCGCGCGGCGCCGCCGTGATCTACCCGAAGGACGCCGGGCAGATCCTCGCCATGGCCGACATCTTCGCCGGCGCCCGCGTGGTCGAGGCCGGCGTCGGCTCCGGCGCGCTCTCCACCTACCTGCTGCGCGCCGTCGGCGACACCGGCATGCTGGCCTCCTACGAGCGCCGGCAGGACTTCGCCGACATCGCCCAGAGCAACGTCGAGCGCTACTTCGGCGGGCCCCACCCGGCGTGGAAGCTCACCGTCGGCGACCTCCAGGACAACCTGGTGGAGTCCGACGTCGACCGCGTCATCCTCGACATGCTGGCCCCCTGGGAGTGCCTGGACGTCGCCTCCAAGGCGCTCGTCCCCGGCGGCCTCATCTGCTGCTACGTGGCCACCACCACGCAGATGTCGAAGACCGTCGAGGCGCTGCGCGAGCACGGCACCTTCACCGAGCCGCAGGCCTGGGAGACCATGGTCCGCACCTGGCACCTGGAGGGCCTGGCCGTCCGCCCGGACCACCGGATGATCGGGCACACCGGCTTCCTGCTCACCTCCCGCCGCCTCGCCGACGGCGTCGAGCCGCCGCTGCGCCGCCGCCGCCCGGCCAAGGGCGCGTACGGCGAGGACTACGACAACGGCTCGGCCGAGCCGAGCCTGCAGGAGCGCGCCGCCGCCCGGGCCGCCGCCCGCACCGGCGACGTCGAGCAGCCGGAGCAACTCGGCTGACGGTACGTCCACCAGGGGTGGTACCGCGGGTTTCGCGCCCGCGTACCACCCCTTCGTGCTACCCCCGCACCCGCGCCACCCCCCGTCCAGGCCGGTGTGGGACGATGCTCGCTCACACCGACCCACTGGAGGGGACGCCTGGTGGAGACCGCGGTCACGGCGAGGGTTGAGCAGCAGACACCGCAGGCCCGCAGCGGGCCCGGACACGCCCGATCGGCCCCCTGGCACTGGGCCCTCGCGATCGGCGGCTGCGCCGCCGTGGTGGCCACCGTGCTCGCCGCGGATCCGGCCACCGGGACGCCGAAACCGGCCCGCCCCACCGTGAAGGCCCTCCCGGCTGCCGCCGCGCCCGATCCGGCCAAGGCCGAACTCCCGCTGGACTGCGGCCCGTTCCCGGTCAAGATATCCGTCAGTTTCGCCGCCGACCTCGGCGACGGCCGGCCCGGTACCGTCGCCGCCGCGCACTGCGCGGCCGAGAACGGCACCCCGCCGGACGCCGTCTACCTGCTCGGCCCCGGCCCCGACGGCCGGCCCGTCGTGGTGGCCACCCTGCTCTCCGAGCGCGAGAACCTCACCGTCGGAAGGCTCGGCCTGCGCAGCGACGGCACCATCACCGGCCACGCGCAGGGGTACTCCGGCGACGACGTGCCGCGGTTCAGCCCGGACATCTCACTCGACCTCACCTGGACGCGCAAGGACGCCGGCTGGGACCGCTCCCAGACCACCGCTCCACTGGCGCAGGCCTGACTGCTACTCGCCCGCTCGCCTCCGGGGCTGTGTTCTCGCCCGCTCGCCTCCGGGGCGCTTGACCCGGTGCCGACGGTCGGCGCTCCAACGCCCCTCGTTCCTCGGGGCGTCCTCGCTTCTCCCTTTCGGCACCGGCGTGCCCCTTCGGCTCGGGGCGGGCTGCCCGCTCGCTCCCGGGGCGCTTGACCCGGTGCCGACGGTCGGCGCTCCAACGCCCCTCGTTCCTCGGGGCGTCCTCGCTTCTCCCTTTCGGCACCGGCGCGCCCCTTCGGCTCGGGGCGGGATCGCGGTCGCCTCGGGGCGGGTGCCCGCCGGGCTCAGGGCCCGCCGGCCGGGGCTACTCGGCGTCCGGGCCGTAGACCTCGGCCCGGTCGGAGACCCGGCGCACGTGGATGCAGTCGCCCGGGCAGTCCTTCACCGAGTCCACCACGTCCTGAAGCAGCGTCAGCGGCACCGGCACGGTCTCGCCGGGCTGCTGGCGCAACTCGTCGTCCGAGCCCTTCACATAGGCGAGGCCGTCGATGTCCAGCTCGAAGACCTCGGGCGCGTACTGCGCGCAGATGCCGTCGCCGGTGCACAGATCCTGGTCGATCCACACCTCCAGCGCTTCGCCGGCCGTCGCCTCTTCGGTCACCGACATGGTCCCCTGCCGTTTCTGTCCCGGGTCGCCCCCAATTGGGAGGCAATCCCGCCATTCGTACAACGATCTGACCGCGACCCTCGGTCGCGATCGGATATCGACTCGTTCGACGATACATCTGGTCGGCTTTGGGTGGTGCGCGCTGGGTATCCCCTAAGCAGAGGGGAAGCACGCGAGGGCGAAGATCGGACACGCCCGTTCCATCTTTCTTGATCTAGGGGTTTACGGACCCCTGGTCCCAGGTAGGGTCTGGAAGCGTCCAGCTCCCCGGAGGAGGTGAGGACCGTGGCAGCCCACGATGACGACTACAACCGCAGCACCGGCCGGCCCGCTCGTGGTTCCGACGAGGCCGCTCAGGTCTCGTACCTTGAGCAGGAAATCGCCGTGCTGCGCCGCAAGCTCGCCGACTCGCCGCGCAATTCGAGAATCCTCGAAGAGCGGATCGTCGAGCTCCAGACCAACCTGGCCGGCGTGTCCGCCCAGAACGAACGGCTCGCCTCCACCCTGCGAGAGGCCCGCGACCAGATCGTGGCCCTCAAGGAGGAAGTGGACCGGCTGGCACAGCCCCCGGCCGGATTCGGCACCTTCCTCAGCCAGAACGAGGACGGCACCGCCGACATCTTCACCGGGGGGCGCAAGCTCCGCGTGAACGTCAGCCCCAACGTCGACCTCGACGAGCTGCGGCGCGGCCAGGAGGTGATGCTCAACGAGGCCCTCAACATCGTGGACGCGATGGCCTTCGAGCGCATCGGCGACATCGTCACCCTCAAGGAGGTCCTGGAGGACGGCGAACGCGCCCTGGTCATCGGCCACACCGACGAGGAGCGGGTGGTGCGCCTCGCCGAACCGCTGCGCGAGCTCACCATCCGGGCGGGGGACGCCCTGCTGCTCGAACCCCGCTCGGGCTACGTCTACGAGGTCGTGCCCAAGTCCGAGGTCGAGGAGCTCGTCCTCGAAGAGGTCCCCGACATCGACTACCGCCAGATCGGCGGCCTCAGCAACCAGATCGAGCAGATCCGCGACGCGGTCGAGCTGCCCTACCTGCACGCCGAGCTCTTCAAGGAGTACGAGCTGCGCCCGCCCAAGGGCGTCCTGCTCTACGGCCCGCCCGGCTGCGGCAAGACGCTGATCGCCAAGGCGGTGGCCAACTCGCTCGCCAAGAAGGTCGCCGAGGTCACCGGCCGGCCCCAGGGCAAGAGCTACTTCCTCAACATCAAGGGTCCCGAGCTCCTCAACAAGTACGTCGGCGAGACCGAGCGGCAGATCCGCCTGGTCTTCCAGCGGGCCCGGGAGAAGGCGAGCGAGGGCACCCCCGTCATCGTCTTCTTCGACGAGATGGAGTCGCTCTTCCGCACCCGCGGTTCGGGCGTCAGCTCGGACGTGGAGAACACCATCGTCCCCCAGCTCCTCGCCGAGATCGACGGCGTGGAGGGCCTGGAGAACGTCATCGTCATCGGCGCCTCGAACCGCGAGGACATGATCGACCCGGCGATCCTGCGGCCCGGCCGCCTGGACGTCAAGATCAAGATCGAGCGCCCGGACGCCGAGGCCGCGAAGGACATCTTCTCCAAGTACCTCAAGGGCTCGCTGCCGTTCCACCCGGACGACCTCAAGGAGCACGACGGCTCCGTCGAGGCCACCGTGGTGGCGATGATCCAGGCGGTCGTCGAGCGGATGTACACCGAGACCGAGGAGAACCGCTTCCTGGAGGTCACCTACGCCAACGGTGACAAGGAGGTCCTGTACTTCAAGGACTTCAACTCCGGCGCGATGATCCAGAACATCGTCGACCGTGCGAAGAAGATGGCCATCAAGGACTTCCTCGACCACGGCCAGCGCGGTCTGCGCGTCTCCCACCTGCTCGCCGCCTGCGTGGACGAGTTCAAGGAGAACGAGGACCTGCCCAACACCACCAACCCGGACGACTGGGCCCGGATCTCCGGCAAGAAGGGCGAGCGGATCGTCTTCATCCGCACGCTCGTCACCGGCAAGCAGGGCGCCGAGTCCGGCCGCTCCATCGACACCGTCGCCAACACCGGGCAGTACCTGTAACCGCACCACTCCGGGCCGCCGGCAGCGGACCCCGGACCAGCACGCACCCCGTCCGGCTGTGGCGCCTCGCGGCCCCGCAGCCGGACGGCGCGTCTCGGGGCCCGCCTGTCGGTGCCGCGTTCTAGGCTCGACCCACCGTTCGCGGGCACACGGCCCGCGTCGGTGTTGTTCAGCGGTACGTCAGCGTGTTCCGCCCGTGGGGGGCGGTACACCGGGCAAGGAGGGCCGCATGACCGTACGGCGCGTGATGGGCATCGAGACCGAGTACGGGATCTCCGTACCCGGGCACCCCAACGCCAACGCCATGCTCACCTCGTCCCAGATCGTCAACGCGTACGCGGCGGCGATGCACCGGGCACGGCGGGCCCGTTGGGACTTCGAGGAGGAGAATCCGCTGCGCGACGCCCGGGGCTTCGACCTCGCGCGCGACGTGGCGGACGCCAGCCAGCTGACCGACGAGGACATCGGCCTCGCGAACATCATCCTCACCAACGGCGCGCGGTTCTACGTGGACCACGCGCACCCCGAGTACAGCTCGCCCGAGGTGACCAACCCGCGCGACGCCGTGCTCTGGGACAAGGCCGGCGAGCGGGTCATGGCGGCCGCCGCCCAGCGCGCCCTGGAACTGCCCAACGGGCAGACGATCCACCTGTACAAGAACAACACCGACAACAAGGGCGCCTCCTACGGCACCCACGAGAACTACCTGATGAAGCGGGCGACGCCGTTCGCCGACATCGTCCGCCACCTCACCCCGTTCTTCGTCTCCCGCCAGGTGGTCACCGGCGCCGGCCGCGTCGGCATCGGCCAGGACGGCTCGGCGAACGGCTTCCAGATCAGCCAGCGCGCCGACTACTTCGAGGTCGAGGTCGGCCTGGAGACGACGCTCAAGCGGCCGATCATCAACACCCGCGACGAACCGCACGCCGACGCCGAGAAGTACCGCCGGCTGCACGTGATCATCGGGGACGCCAACCTCTCCGAGATCTCCACCTACCTCAAGCTCGGGACCACCTCCCTGGTGCTGGCGATGATCGAGGACTCCTTCATCGCCGCCGACCTCGCCGTCGACCAGCCGGTGCGCACCCTGCACCGGATCTCCCACGACCCGTCGCTGAAGCACCTCATCACGCTGCGCAACGGGCGCCGGCTCACCGCCGTCCAGCTCCAGCTGGAGTACTTCGAGCTGGCCCGCAAGTACGTCGAGGACCGCTTCGGCACCGACGCCGACGAGCAGACGGTGGACGTCCTGGCGCGCTGGGAGGACGTGCTGGGGCGGCTGGAGCGCGATCCGATGTCGCTCTCCCGGCAGCTGGACTGGATCGCCAAGCGGGAGATCCTGGAGGGCTACCGCAGCCGCGACGCGCTGGAGTGGGACAACTCCCGGCTGCACCTGGTCGACCTGCAGTACAGCGACGTACGGCCCGAGAAGGGCCTCTACAACCGCCTGGTGGCCCGTGGGCGGTTCGAGCGGCTGCTGACCGACGAGGAGGTCGAGCGGGCCGTCTCCAAGCCTCCGGAGGACACCAGGGCCTATTTCCGCGGGCGCTGTCTGGAGCAGTACGCGGACCACGTGGCAGCCGCCTCGTGGGACTCGGTGATCTTCGACCTGCCCGGCCGCGACTCGCTCCAGCGGGTCCCGACGCTGGAGCCGCTGCGCGGCACCCGCAACCACGTCAAGGAGCTGCTGGACCGCTGCCGCACGGCCGAGGACCTGCTCCGGGTGCTGGCCGGCGGGTAACTTTTCGATCACCACGGGTGAACGTCCGCCGAATGGGAATCATCCGGGGTGACAGCGGGTGTTGGACAGGAAGCGCCACGGCAAACCGGAAGCGGTAGCCGCGCCCTGTGTATAGGGTCGGTGCAGCAAGCAGCGACCAAACCGTGCCAGACAGATCGAGCGGGGTGAGGGAAATGGCGAGCAAGGACACCGACGGCGGCCAGCAGCGGGCGAACCGCTCCTCCGAGGAGGTCGAGGAGCAGGCTGCGGAAGCGCAGAATTCCGACGACCTCAAGGAGCGCCAGGAAAAGCTCGGCGACGACGTCGACGCGGTTCTCGACGAAATCGACGAGGTCCTCGAGTCGAATGCCGAGGATTTTGTACGCCAATTCGTGCAAAAGGGCGGCGAGTAGCCCCGTTCGGGCATTCAGGGAATTCACGGTCGCGACCGCCGAGGGCGGACGGGCGGCAACGGCCGCCCGTCCGCCCCGGTCCGGCCCACCACGCATGGACGGTGATCGTCGGCGGGTAGGGTGCGGGCAGCGTGCGCTTCAAGCTACCTGGAAGGAATCGTGTGGAAGCCAACACTCGTGGCACCGGGCGTCTACCGGCTGCCTTCCTGACCCCGGGGTCCTCGTCGTTCCTCGACTTCCTGGCCGACCACCAGCCGGAGCTGATCCCCGGGCGCCGCGAGCTGCCCATGGGAGCGGTCGTCGAGGCCCCGCACGGGACGACGATCGTCGCGGCAGTGTTCGACGGCGGTGTGGTCATCGCCGGTGACCGCCGGGCGACCATGGGCAACGTGATCGCCCAGCGTGACATCGAGAAGGTCTTCCCGGCCGACGAGTACAGCGCGGTGGGCATCGCCGGCACCGCCGGCCTCGCCGTCGAGATGGTCCGGCTGTTCCAGCTGGAGCTGGAGCACTACGAGAAGATCGAGGGCACCGTGCTCTCGCTGGAGGGCAAGGCCAACCGCCTCACCACCATGATCCGGGGCAACCTCGGCATGGCGATGCAGGGCCTCGCGGTCGTCCCGCTCTTCGCCGGTTACGACCTCGACCTCGGTCGCGGCCGGATCTTCACCTATGACGTCACCGGCGGCCGCTCCGAGGAGCGCGGGTTCGCCGCCACCGGCTCCGGCTCGGTGTTCGCCCGCGGCTCGATGAAGAAGCTCTACCGCGCGGACCTGACCGCCGAGCAGGCCGCCACCCTGGTCGTCCAGGCGCTCTACGACGCGGCCGACGACGACTCCGCCACCGGCGGTCCGGACCTCGCCCGGAAGATCTTCCCGATCGTCTCGCTGATCACCGAGGACGGCTTCCGCCGGCTCACCGAGGCCGAGGTCTCCGCGATCGCCGTCTCGATCACCGACGAGCGCCTGATCCGCCCCAACGGCCCGCAGGCCCCGCTGCTCTAGCCACACCTACCAAGGAAGGGACGACCGCCGGTGTCGACACCGTTCTACGTCTCGCCCCAGCAGGCCATGGCGGACCGCGCGGAGTACGCCCGCAAGGGCATCGCGCGTGGTCGCAGCGTGGTCGTGCTCACCTACGCCGACGGCATCGTCTTCGTCGCGGAGAACACCTCGCGGGCGCTCCACAAGGTCTCCGAGATCTACGACAAGATCGCCTTCGCGGCGGTCGGCCGCTACAACGAGTTCGAGAACCTGCGGATCGGCGGCGTCCGCTACGCCGACCTGCGCGGCTACTCCTACGACCGGGCCGACGTCACCGCCCGGGGCCTGGCCAACGTCTACGCCCAGACGCTCGGCACCATCTTCTCCTCGGTCGGCGAGAAGCCGTACGAGGTCGAGCTGATCGTGGCCGAGGTCGGCCGCACCCCGGACGAGGACCAGATCTACCGGCTCACCCCGGACGGCTCGGTCGTCGACGAGAAGAACTACGTGGTGGTTGGCGGCAACGCCGACTCGATCGGCAACTACCTGGGCCAGCGGCACCGCAGCGGGCTGTCCCTGACCGACGCGATCAAGGTCGCGGTGGACTCGCTCGCCCGGGACCCCAACGGCGGCTCCCCGCGGACCATGACCCCCGAGCAGCTGGAGGTGGCGGTCCTGGACCGCCAGCGCTTCCAGCAGCGCAAGTTCAAGCGCATCCTGGGCGGCCAGCTCGCCCGGCTGCTCGACGGCGACGAGTCCGCCGAGGCGGACGAGGACGAGAAGCCGGCGGCCAAGCCGCCGGCCGACCGGTCGGACGCGTCGGACGCGTCGGACGTGCCGGACCAGTCCGACTAGCAGTGCGGAGGAGTCCCGTACGGCGGCCGTCACCCGCCGCCGTACGGGCCCCCTCCGGTGGCCCACGCAGAGAACGGACGCCTCGTGACTCCTCCCCAGCGGTCGAGACCGTGGGGCTCCACGCCGACCTGACGGCCGGCGCCCCCGGACGAGCCCTGCCCGTTGCCGAAGCAGGGGATCGGCCTACAAGGCCAGCTGCGGCCCGGTGCCGCAGAGTTCAGGATCCCGATCCGCGCACCGGCCGAAACCGGTGATTCCTTCGAGAGAAGGTGCCATGGACCGTCGAATTTTCGGGCTGGAGAACGAGTACGGCGTCACCTGCACGTTCCGGGGTCAGCGACGGCTGTCACCGGACGAGGTGGCGCGCTACCTCTTCCGCCGCGTTGTCTCCTGGGGCCGCAGCAGCAACGTGTTCCTGCGCAACGGCGCCCGCCTCTACCTCGACGTGGGCTCCCACCCCGAGTACGCCACTCCCGAGTGCGACGACGTCGTCGAGCTGGTGACGCACGACAAGGCGGGCGAGCGCATCCTCGAAGGGCTGCTGGTGGACGCCGAACGGCGGCTGCACGAGGAGGGCATCGCGGGGGACGTCTACCTGTTCAAGAACAACACCGACTCGGCCGGAAACTCCTACGGCTGCCACGAGAACTACCTGGTGGCCCGGCACGGTGAGTTCTCCCGGCTGGCCGACGTACTGATCCCGTTCCTGGTGACCCGCCAGCTGATCTGCGGCGCCGGCAAGGTGCTGCAGACCCCGCGCGGCGCGGTGTTCTGCGTCAGCCAGCGCGCCGAGCACATCTGGGAGGGCGTCAGCTCCGCGACCACCCGCTCCCGCCCGATCATCAACACCCGCGACGAGCCGCACGCCGACGCCGAGCGCTACCGCCGGCTGCACGTCATCGTCGGCGACTCCAACATGTCCGAGACCACCACGCTGCTCAAGGTCGGCGCCACCGACCTGGTGCTCCGGCTGATCGAGGCCGGCGTGGTGATGCGCGACCTCACCCTGGAGAACCCGATCCGGGCGATCCGCGAGGTCAGCCACGACCTCACCGGCACCCACCAGGTCCGGCTCGCCAACGGCCGGGAGGCCAGCGCGCTGGACATCCAGGAGGAGTACTACAGCAAGGCGCTGGAGTTCGCCGACCGCAAGGGCATCAACACCGGCACCATCGCCCTGGTGCTGGACCTCTGGGGCCGCACCCTGGAGGCGATCCGCACCGACCGGCTGGACGGGGTGGCCACCGAGATCGACTGGATCATGAAGTACAAGCTCATCGAGCGCTACCGCGAGAAGCACCAGATGAGCATGTCCAACCCGCGGGTGGCCCAGATCGACCTCGCGTACCACGACATCCACCGCCGGCGCGGCCTGTTCTACCTGCTCCAGGGCAAGGGCCAGGCGAAGCGGATGACCACCGACCTCAAGACCTTCGAGGCCAAGTCCGTGCCGCCGCAGACCACCCGGGCCCGGCTGCGGGGCGACTTCATCCGCCGGGCGCAGGAGCAGCGCCGGGACTTCACGGTCGACTGGGTGCACCTGAAGCTGAACGACCAGGCTCAGCGGACGGTGCTCTGCAAGGACCCGTTCCGTTCGGTGGACGAGCGAGTGGAGAAGCTGATCGCGGGCATGTGAGGGCCCGTCCCGATGTGATCTTTGCGGTGTCCGGCCCCGGTGGTGTCTACCGGGGCCGGACGACGTCGGGGAATACGCTGTCCGTCGAGTCCGGAGAACCGACTTTGACCGACAGTTAGGAACGCCGTGCGCCGCACCGCCGGTTTGCTTCTCACCCTGCCCCTGCTGCTGGCGGTCGCCTGCAGCAGCTCCACCAAGGCGACCAGCCCGGCGACGCCCACGGCGTCCAGCGCGGCCCCCACGGTGCCCGCGCCGGTGAACGAGGCCTCGCCGATGCCGACCCTGTCGGGCGGCGGGTTCGGGAGCAAGGCCACCATCACCATCCCGGACGGTGCGCCGAGCGGCCAGTTCGTGGTGAACACCGTCAGTGAGGGCGACCGCTCCACGGTCAACAAGGGCGACTGGGTGACGGTGAACTACTCGGCGAAGGACTGGACGACGGGCAAGGACCTGCCCAGCTCCTACGACGAGGGCGGCAAGCCGCAGCTGTACCAGGCGGGCAGCGGGCAGCTGGTGCCCGCCTTCGACCAGAGCGTGATCGGCAAGAAGGTCGGCAGCCGGCTGCTGGTGGTGGCCCCGCCGGCCGCGGCGTTCGGCACCCAGGGCAACAACCAGCTCGGGGTGGCGCCGGGCGACACCGTGGTGTTCGTACTGGACATCATGGAGAGCCTGCCGCAGGACTCCACGCTCTCCGGCACGATGACCCAGCCGCCGGCGAACCTCCCGCAGGTGAAGGACAACGGCAAGGCCGCTGTGACGATCACCATCCCGCCCGGCCAGGCCGCGCCCACCGACCTCCAGCAGGCCGTGCTGATCAAGGGCGAGGGCAAGCCGGTGAAGTCCGGCCAGACCCTGGTCGTGCAGTACACCGGGGTGCTCTGGAGCAACGGCCAGCAGTTCGACTCGTCCTGGAGCCACGGCGGCGCGCAGGCGCTGCAGATCGGCACCGGCAGCGTGATCGAGGGCTGGGACAAGGGGCTGGTCGGCCAGACCGTCGGCAGCCGGGTGGAGCTGGTGGTGCCGCCGGCCCTCGGGTACAAGGACCAGGCGCAGGGCTCCGTCCCGCCGAACTCGACGCTGGTCTTCGTGATCGACATCCTTGAGGCGGTCTGACCGGGTGCCCCGGCCGGCGCTGGGTGCCGGCAGACCCTAGGAAGTGACGGGTGGGGTCCGTACGCTTGGGCGGGCGCTCGCACACGGAAGCGTCCGCCCTCATCCTGACCTGTCATACTGCCCTCGCACTGTGGTAGGCGCCGTCGGCGTCCGGGTTCCGGGCGGCAGTGCGACAGCACTCCGGCGCTCACCACGCCGGCCGAAGACCTCGAAGACCTCGTGGCGAGATGGATGGGGAGTCATGTCTGAGAAAGCGTCGAGCCCGGGCGGGGCCGGCACCGCGAACGGAAACTCCGCCGGTGACCCGGCTGACTCGCGGCCCGGTGGCCCGTTGCCCGGCGACGGTGAGTCGATCGTCGTCCCGCCGTCGATCCTGAAGCACTCGCCCGGCTGGGTGCGGCCGGACGAGGCCCAGGCGAAGCGGGCCGCGGGCGGGACGAAGACCGACGAGGCCCCGCAGATCTTCGCCTCGAACGTGCGCCGCCAGGACACCTCGGAGGCCGGGTACGACGAGAACCCGCCCGGGGTCGGCAGGCTGGGCGTGGTGCTCGGCACCGTGCTGGCCCTGCTGCTGGTCGGCAGCGGCATCACGCTGTACGTGGTGAACCGCGACGGCGGGTCCAAGTCGGACACCACCACGCAGGCCGACGCGGCCAAGTCCGCGCCGCCGACGCCGTCCGCCGAGCCGGTGCCGCCGATCAAGGACACCGCCAAGGTGCTGCCGACCATCACCGGCGAGTTCGGCAAGAAGGCCGGCATCGAGGTGCCCGGCGACCAGGCCGACGGCAGCTTCGTGGTCAAGGTCCTCTCCGAGGGCACCGGCCCCAAGGTCGAGAAGAACTCCTGGACCTCGGTCGACTACACCGCCAAGGACTGGACGACGGGCAAGGACATCCCGAGCTCGTACGACGACGCGGGCAAGCCGCAGATCTTCCAGGCCGGCACCGACGCGCTGATCCCGGCGCTCGACCAGGCCGTGGTCGGCAAGAAGGCCGGCAGCCGGGTGCTCGTGGTGGCCCCGCCGGCCGCCGCGTTCGGCGCGCAGGGCAACCCGAACATGTCGATCGGGGCCAAGGACAACCTGGTCTTCGTCATCGACATCCGCAACAGCAACGCGCCCGACGCGGTGCTCAGCGGCACCGTGACCCCGCCGCCCGCGGACTTCCCGCAGGTGA
Source organism: Kitasatospora sp. NPDC005748 (assembly GCF_040630735.1). Classification (NCBI taxonomy): domain Bacteria; kingdom Bacillati; phylum Actinomycetota; class Actinomycetes; order Kitasatosporales; family Streptomycetaceae; genus Kitasatospora; species Kitasatospora sp. NPDC005748. The sequence goes on from NZ_JBEXYD010000073.1 coordinate 25,218, forward strand.
AGGACAACGGCAAGAAGCCGGCCGACATCACCCCGGTCCCCGGCGCCGCCGACCCGACCGAGCTGAAGTCGCACGTCCTGATCAAGGGCACCGGCCCGAAGGTGGAGAAGGGCGAGAAGGTCGTCGTCCAGTACACCGGCGCGCTGTTCAAGGACGGCAAGGTCTTCGACTCCTCGCTGAGCAAGGGCCAGGCGTTCTCGTTCCCGGTCGGTGGCGGCCAGGTCATCGCGGGCTGGGACCAGGGTCTGGAGGGCCAGACCGTGGGCAGCCGCGTCGAGCTGGTCATCCCCGCCTCGCTGGGTTACAAGGACCAGGCGCAGGGCGACATCCCGGCCAACTCCACCCTGGTGTTCGTCGTCGACATTCTCGATGCGGGTCAGGGCTGATCCACTTTCGGGTGACAATGGTGGGTGTGTGACCTTCGGGACCGGCCGCGTGGCCGAGCCCGCACGGGCGGCGGGCGCCCGTACCGTGGTCCGGGTAACGGACCGGGTACGGGTGCCCGCCGCCTGGTCATGAACCGAACCAACCGCGAGAAGAGGCAGATGTGAGCAACAAGACGAAGCCGGAGATCGACTTCCCGGGCGGCGACGCGCCCACCGAGCTGCAGATCCGCGACATCGAGGTCGGCACCGGCGAGGAGGCCAAGCCGGGCCAGGTCGTCGAGGTGCACTACGTCGGTGTCACGTTCGAGTCCGGTGAGGAGTTCGACGCCAGCTGGAACCGCGGCAGCAGCTTCAAGTTCCCGCTCGGCGCCGGCCGCGTCATCAAGGGCTGGGACCAGGGCGTCGTCGGCATGAAGGTCGGCGGCCGCCGCGAGCTGGTCATCCCGGCGCACCTGGCGTACGGCAACCAGTCGCCGTCCCCGCTCATCCCGGCGGGCTCGACCCTGATCTTCGTCGTCGACCTGCTGGGCGTCTGAGCCGGTCGTGACCGAGGGCCGCATCCCCAACCCCGGGGGTGCGGCCCTCGCGCGTTCGTGGACTCGGCTTTTGCAGTGCGTACCGCTACCGGTACGGTCGGTCCCGCCGGGTCGACCACTGCCCGGCGGGCGCACCCCGCGCGCGGCGCGGCACACCGGAAGGGTCAGCGATGGCGATCGCCAAGGCAGAGCGGCTGATGAATCTCGCCCTGTGCCTGATGAACACCAGACGTCCGCTCTCCAAGAAGGAGCTGCGGGAATCCATCGAGGCGTACCGCGAGGCCTGGCAGAACAGCAGCGAGGACGCCTTCAACCGGATGTTCGAGCGGGACAAGGACGACCTGCGCGAACTCGGTCTGGTCATCGACGTCGACGAGAACGCCCTGGACGGCGAGCTCGGCTACCTGGCCCGCGCCGACCGCAACCGGCTCCCGGAGATCGCCCTCGACGCCGAGGAGGCCGCCGCGCTCACCCTCGCCGCCCGGGTCTGGCAGCAGGCCAAGATGTCCGGCGCGGCCAGCGGCGCCCTGCAGAAGCTGCGCGCCGCCGGCGTCCCGTTCACCGAGACCGAGAGCCGCAGCGCCCTCGAACCGCGCATCCCCGCCCGGGAGGCCGCGTTCGAACCGCTGCTCACCGCCGCCCGCGACCGCCGCCCGGTCACCTTCGAGTACCGCAAGGCCGGCGCCGCCGCCGCCGAGCAGCGCACCGTGGAGCCCTGGGCGCTGGAGTGCTGGCGCGGCCACTGGTACCTGGCGGGCTGGGACCGCGACCGCTCCGACGCCCGGGTCTTCCGGCTCAGCCGGATCACCGGCAAGGTCCGCACCCGCTCCGGGGCGTTCCTCGGCACCGTCCCCGAGCACGTCGACGTCCGCGCCACGGTCGCCAAGTTCGCCGGTGAGGGCGCCACCGCGACGGCGGTCGTCAGGGTCCGCCGCGGTGCCGGCTTCCCGCTGCGCACCAAGGCGCTGAGCACCCGGCCGCAGTCCGCGGCCGACGAGGGCTGGGACGAGCTGGAGATCCCGTACGGCAACGGGCTCGGCGCCGACCTCGCCGAGTTCGGGCCGGACGTGCTGGTGATCGGCCCCGAGGAGCTGCGCGCCGACGTGATCGAGCGGCTGCGCGCGGTGGCCGGCGCGGGTGGCGCCGAGGGCGCCGCGGTGGAGAGTGCTGAAGGAGTGCGGGCATGAGCAACGCGATCGACCAGACCCGGCGGATGCTCTCGCTGGTCACCTACCTGCGCGAGCGGCCCGGCGCCGAGGTCGCCGAGGTGGCCCGGGCCTTCGGGATCACCGAGCGCGAGCTGATCGGCGACCTCAACGTGCTGCCGATGTGCGGCACCAGCTTCCGCGGCGGTGACCTGCTCGACATCGACACCGACGGCGAGCGGATCTGGTGGCACAACGTCGACGACGTCGCCCAGCCGCTGCGGCTGGCCGCGGACGAGGCGACCGCGCTGCTGGTCGCCGCCCGCGCGGTGGCGGGCCTGCCCGGTCTGCGGGCCGGTGACCGGGAGGCGCTCACCCGGGCCGTCGCCAAGATCGAGAACGCCGCCGGGGACAGCGCCGAGGGCAGCGCCCGGGTCGGTGTCACCTTCGAGGCGGAGAGCCACGTCTTCGCGGACATCGACCGTGCGCTGAGCGAGGGCCGGCGGCTCTGGCTGCGGTACTACTCGCACGGGCGCGGCGGCATGACCGAGCGCGAGGTCGACCCGATCCGGCTGCTCACCGAGGGCCACACCTACCTGGAGGCCTGGTGCCGGACCTCCGAGGACCACCGGATGTTCCGGCTCGACCGGGTCGCCGAGATCAAGGTGCTGGACATCCCCTCCGACCCGCCCAAGCGGGAGCCGCGCGACCTCTCGGGCGGGCTGGTCAACCCGTCCGCGACCGACCCCGAGGTGGTGGTCGAGGTGTCCTCCGGCGGGCGCTGGGTGGCCGAGTACTACACCCACGACCGGGCCGAGGAACTGCCCGACGGCGGGCTGCGGATCACCCTGCGCAGCGCCGACCCGTCCCAGCTGCGCCCGCTGGCGCTGCGGCTCGGCCGGGACGGGCGGATCGTCTCGCCGCCGGCGCTCGCCGAGCAGGCGCGGTCGGCGGCGCTGGAGGCGCTGGCCGGCTACGGGGAGGGGCAGGTCTGAGCCGTGGAGCCGGGTACCAGATTCAAGGTCTACTGCTCGGAGTGCCGGGAGAAGGTGGAGCTGCCCGCCGAGGAGTTCCGCCTCACGCTGGGCCGGACGCCGGCCCAGGCGCACTACAGCTTCGGCTGCCCGCTCTGCGGCGCCTCGGTCCGTAAGCAGGCGGGGGAGAAGATCGTGTCGGCGCTGACCGGCGCCGGGGTGCGGACGATGCGTCTCGTCCCGGCCGGGGGGCCGGGTGCGGCGGGGGCCGTCCTGCCGTCGGGCGGGACGGGTCGGGCCGAAGCCGGCGGATAGGGTAGGGGCCATGTCCTGGATGCTCGTCGCCGCCGTCCTGCTCGCCACCGCCGGTCTGCTGGTCCTCGGTGTCCTCGCGATCCGGCTCTGGCTGGACGTGCGGACGCTGGCCAAGGGAGTGGACACCGCCTCCCGGGCGCTGGCCGAGGCGGCCGGCGACCTCGCCGCGGCGGTTCCGGGCCGCTGAGCGGCCGGCCGGCCCGGGCGGGCCGGCCGGTAACGGTTGACCGTCGCGAGGACTTCGGGGGTACGGGGGCTGCTGCCCGGAGGTTCGGGCGGGTTACGCTCTCAGCAGGCTCCTGAAGTGCGACGGGGGCCGCTGTCCTGTTCGGGCGGCCGTCGTCAGGGCGTCACTCGCAGCGGTTACCATCCCCGCAGCGGTGGCCTGCCGGTGTGCCGCCATGACTGAAGGTGGTCGAACATGCGGATCTCGCCGATCGCGATCCTGGTGATCGTGGTTCTTGCCATTCTGCTCTTCGGCGCCAAGCGGCTGCCCGACCTGGCGCGCTCGCTCGGCCAGTCCATGCGGATCCTGAAGAGCGAGACCAAGGCGATGCGTTCGGACGGTGCGGCGGACGAGAGCGCGCCGGCCCAGCCCGCGCCCGCCGTCGCGGCCGACCCCGCGAAGACGATCCAGGCCGCGCCGGGGGCGTCCGGGACGGCCCGGCCGGTGGCCGAGCAGCCCACCGGGACGGGAACGGACGGTGGCGGCCCGCGTTGAGCGGTCCGCGGCGCACGTGGTGCACGTGACGCAAGCGACTACTGAGGCCCGTCGACCGGCGGGGCTCGACGCACGAGTTGAGGACCGGGGTTGAGCAAGCTCTCGAAGGCGTCGAAGACGTCCAAGGATCCTGAGGGGCGGATGGCCCTCGCCGACCACCTGAGGGAACTGCGGAACCGGGTGGTCAAGTCGGTCCTGGCGATCGTGGTCATCACGATCGTCGCTGCGATCTACCACAAGCAGCTCGAAGACTTCCTGCTGAAGCCGCTGCCGCACTGCACCGTGGAGACCGCCGACCAGTACCACGGCAAGTGCGCCCAGGTCTCCAACATCGGTCTGACCGCCGGTTTCACCTGGATGCTCAAGGTGTCGCTGACGGCCGGTGTGGTCGCGGCCGTGCCGGTCTGGCTCTACCAGGTCTGGGCCTTCGTCGCGCCGGGTCTGCACCGGCACGAGAAGAAGTACACGATCATCTTCATGGCCTGCGGGGCGCCGCTGTTCCTGGCCGGCGTGACCTGCGCCATCCTGGTGCTGCCGACCACGGTCGACGTACTGATCTCGTTCACCCCGAACAACACCACGCCGATCCTGCCGCCCGAGGACTACCTCGACATCGCGACCCGGATGGTGCTGGTCTTCGGCCTCGCCTTCGAGTTCCCGCTGCTGCTGGTGATGCTGAACATGGTCGGCATGGTCACCGGCAAGCGGCTGCTCGGGTGGTGGCGCGGCATGGTGCTGGGGATCACCGTCTTCGCCGCCTTCGCGACGCCGAGCGCCGAGCCCGTCAGCATGCTGGTGCTGGCCGCGCCGATCTGGGCGCTGTACTTCGTCGCGGTCGCGATCGCCATCGTGAACGACCGGCGCAAGGCCCGTCGCAACCCGGACCTCGGGCTGGACGACGAGGAGGCCTCGCACCTGGACCTCTCGGTGCAGCCGGTGGAGGGCACGGAGGCCGTCGAGGCCTCCGGCGCGCCGGTGATCCCGGCGCCGGTGCCGGCCGCCCGGCACGAGCAGATGGACGACATCACGTGATGGGGTGACCCGCCTCGAAAGACCCCGGCCCCGCCGTTCCTCGGTGGGGCCGGGGTCTTTCGCATGGGCCCCGGCGTCGGGGAAGCCGCCGGTGGGGCGCCGTGCACGGGGGTTCCGGGGCCGACCTCTCGGCCCGGAGCCGACCGGTCGGCGGGGCGCTCTTGGCAGGCACGATGGCATGTGACATATTACTGCGGTGTCCACGCCTCAGAGACCTCCCCTGGATGTCGTCGTGGTCGGCGCCGGCGTGGTCGGTGCTGCCTGCGCCTACTACGCCGCCCGCGCCGGGCTCGCCGTCGCCGTCATCGACCGGGGCCCGGTCGCCGGTGGCACCACCGGCGCCGGTGAGGGCAATCTGCTGGTCTCCGACAAGGAGCCCGGGCCGGAACTCGACCTCGCGCTGCTGTCCACCCGGCTCTGGCGCGAGCTCGCCGAGGAGCTCGGCGCCGCCGTCGAGTACGAGCCCAAGGGCGGCCTGGTGGTCGCCGACACCCCGGCCCGCCAGGACGCCTTGCGCGCCTTCGCCGCCGAGCAGGGGACGGTCGGCGTCACCGCCGAGGAGATCCCCGGCGAGCGGCTGCGCGAACTCGAACCGCACCTCGCCCCCGGGCTGGCCGGCGGGTTCCTCTACCCCCAGGACGCCCAGGTCCAGCCCGCCCTGGCCGCCGCGCACCTGCTGCGCGCCGCCCGCCGCGCTGGCGCGGTCCTGCACACCGGCGAGACCGTCCGGGCGGTGACCACCGGGCCGGACGGCGCCGTACGCGGCGTCGTCACCGACCGGCGCCGGCTGGCGGCGCCGGCCGTGATCAACGCCGCCGGCACCTGGGGCGGCGAGCTGGCCGCGCTGGCCGGCGTGCACCTGCCGGTGCTGCCCCGCCGGGGCTTCGTCCTGGTGACCGAGCCGCTGCCGCGGATCGTCCGGCGCAAGGTCTACGCGGCCGACTACGTCGCGGACGTGGCCAGCGGTTCGGCCGCACTGCAGACCTCGGCGGTGGTCGAGGGCACCCCCGGCGGTCCGGTGCTGATCGGCGCCAGCCGGGAGCGGGTCGGCTTCGACCGGACCCTCTCGGTGGAGGTGCTGCACCGGCTCGCCGCGCAGGCCGCCGCGCTCTTCCCGGTACTCGCCGACGTCAGCGTGGTCCGCGCCTACCGGGGGTTCCGCCCGTACCTGCCGGACCACCTGCCCGCGATCGGCGCCGACCCGAGGGTGCCGGGGCTCCATCACGCCTGCGGCCACGAAGGGGCGGGCATCGGGCTCGCCCCGGCGACCGGGCTGCTGATCAGCGAGCAGCTCACCGGCAAGCGGCCGGAGCTGGACCTCGCGCCGTTCCGGGCGGACCGCTTCCCGGCCGGGGCGTGAGCCCGTCCGCGGACGGACGGGCTCAGGGACGGACGGGCCGGGTGGGGCGGCCGCGCGGCGCAGGACCGCGCGGGCGGATCAGAGGAACTTCGGAATGGAGAACGCGCGGATGAACCCGCCGATGCGACGCCGGACCCCGGCCGCGCTGGTCGGGGCGGAGCCGGGGCCCGCCCACACCATCGACTTCGACGGCCGGCCGGTGCCGGCCCTGCCCGGCCAGTCGATCGCCGCCGCGCTCTGGGCGGACGGCGTGCTGGCCTGGCGCACCACCCGGGTCGGCGGCAGGCCGCGCGGGGCGTTCTGCGGGATCGGCGCCTGCTTCGACTGCCTGGCCGTCGTGGACGGCCGCCCCAACCAGCGCACCTGTCTGGTGCCGGCCGAGCCCGGTACCGTCGTCACCACCCAGGAGGGCAACGGCCGTGCCGACCTCGCCGTCTGAACCGTCCGAACCGTCTGAAGCGTCCGAGCCGTCTGAAGCGTCCGAGCCGTCTGAAGCGTCCGAACCGTCCGAGCCGTCCGGGCTGTCCGCGGCGTCCGGGCCCGCCGAGCGGGGCGGTTACGACCTCGCCGTGATCGGTGCGGGCCCGGCGGGCCTCGCCGCGGCCGTGGCTGCTGCCGACCTCGGCCTGCGCTGCGCCCTGCTCGACGCCGGCCCGCGCACCGGCGGCCAGTACTACCGCCACCCCGCGCCCGGGCTGGGCGCCACCCGGCCCGACCGGCTGCACCACGGCTGGTCCGTCTACACCGGGCTGGCCGACCGGCTCGCGGCGCACCGCCGCACCGGCCGGGTGGACCTCCTGGGCGGTCACCAGGTCTGGGCCCTGGAGCGCCCGGCCGACACCGGCTGGGCGGTGCACGCCACCCTCGGGCCGGCCGCCGACGAGCGGGCCACCGTCCGGGCCGCCGCCGTCCTGCTGGCCACCGGCGCGTACGAGCGGCAGCTGCCGTTCCCGGGCTGGACGCTGCCCGGGGTGGTCACCGCCGGTGGGGCGCAGGCCATGCTCAAGGCGGGCCTGGTGCTGCCGGGCCGGAGGATCGTGGTGGCCGGCAGCGGGCCGCTGCTGCTCGCGGCGGCGTCCTCGCTGGTCACCGCCGGGGCCGAGGTGCCCGAGGTGGTCGAGGCCACCGGCTACCTCGGTTACGCGCGGCGCCCCGACGTGCTGGCCGCCGTCCCGGCCAAGCTCGTCGAGGGCGCCGGCCACGGCGCCGCGCTGCTGCGCCACGGCGTCCGGCTGCGCCGGCGCAGCGCCGTCGTCGAGGCGCACGGCACCGACCGGGTCACGGCCGTCACCGTCGCCCGGCTGGACGCCGACTGGCGGCCGGTGCCCGGTACCGAGCGCCGGATCGCCTGCGACGCGCTCGCCGTCGGCCACGGGCTGCTGCCGCAGATCGAGCTGGCCACCGAGCTGGGCGCCGCGACCAGGACGACACCCGACGGGGCCGTCGCCCTCGCGGTGGACGCCCGGTTGCGGACCACCCTCCCCGGCCTCTGGGCGGCCGGTGAGACCTGCGGGGTCGGCGGCGCCGACCTGGCGATCGCCGAGGGGGAGTTGGCGGCCCACGCGGTGGCCGGGGCCCCGGCCCCGACGGCGCTGCTGCGCCGCCGTGCCCGGCTGCGCGCCTTCGCCGAGCTGATGGCGGCGGCGCACCGGCCCGGCCCCGGCTGGACGGGGTGGCTGCGCCCGGACACCGACGTCTGCCGCTGCGAGGAGGTGCCGGTGGCCCGGATCACCGAGGCGGTGGAGGAGCTCGGCGCGGGCGACGCGCGGACCGTCAAGCTGCTCACCCGGGCCGGGATGGGCTGGTGCCAGGGCCGGATGTGCGGTCCGGCGGTGGCCTGCCTCTCCGGCGCCGGCGAGTCGCGGGCGGACAGCCGCCCGCTGTCCTGCCCCGTCCCGCTCTCGCAGCTCGCGGCCGGTCCGCCGGCCTCCTGAACACGTGGCGCGGGGCTCTTGTCTCCGCCTGCGACGTCTAATAAAATGTCACACCTCACCAAGGAGTCAGCTGTGTCCCACACCCCGCACGACACCACCCGTCCCTGGCGCGGCATCATGGTCGCCACCACGATCCCGCTGCGCCCGGACCACTCCGTCGACTACGACGCCTACGCCGAGCACGTCCGCTGGCTGATCGACTCGGGCTGCGACGGCGTCGTCCCCAACGGCTCCCTGGGGGAGTACCAGACGCTCACCGCCGAGGAGCGGGCCAAGGTCGTCGAGGTCGCCGTCGAGGCGGCCGGCGACGGCTCCCGGGTGATGCCCGGGGTGGCCGCGTACGGCAGTGCCGAGTCCCGCCGCTGGACCGAGCAGGCCGCCGAGGCGGGCGCCGGCTCCGTCCTGCTGCTGCCGCCGAACGCCTACCGCGCCGACCACGACGCCGTCCGGGCCCACTACGCCGAGGTGGCCAAGGCCGGCCTGCCGGTCGTCGCCTACAACAACCCGTACGACACCAAGGTCGACCTCGTCCCCGCGCTGCTGGCGCGGCTGCACGGCGAGGGCTCGATCGTCGCCGTCAAGGAGTTCAGCGGCGACGTCCGCCGGGCGTACGAGATCGCCGAGCTGGCCCCTGGGCTCGACCTGCTGATCGGCGCCGACGACGTGCTGCTGGAGCTGGCCCTGGCCGGCGCGGTCGGCTGGATCGCCGGGTACCCGAACGCCCTGCCGGCCGCGAGCGTCGCCCTGTACCAGGCCGCCGTCGCCCACGACCTGGACGTCGCGCTGCCGCTCTACAAGGCCCTGCACCCGCTGCTGCGCTGGGACTCCAAGACCGAGTTCGTCCAGGCGATCAAGCTCTCGATGGACATCGTCGGCCGCCCCGGCGGTCCCACCCGCGAGCCGCGGCTGCCGCTCGGCCCGGAGATCGAGGCGGCCGTCCGCGCGGCCACCGAGAAGGCGCTGGCCGAGGGGCTCGGGTAACCGACCCCCGCTGCCACCGGGTGCGGCCGGCGGGGGGGGGCGCCGGGCCCGGGCCCCCCCCCCCCCCCCCCCCCCCCGGGGGGGCCCCCCCACCCCCCCCCCCCCCCGCCCCCCCCCCCCCCCCCCACCCCCGGCCCCCCCCCCCCCGGGGGCAACCCCCGCCTAGGTGTTTAAACC
>NZ_JBEXYD010000074.1:0-34434 GCF_040630735.1 Kitasatospora sp. NPDC005748
GGCTACAACCTCGCCGCCCTCCCCCTCGCCGCCACCGGCCTCCTGAACCCCATGATCGCCGGCGCCACCATGGCCTTCTCCTCCGTCTTCGTGGTGGGCAACAGCCTCCGGCTCCGGACCTTCCGCTGACGCCCGCCCGCGCCGCCCGGCCGCTCCCCACCCCCCGACGGGTGGGGAGCGGCCGGGCTTCCCCGGGAGCGGGCCGGGGGCGGCGGCGCGGCGGCCCCCCGCGGCCGTCGAAAAGTGCTGGCCGCCACCGCCCGCCCGCTGGCATGCTGGCCGGGTGGAGAGACCGGAGATCTGGCTGAGCTTCGCCCCCGACCTGCACGTCTTCCTCCCCGCCGGGCGGCGGGCGGAGCGGTCCGCGCTGCGGACCGACGGGGCCGCGACGCTCGGACACGTGGTGGAGTCACTCGGTGTCCCGCTCACCGAGGTCGGCGAACTGCTCGTGGACGGGCGGCCGGTGGCCGCCGCGCACATCCCCGGGGACGGTGAGCTGGTGTCGGTGCGGGCCGTCCGGAGGCCGCAGGCATCGGCCGAGCCGCCCCGGTTCCTGCTCGACGTCCACCTCGGGACGCTCGCGCGCCGGCTGCGGCTGCTGGGCGTCGACGCCGCCTACGAGAACCCGGACATCGGCGACGCCGCGCTGGCGGCCCGCTCGGCCGCCGAACAGCGTGTGATGCTCTCGCGCGACCGCGGCCTGCTGCGCCGCCGCGAACTCTGGGCGGGCGCCTACGTCTACAGCCACCGGCCCGCCGACCAGCTGCGGGACGTGCTCTCGCGCTTCGCGCCCCCGCTCGCCCCCTGGAGCAGGTGCACCACCTGCAACGGGACGCTGCGCACCGTCGCCAAGACCTCGGTGCAGGACCAGCTCCGGGACGGCACCGAGCGGTCGTACGACGCGTTCGCGCAGTGCACCGACTGCGGGCAGGCCTACTGGCGGGGCGCCCACCACGCGACGCTCGACGCCATCGTGGCCGACGCCGTCCGCGAGTTCGGCCCCCCGGTCGTCGCCTGAGCGCCCCGGCCGCCTGAGCGCCGCGGCCGCCTGAGCCGCTGGCCTTCGACGCGCTCACCGCGGGCCGGTTCAGGGGCGCAGCAGGCCCGCGGTAAGCGCGTCGGAGGCCGGGCCGAGGAGGTGCCGGGCGTTCGGCGCGGACTCCAGGCCGCGCACCAGGGCGAGGCCGATCTCGGCGGCCTCGGCCGGCCCCACCCGCGCGGACCGGCCCGGACCGGCGGGCGCGGCGTCGGCGGCCAGCCCGGCCTCGGCGAACGACTCGGTGAACAGCCCGGTGAGCAGGCCGCGCAGCTCGGCGCCGAAGGCGGCACAGCCGGGGGCGAACAACCTGGCCCCGCCGTCCAGGAGTTCGGCGGTGTGCGGGGAGTCCCCGGCAAGCGTCAGGGCGAGGTCGAGCTTGGCGGCGAGCACGCCGCGGACGCGCTCGGCGTGGGGGGCGTCCGGCACGGCGGCGGCCCGTCGGGCCCGCGCGAGCGCCTGCCGGTGCAGGCGCTCGGCGAGCCGGCGGAAGGCGTCGTCCTTGCCCCGGACGTACTGGTAGACCGCCGATCGGGACACGCCCATGGCACCGGCGATGTCGTCCATCGTGGTGCGCCGCACGCCGTACCGGGTGAGGCAGGCGTAGGCGGCGTCGAGGACTTCGTCCAGCCGGTCGGCGGCCACGGCCGTCAGGCCAGCTTCTTCAGCAGCTCGACGGCGAGCGGGGCGGCGGAGGCCGGGTTCTGGCCGGTGACCAGGTTGCGGTCGACGACCACCTTCGGGGCCCACGGCTCGCCCTCCTGGAAGTCCACGCCCGCCGCGACCAGGCGGTCCTGGAGCAGCCACTTCGCGTTGCCGGCCAGGCCGGCCTGGGTCTCCTCGGCGTTGGTGAAGCCGGTCAGCCGGTAGCCGGCGAAGGCGTTGGAGCCGTCCGGCAGCCCGGCGGCCAGCAGCGCGGCCGGTCCGTGGCAGACCACGCCGAGCGGCTTGCCGGACGCCAGGGCGGCGACCAGCAGCCGGCCGGAGACGGGGTCGACGGCGAGGTCCTCCATCGGGCCGTGGCCGCCCGGGTAGAAGACGGCGTCGTAGTCGGCGAGGTCCACGTCCTCCAGCCGCACGGGGTGGCGCAGCTCCACGAAGGTGTCCAGCGCGGCCGCGACCTTCGCGGCGCCCTCCTCGCCGCCGTTGAACTCGGGGGCCAGGCTGCCCGAGTCGACGGTCGGGATCACCCCGCCCGGGGTGGCGACGGTGACCGTGTGGCCCGCGGCCCGGAACGCCTCGTACGGGGCGACGGCCTCGTCGGCCCAGAAGCCGGTGGGGTGCTGGGTGCCGTCGGCCAGCGTCCAGTAGGTGGCGCCGGTGAGGACGAAGAGGATCTTCGACATGCTGGGGGCTCTTCTCTGCGGGAGGGGCCGTCGGGCCCGGTGTACGGTCTGACGCCCTGGATGCACTGACGTTTCCGGTCCGGACCGTCAGTTCGGCGATGGACCCGACGATAGGCCGGGTCTCCCGGGTGTCACCAATGGCTGATCCGATGGCTGCCATAGGCATTCCAATGGGTGCCGGGGAATAGGCTTGCCGGGTGAACCGCCCCGACGCCGAGGAGTCCGCCGTGCCACCGGTGCCGTCACCGCTGCCGGCCGGGCCCGCCGACCTCAACCTGCTGCGCACCTTCCTGGCCGTCCACCGGGCCGGGTCGTTCACGGCCGCCGCCCAGGTGCTGGGCCTCTCCCAGCCCACGGTGACCACCCAGATCCGGGCGCTGGAGCGCCAGGGCGGGCGCGAGCTGTTCGAGCGGCTGCCGCGCGGGGTGGCCCCGACGCCGGTCGCCGATGAACTCGCCGCCCGGATCGCCGGTCCGCTGGACGCGCTCGCCGCCGCCACCGGCCCCGGCGCGCGCCCCGAGGCCGAGGGCGAGCCGGTCCACCTGGCCGGGCCCGCCGAACTGCTCGGCACCCTCGTCCTGCCCGCGCTCGCCCCGCTGGTCGCCGGGGGCGTGCGGCTGCGGGTGACCGCGGGCCTGACCGAGCCGCTGCTGGAGGAGCTGCGCGCGGGCCGCCACGACCTGGTCATCGCGACGAGCAGACCGCGCGGGCGCGCCCTGTCGGCCGTGCCGATGGGCGACGAGGAGTTCGTCCTGGTCGCCGCGCCGGTCTGGGCCGAGCGCCTGGGCGGGCGGCTCGCGGCCGAGGGCCCGGCCGCCCTGCACGGGGTACCGCTGGTCGCCTACGCCGAGGACCTGCCGATCGTCCGCCGCTACTGGCGCCATGTGTTCGGCCGCCGGCTCGCCTGCCGGGCCGCCCTGACCGTGCCCGACCTGCGCGGGGTGGTCGCCGCGGTGGCCGCCGGCGCGGGCTTCGCGGTCGTCCCGCGCTACCTCTGCGCGGACCGGCTGGCCGACGGCCGGCTGGTGCTGCTGGACGACCCGGAGGACCCGCCGATCAACACCGGTTACCTCGTCGAACGCCCCGGCGCCCACCCGGACGGCCGGGTGGCCCGGGTCCGGGACCACCTGCTGGCGGCCGCCCGCACCTGGTGAGCGATCGCCGGCCGCCCGGGACCGCGTCCCTTGACAGCCGGTTCGGGTGCTGGATTACTTGGCCCGTCGAACACTGACCGAATGATCGGTCGGTGGCTGAGCTGGGGCGGAGACGGCGGAGGAGACGCGATGAGCGCAGGAACGACCGGCCCGAACCCGCCGTGCGGGCGCCGGGGGGAGCCGCTCCCGGCCAAGCTGCTCGACGCCGGGGAGCGGATGACCGCCGGGGAGCTGGCCGAGCACCAGCTGCGGCACCTGCGGGCCACCCTGCGCCACGCGTACGACCACGTCGAGCTGTACCGGCGCAAGTTCGACGCGGCCGGGGTGGCCCCCGAGGACTGCCGCACGCTCGGTGACCTCGCCCGGTTCCCCTTCACCACCAAGGCCGACCTGCGGGAGAGCTACCCCTTCGGGATGTTCGCCGTCCCGGTGGAGGAGGTCCGCCGGATCCACGCGTCCAGCGGCACCACCGGCCGGCCCACCGTGGTCGGGTACACCGAGCACGACCTCTCGGTCTGGGCCGACGTGGTGGCCCGCTCCATCCGGGCGGCCGGCGGCCGGCGCGGCCACAAGGTGCACGTCGCCTACGGGTACGGGCTGTTCACCGGCGGTCTCGGCGCCCACTACGGCGCCGAGCGGGCGGGCTGCACGGTGATCCCCGCCTCGGGCGGGATGACGGCCCGGCAGGTGCAGATCATCCAGGACTTCCGGCCCGAGATCATCATGGTCACCCCCTCCTACCTGCTCACCCTGCTCGACGAGTTCGAGAAGCAGGGCGTCGATCCGCGGAGCACCTCGCTGCGGGTCGGCATCTTCGGCGCCGAGCCGTGGACGGAGGCGATGCGCCACGAGATCGAGGAGCGGATGGACATCCACGCCGTCGACATCTACGGCCTCTCCGAGGTGATGGGCCCGGGCATCGCCCAGGAGTGCGTGGAGACCAAGGACGGGCTGCACATCTGGGAGGACCACTTCTACCCGGAGGTGGTCGACCCGCTCACCGACCGGGTGCTGCCCGACGGCGAGAGCGGCGAGATCGTGTTCACCTCGCTGACCAAGGAGGCGCTGCCGGTCGTCCGGTACCGCACCGGCGACCTCACCCGGCTGCTGCCGGGGACGGCCCGGCCCGCCTTCCGGCGGATGGCGAAGGTCACCGGCCGCTGCGACGACATGATCATCCTGCGCGGGGTGAACGTCTTCCCGACCCAGATCGAGGAGATCCTGCTGCGCACCCCCGCCGTGGCGCCGCACTTCCAGCTCCGGCTCACCCGGCAGGGCCGGTTGGACCGGATGGCGGTCCGGGTCGAGGCCCGCCCGGACGCCGCGCCCGAGCAGCGCGAGGCCGCCGCCGCGGCGATCGCCCGGGGCGTGAAGGACGGCGTCGGCGTCACCGTGGAGGTCGACGTGGTGGAGCCGTACACCCTGGAGCGTTCGGTGGGGAAGATCCGCCGGGTGGTGGACCTGCGGGAGCGGTGAGCCCGCCGGCGGCCCCGAGGGCGCCGCCGTCCGCACGGCCGCCCGTGCCGTCGTCCCGCGCCGCGCGCGAACGGGTGAGCGCTCTACGATGTGGCCATGAGCGGGAGCGTGCGGCTGTCAGGTGCACATCGGTCGCAACAGCCGGTCGGCGGGCCGCGGCCGGACGACGCGAAGCGCCCGCCCGGCGACGAGCGGCTGGAGACCGCCGCCGCCGTCCTCGCGCTGCTCGCCGACCGCACCCGGCTCGCACTGCTGCACCGCCTGGGCGAGGGCGAGGCCGACGTGACCACGCTGACCGAGGCGTGCGGCGCGGCGCGGCCGTCGGTCAGCCAGCACCTGGGCAAGCTCCGGCTGGCGGGCCTGGTCACCACCCGCAAGGACGGGCGGCGGGTGGTCTACGCCCTGCGGCACGGGCATCTGCGCCGGCTGGTCAACGAGGCGCTCAACGTCGCCGACCACCAGATCAGCGGGCTGCCGCCGCACGACTGAGCCACCGCACGACTGAGGGCAGCACGACTGAGCCACCGCACGACTGAGGGCCGCACGACTGAGCCACCGCACGACTGAGGGCGGCACGACTGAGCCGCCGCACCCGGCGGCCGTGGTCCCGCGCCCCCGGCCGGTCCGTGACGGGGGGTCGGTCACCGGAAGGTGCCCCGGTCACCGGAAAGTGCGTTCTTCTCCGCCCGCGCCTCCCGTGCCTAGGGTGAGCGGGCGATCGGCGGCGAGTGCCGCCGCGGTCCGGACGATTCGGAGCACCCATGGCCATCCTGAAGACCTACGCCCGCCTCTGGGTGGACAGCCTCGACGAGGCCCTGCCGCTGCTGCGGACGCTCACCGGCGCCGAGCCCGACCTGCGACTGGGCTTCGAGGCCGTCGAGCTGGCGGCCGTCGGGGACTTCCTGGTGATCGCCGGTACGGCCGGGGAGCGCGCCCGGTACGCGCACGCCACCGCGACCGTCGTGGTCACCGACCTGGACGAGCTCAGGGCCACCCTGCTGGCCGCCGGGGCGGTGATCACCACCCCCGAGACGCCCGCGCCGACCGGCCGCTTCCTCTACGCCCGGCACGCCGACGGCGCCGAGATCGAGTACGTGGAGTGGACGGCGGAGCTGGTCCGGCGGATCGTCCGCCCCGCGCCGTAGCGCGGGCCGCCGTCAGGCCCCGGCGCCGTCCGTCCGCTGCGGCCCGTCCGCCGCACCCGGCCCGCCGTCCGTGCCGGGGCCGTCCGGCCCGTCGTCCGCCGGGGTCTCGGCGCGCTCCTCGGCGGCGCGGACCTGCCCGGCGAAGTCCTCCGCGTCGATCCGCTCGACCGTCGCCCCGTGCCGGGCGGCGAACTCGTCGGCGGGGGCCGGGGACGCCTCGCGGATGTCCAGCACCAGCACCGCCGCTCCGTCGGGCACCCGCGGCGAGAGCACGATCAGCCCGGCCCCGCCGGTGGCGGCGCGGCCCTCCTCGGCGGCGTTGCCGAGCGCCGCGCCGGCCGCGAACCCGAGCAGCGAGCCGATCGGCCCGCCGAGCAGCCCGATCAGGCCGCCGACCACGCCCGACCCCACCGTGGCCACCCCGGCCCCGCGCGCGTAGCCGTCCTTGGTCTCCAGCAGGCCGTCGGCGGAGCGCTCCAGGACGGCGGCCTGCCGGAGTCCGGGCAGGTGCTCGGCCTCCTCGAACGCGGGCCGGCAGGCGGACGGGTCCGGGAAGGTGAGCAGGACGACGTTGTGCTGGTCGGTCATCGCGGTCCGATCGGGTCGGGGCTGTGTTCCCTGGCCTCCCATCCTGACGGCGGGCGGGCGGGCCTGCCACAGGAATGCGGGTGTCCCCGCGGCCCCCGCCCCGGTGCGGACGCCGGGCCGGTCCGGCGCGCGAGGATGGTGCCCATGGCGAACACGAGCGTGCGGATCAGGATCGAGGCCACCGACCTCCCGGGGCGCAGCTGCCCCGCGGCGCCGGGGTTCCCGGGCTACCAGGACATCCATGTCGCCGTGCAACGGCGCGGCCGGCCTGGCGAGTTGCTCGACCCGCAGCCGGGCGACGCGGCCCGGGCGGCCTGGACCCTGGAGTGCACCGCGAAGCCGCTCCCGTCGGGAGTGGAGCTGCTCGGCCCCTACGTCCAGGGCGGTCCGGGGCCCGGTTCCTCTACCTCTCCTGGATCGCGAGCGGCCGCACGGACGGGGTCGCGGCCGGGCCGGAGGGCTTCACGATGTTCCGCCGGGCCAAGCTGATGCTGGCGGCGGTCGATCCGGACACCGCCGACGCGGCCGTGCGCGGCGGCACCCTGGTGGCCCGGCTCGGGCTGACCGACGGCAAGGGGCACCCGCTCTGCGCCGCCGTCCGGCCGCCGCTGGTCGCCTGGTCCGCCGGGCCGGCCGGGGCCGGAGCCTGACGGCCGGTGCCGGGACGTGGCGAAGGGCCCCGCCGGGAGCGGGGCCCTTCGCCGGCCGTGCCGGGTGCGAGCGGTGCCTACTGCGTGGTGCTACCGGTACTGCGTGGTGCCTCCTGGTACTGCTCGGTGCCTTACTGGTACCGGGTGGTGACGGTGGCGCCGTTGAAGCCCTGCTGGGCGTAGAGGCTGAAGTAGACCCAGCCGGAGGGCGGGTTGGTGATCGTCAGCGTCTCGCCGTTCCCGGCGTTGGCGGACTTCGCCAGGTAGGAGCCGGTGGTGGCCCAGCTGCCGCCGTTGTAGTACAGGTCGGCGTTGCCGGAGCCGCCGGTGGTGGTGACGGTCAGCTGCTTCACGCCGGCGGGCAGGTACAGGAAGCTGTAGCTGTAGTTGCCGGTGGCGGCGGCGACGTTGTCCCGGCGGCAGTTCTTGTCGAACTGGCGGGTGTCGGCGGCGCCGCAGAGCGGGGCCTGGTCGGCGGGCAGGGTGCCGCAGTTGTCGGCCGCGCAGGCGGTCAGCCAGCTCGCGAAGTCGGCGTCGTACCGGGTGCCGATGGTGGAGGTGAGCAGGGTGCGGGCGCCGGCCCAGTCGCCGACCCGGTACCTGGCGAGCAGCGCGTCGACGTCCTGCGGGTGCGACTGGAGCATGTACCGGACGGCCAGGTAGCCCCAGTTGTAGATCCGGGTCGAGTCGGCGTTGTCGTAGGTGGTGTCGAAGAGGGTGCTCAGCTTGTAGGTGCCCTTGCCCGCCTCGGTGATGGCGGCGGCGTAGCGCTCGCCGCGGTAGCTGTACGAGATGTACTCGGCGATGCCCTCGACCCACCAGATGGTCGGGGTGGTCATCCCGGCCTCGAAGTCACCGGCCATGTTGTAGCGGCCGTCGAGGTAGTGGGTGTACTCGTGGTTGAGGTTCCAGATCTGGAAGGCGGGGCGCAGCCAGTCGGCCTCGTGGGCGATGAAGCGGGCCTGGTTGCCGGCCGCGGCCGGGTTGCCCTCCTCGTACATGCCGCCGTTGTCGACCGCGATGTTGTACATGAGCCAGGCGTACAGCGAGTAGTTGTAGTAGTCGTCGAAGGCGACGACCTCCAGGCTGGTGTTCAGGTCGCCGGGGATCGGGCCGTTGTCCTTGATGACCTTGTGGAAGGCGGCGTCCTCGTTGACCAGGCTGGTGCAGGTGTCGGCCAGCTGCTGGGCCGTCATGTCCTGGGCGCGGATGCGCAGGTTGGCGTTGCAGGTGTGGTCGACGGTGAGCACCAGCGGGACGAGCCGCTTCGGCAGGTCACAGGTGCCGTAGACGGTGCAGTTGCCGGCGTCCTTCTTCTCGGTGAACCAGACCAGGTTCATGGTGAGCGGGCCGGTGGCGCCGACCAGCGGGTAGCGGTTGATCAGGTCCTTGACCAGGGGGCGGCCCTGGGCCCGGAGGCCGTCCACGGCGACCAGGTTGCCGAGCTGCATGCCGATCCGGGTGACGACGTCGCCGCCGTTGAGCATCGCGCCGTTGCGGGTGACGAAGCCGGCCCAGGCGGTGGCGATGGACGGGTCGGCCTGGAGGGCGGCGACGAAGCCGCGGTCGCCGTGCTCCAGGTCGAAGCCGCTCTCGATGACCCACTCGACGTGCTGCACGGCGAGGTCCATCGAGGCCGGCCAGGTGCTGTTGTAGCCGGCGAGCAGCCGCTTGACGACGCCGGCGTACCGGCCGTTCTCGTGCGAGCTGTCGATCAGCGTGACGGCCTCGTTGAGGGTGGCGCCGTTGGCCTCGGTGACGTCCTGGCTGTGCGGGGCGGCGAAGAAGGCGTCCAGCGCGCCGCGGATCGAGGTCTGCAGCGGGGCGCCGTAGCCGCCGACGGAGGCGGCGTTGTTCTCCTGCACGTAGTAGCCGGCCCGCAGGAACATCACCAGCTGGCCGATCGAGGCGCTGTTGTTGCCCGCGTAGCCGGCCGAGGCGGTGCGCAGCGCGTCGGCGACGGTCACCATCTGGGCCTCGCGGAAGACCTTGCCCGCGTCCGCCCCGGTGAGGTTGAACAGCGGGTAGGTGCAGGTCACGTCGGGGAGCGCGGTGAGCTGCTGGACCAGTGCGCCGCCCGAGGCGCCGAGCACGCCGGAGAGGTTGCAGTCGACGGCCGCCGGAGCCGCGGAGAACTGCTTGGCGCTCTTGCCGCCCTTGCTGTCGGCGGCCGGCGCGGCCTCGGTGGCCGGGTGGGCGGTGCTCGCCCTTCCGGTGCTCTCGGCGGCGAGCGGGCGGTCGCCGGTGCTCGCGTCGGGGGACTTGGGCACCGGGATCGCCTTCGGCGCGGACGCCGGGGTGGCTCCGGTGGCGGCCTTGGCGGGCGCGGCCGGGCCGACCGGGGCGGCGTGGCTCTGGGGGGCGAACAGGCCGAGCGCGAGGAAGAAGGCCGCGCCGAGTGCGGGCACTCTGCGCAGGGTGGCCTTGGATATCCGGGAGGGACGCATCTGTGGGGGCCTCCGGGGCCGTTCGTGGCCGCGTTGTTGGGGACGCGACCGCCGATGTGTGACATGTAAAATGGCACATGTCGCACGGCGGCGGGAAGACCCCGGATCGGATTGCCCGCCGCCGCAACCGAAACGTTGTCAGGAGGCGGTCGGGGCAGGGGCGGCGCGGAGGGAGCGGGTCAGGCGGCCCGGGGCGCGGCGAGCGGGGTGAGCACCGCGAACTCCAGCGGGGCGGACGGGTCGATCGAGAGGTCGGCCGGCGCCGGCTCGGCGCCCGCCCGCACCAGCAGGTCGCCGATGGCGGCGACCATCGCGCCGTTGTCGGTGCACAGCCGCAGCGGCGGCACCCGCAGGGTGATCCCGGCCGAGGCGCAGCGCCGCTCGGCCAGCTCCCGGACGCGGGAGTTGGCCGCGACGCCGCCGACCACCACCAGGGTGGTGATGCCGTGGTCGGTACAGGCGCGGACGGCCTTGCGGGTCAGCACGTCGGCGATCGCCTCCTGGAGCGCGGCGGCCGCGTCGGGGACGTTCGGCTCGCCGCCGGTGGCGCGCCGCGCCTCGACCCAGCGGGCGGCGGCGGTCTTGAGGCCGGAGAAGGAGAACGCGTACGGATCGTCATGCGGCCCGGTGAGCGGGCGCGGCAGCCGGACGGCGCGCGGGTCGCCGTCGCGGGCGGCGCGGTCGATGGCGGGGCCGCCGGGGTAGGGCAGGCCGAGGATCCGGGCGACCTTGTCGAAGCACTCGCCGGCCGCGTCGTCCAGCGTGTCGCCGAGGTGGACGATCCGGTCCCGGGCGAGGTCGCGGACCAGCAGCAGGGAGGTGTGGCCGCCGGAGACGATCAGCACCACGCAGGGGTTCGGCAGCGGCCCGCCGTCCAGTGTCGCGGCGGCGACGTGCCCGGCCAGGTGGTGGACCCCGTAGAGCGGGACGCCGAGCGAGAAGGCGTACCCCTTGGCGGCGGCCACGCCGACCTGGAGCGCGCCGGAGAGCCCGGGGCCGGCCGTCACGGCGACGGCGCCGACGTCGGCGAGGGTGAGCCCGGCCCGGTCGAGCGCCTCGCGGACCACCGGCGCCATCGCGTGCACGTGCGCGCGGGCGGCGATCTCGGGCACCACGCCGCCGAAGCGGGCGTGCTCGTCCATGCTGGACGCCACCGCCTGGCCGAGCAGTCGCCCGTCCTGGACGAGGCCGGCCCCGGTCTCGTCGCAGGACGACTCGATCCCCAGCACCACCGGCGATCCGGTCATGGTCACACGCCCTTGCCGCTCATTACATCTGAGCGTCCATTGTGCATGACGGGACACGGGGAATATGCAGGAGCCCACCCTTCGTTTCTGCAACCCGTACGCAATAGTGTTGTCCCGGCACGATCACCACCGCCGAACTCGCTGAAAGGGCCCGTCTCCTGATGAGCACCTACTCGCTTCCCGACCTGCCGTACGACTACTCCGCGCTGGAGCGGGCGATGTCCGCAGAGATCCTGGAGCTGCACCACTCGAAGCACCACGCGGCGTACGTCAAGGGCGCCAACGACACCCTGGAGCAGCTCGCCGAGGCGCGCGACAAGGAGCAGTTCGGCGGTCTGGTCGGCCTGCAGAAGACCTTCGCCTTCCACCTCTCCGGCCACGTGCTGCACTCGCTGTTCTGGGAGAACCTCTCCCCGGAGGGCGGCGACCGCCCCGAGGGCGCGCTGGCCGACGCCATCACCGAGCACTTCGGCAGCTTCGAGGCGTTCAAGAAGCAGCTCACCACCGCCACCACCGGCGTCCAGGGCTCCGGTTGGGGCATCCTCTCCTGGGAGCCGCTCGGCAAGCGCCTGATCGTCGAGCAGGTCTACGACCACCACGGCAACGTCGGCCAGGGCACCACCCCGCTGCTGGCCTTCGACGCCTGGGAGCACGCGTACTACCTGCAGTACCGCAACGTCCGCCCGGACTACGTCACCAAGCTCTGGGACGTCGTCAACTGGCAGGACGTCTCCACCCGCTTCGCGGTGGAGACGGGCGCCTGACGGACGGGACGCGGTAGCGGACCTACTGAGCTGGGCGAAGGAGGTTCCCGCCACTGAGGCGGGGACCTCCTTCTCGTCGTCTCCGGGCATGCGTGGCGGCTCGGACTCCGCCTTCCGAATGCCGCGGGGCCGCTGAGCCTCAGCGGCCCCGCGGTGGTGCGCTCGACGATGTCATCCGGTGAGGTGGGCGAGATGCGCGCCTGCCGACTTCGACAGGCTGTCGAGTACCGCCCTCCCCTTCGAGGCCGAGCCGAGGGAAGGGCGGCCGATGATGCCGTTCCCGGTGTAGCCGGCCATGCCAAGGGTGAGGAGATGGGGCCGCTCGGGGGCAGAGTGGTCGTCCTGCTCGATGCCGTCACGGATCAGGTGCGGGGCGCCGTGGAGCAGGAGGGAGACCTCAAGCTCGCCACCGTGCATGTCCTCGGCGCCGCTGCTTTCGAGACCGGCCTCGGTGCGGGCCTGCTGCCAGTCCTCGCGGACGGGGAAGAGAGCGACGCGCGGGCCGGTGGTGTTGGCCTCCTGGACGACGTTGGAGAGCACATAGTTCCCGCCGTGGCCATTGACGACGAGCAGGCCGGGGACGCCGGAGGCCTGGAGAGACCTCCAGATGTCGTTGACCACGGCGTACAGGGTGGCGGCGCTGATGCTCACGGTGCCGGGCAGGTGGGCGTGCTCGTGCGAGCAGGAGAGGGTGATGGGCGGCAGGAGGAAGAGGTCGTGGTCGGCGGCGATGCGTCGGGCGATCAGGCTCGCGACCACGGTGTCGGTGGTCAAGGGCAGGTGGGCGCCGTGCTGCTCGAAGCTGCCAACCGGCAGCACGGCGATTCTTGCGCCACGCCGGCCTTCGTCGGCGGAGGTGGCGACAGTGATCAGTGCGTCCATGGGCTCAGCCTCTCCCATCAGGTCGGAAAAGGTCGAGGGAAGGCTGTGGCGCTCACGAGTCTCAAGCGACCGGTGAACGTTGCCACTTCGGGTACGGTGCCCCACCGCTGGAGCGTGCGGGCGGCCGCGGACAGCTCCGCAAGCGCCCGCGCCGACTCCGCGTCGATGGCAATGGACAGGGCCCGGCTCGCTGCCGTGGCGGCCTGTCCGGGTTCACCCGAGACCGCATAGGCACGTGCCAGCCGTGAAAGGTACACGCCGTGGTCGGTGCGGTAGGCCGGTGGCAGGACGCGCAGCTCGGACTCGAGCATCTCTACAGCTGCGTGTGGATCACCCAGCTCGATCAAGCAACCGGCACGCTGCATCTCGATGTAGGTCGGCGTGCAGTAGGCCATGTCGAGGGCATCATCGTCATGCGGCTCTTCCGGGTCCGCTGCCAGCTCGTGTGCCTCGTCGAACTTGGCTTGGGCGAGGCGAGGGTTGCCCATGAGGGCGTGGCCTTGGGCTTCCTGCTGTGCGGCCAGGGCTCTGATGCGTGGCGTGGTACCTGGAGCACGCTGGCAGGCCCGTGCGAGCCCGACGGCCTGTTGCGGGCTGCGGCGGGCGGTGGCCTGATTGCTCTTCCTGAAGAGCACGTAGGCAGCCATCCTGTCGTCGCCGGACTCCTGAGCCCATTCCATTGCTCGGTCCGACCAGTAGATTGCCTGGCTGAAGTCACCGAGATCTTGGTTCAACCAGCCCAGGAACTCGGCGGTCCGGGCACCGATGGTGAGGAGTTGTTCCCTGGCGCTGCCGCAGGTGCTCTGCTGGAGGCGGTCGAGGGCGTGGACGTGCTGCTTCACCGAGTCGAGTGAATGACGAGAGCCGAGCAGGTTCGCGGTCTTGTAGTGGTTGGGCATGAGGCCGCGCAGGTGACTGACGAAGAGTTCGGCGTCGATGAGTGAACCGTGGCCCCCGGTGGCGTTGTCCGGGTTCGGTAGCAGGCGTCGTGACCGGGGTGGGGGTGACTCCCGTTCCCAAGCCCGGTCGGCCAGGCCGAGCATGTGTCCCGGGATACGAAGGCCGTCGGCGATTCGCTCAACGAGGTCGATCTTCTCGACCTTCCGCCTTCCGGCCATCACCTCGCCGACTCGGCTCGGCGTCATGTCGCAGGACCGAGCGATGAGTGACGGGTAGATCCCCGCCAGCTTGACCAGCCGAAATATCGCACCGAAGTCTCGTCTTCGACAGGCGGCGATCATCTCTGGGTCGGACAGCAGGCCCGGCGGGAGCCGGTCCGGAACGCGAGCTTCGGTCACCACTACCCTCGCGGTCTATCAACGCTCTGCACTCGGAAGTTGATTGTCTGTGAGTTTACCCACCGTGGGCTATCAGCTTGGGTACGTTCGCGAAGTCATCTCTCGGCAACCTGGTTTCCACGGCCGGGACGATCGCCTCCGGCCCGCTAGGCATCGGGAAGGTGGTGCACGTGATCAGTTCGGGAGATCTCCGGAGAGACGCTGCGTCCCAGGGGCGGGTTGCCGGGACAGTCGCATTTGAGGAGGCGCTGCCCCGCCACAGGCGCTCGGCAGGGACGGCCCGTGGGCACCTGCGTGCGTTCCTTGCTCAGGTCCCCGGTGGGGCGGCTTTCGCAGATGACGGCCAGCTGGTCGTCACCGAGTTGGTGTCCAACGCCGTGGTGCATGCGCGGGTGTCACCCGGTCGGGAGATCGTGGTCCGGTTCGAGATCGTCTGCGGGCACCTCCGCATCGCGGTGCACGACGCGAGTTGCGACAAGCCTGTGATTCGCCGCTCGATCGACTCGTCCGATTGTTCAGGCCGGGGGTTGTGCTTGGTGGAGATGTTGTCCCTGGAGTGGGGCTGCGAGCCCCGGCCGGGAGGAATCGGAAAGATCGTTTGGGCTCTTGTGAGCCTGGGAGGTGGTACGTGATGGCTTGTGCCAGGCAGACCTCCGGAGCGACGGCGATGAGCTGTCGGTGCTTCGGCGCAGTGGAGGGGACGGTTCGGTGACGAGGATCCGAGGTCAGCGCGTGGCCGGGGCCGGACCGGCCCCGGCTACGGCGGGGACGACGGCTGGGAGTATCTCGCGTCCCTCACTCATGACGGCCGAATTCCAGGGCATCGCGGTGCCCACACACGTCGGATCGTCCAATACGCCACCACGCGATCGCTACCGGCGGAGGATCGCCCCCACACCACGCACCCTCGTGCTGCAGCCTGACGGGTACTGCAACGTGGCCTGCGAGTACTGCTACCTGCCCGAGAAGGACCGGCGAGCTCCGATGTCGATCGATGTCGCCGAAGCGGTTGCGCGTTCCGCCACGCAGTTCGCGACTCGTGGTGCGCCGCTCGACCTGGTTTGGCACGCCGGTGAGCCGCTCAGCCTCGGGGTGCGGCGGTTCGCCGAGCTCGCCGACCCGTTCGAGCAGCTCCGCCGTGCGGGGGCACTGCACCACTACGTGCAGACCAACGGCACTTTGATCAGTGACCGGTGGTGCGACTTCTTCGCTGAGCGTGAGGTCCGTGTGGGTGTGAGCATCGACGGCCCGGCCGACTGCAACACGGCCCGCGTGGACCGGCGCGGCAGGCCCATCTTCGACCGCGTTGCCAAAGGCACCGCCCGGCTTCGGCGCCACGGGATCGACTTCTCCGTGATCGCCGTGGTCACAGCCGAGAGCATCGGTCGCCCCGAGGAACTGCTGGACTTCTTCGCCTCCCTGGGGTGCCACACTGTCGGTTTCAACATCGAGGAGAGCGAAGGCGCCAGCACCGATCGGCCGACCCCGTCCTTCGAGGATGCTACCGAGTTCTGGTACCGCACGATTGCGTGGACCCGTAGCCATCCGGGCCTGAAGGTGCGGGAGATCGACAGGCTTGGTGGATACCTGCGCTCGCTGCGGGTAGGGCTGGCACCGCAGGATGTGTTGCTCGACCCGATCCCCACCGTGTCGTCCGCCGGTGACATCGTCCTCCTGTCGCCCGAGTTGGGGGGGCACCACCGCGCCGGCCTATCTGGACTTCCGGGCCGGAAACATCCTGGAACAGACGATCGACGAAGTTCTGGTGGCCGCCCACCGCCTGCGCTACGTGGACGAGTTTCTGGTCGGTCTGGACGCGTGTGAGGAAACCTGCGAGTTCTTCGGGTTCTGCAGAGGTGCGCAAGCCGGCAACCGGTACTTCGAGAACGGCCGCTTCGACACCACTGAAACGAACTACTGCCGCGTGTCGCGACAGGCCCTTCTCGTCGCCCTGTCCGATACCGTCCGAAAGGAGACCACAGCATGACGCTGCTCGAACTGCTGGCCACCATCGAGGCCGACGTGATCACCGATCTGGTGGACGCGACGACGGCCGGCTCCGTCGTCGCGAAGTTCGACAACCGGCCTACCTGGGACAACAACACTCCCAAGTTCGACAACCGGCCTACCTGGGACAACTGGAACAAGAAGTAGCCCGCAGACGACGCCGGGCCCGCGAGATGCTCGTGGGCCCGGCGGTTCCCGAGAGAGACACAACCATGGACACCCGCACCTTCGGCCGCGTTCGCGTCACCCTGCCCGACCTTGCCGACGGTTACCTTTCGAACGTCACCTCGTTGGAGAACAGCCGTGGCACCGTACAGGGCTTCCACTACGCCGACGCCGACCTGCGCGATCTCGATCTCGCGCACGCCCAGCTGATCACCGGCCGCATCGGTAGCCTGCGCGCCGCCAGGGTCCGGCTGGAGGACGTGCGGGCCGACTCGGTCGAGTTCGACGGCTGCGACCTCGGGTCGGCGCAGTGGGCCGACAGCAAGCTGTCCAGGGTGGTCTTCCGAAACTGCAAGATCATGGGAGCGAATCTCGCCGGTCTCACCCTGGACAACGTGATCTTCGAGAACTGCAAGCTCGACTACTCCGTCTTCGAGCAGGTCCGTGCCACCGGGCCGGTCGTATTCTCCCGCTGCGTCTTCTCCGAGGCGGTGTTCACCGGGTGCGATCTGACGGGTGCCGTTCTGGAGGACTGCACGCTGCGTGCCACCGAGTTCGGAAGGGGCGTCTACAAGGACGTGGATCTGCGCGGAAACGACCTGAGCGGCGTCCGCGGCGTCGCCAATCTGGCTAGGGTCGTCATCGACCACGCCCAGCAGGTCGACCTCGGCCGGGCCCTGACCGTCGAGCTCGCGGTCACGTGGGGTGATGACCTCGCGGCCGGGAGGTCGGGCCGATGAGCCTCCTCATCGCGGTTGGGGTCGATCAGTTGGCCGGCCGCTGCGAGGTGGCCGATGTGCGAGCCGTTCACGGGCAACGCCACTACGAGGAAGGTGCCGTGGTGCCCTTCGGCCCCTGGCGGCCGGTGACCCGAGAGCTTGCCGAGCGTCTGGTCCCGGCGGTGGGCACTCCGGGTGACATTCTGGTGGAGCTGGTCGATGTCAAGAACATTGACCGAGCCCGGCTCGACGATCCGGGCGTCACGTATCTCGGCCGGGCACTCGGCTCGGCCGACGCGCTCACCACGACGCCGAACCACCGTGACGGCCGCCTGATCGGTCTCCACCTCGACAACTGGGACAAGCTCGCCTACTCGGCCAAACACACCGGTCGTCGCCGCCTGTGCGTCAATCTCGGTCCCGGTGTCCGCTACCTGCTCGTCTGCGATCAGGACGCCCAGGCCGTTTGCCGTGCTGCGCACACTGATTGGGCCACCCGACACCCGCACACCGATGACGTGCGCGGTTGGGTGGCAGAGGGGCGCCCGCTGCACTGCTACCGGTTACGGTTGGAGCCCGGTAACGGATACCTGGCGCCTACCGAGTTCCTGCCCCACGACGGCTCCACCGAGGGACAGCTGGAGTCCAGTGCGGCCTTCTGGCTCGGCCACTGGCCGCGTGACTGCTTCGCGACCGCCGTCCTCTGACCGGGGGCGGTCGGTTGAGGACTGCCGCGGACCGCTCCGGGGCAGTCCGCCATTCCTGTCTGGCTCAGCCGGAGCCGAAGAAGCTGTCCAGGAGGCGCTGCGCCGCCAGGCTCGCCGGGATGGTGCCCTCGCGGACCTCGCGTTCCAGGGCGGGGGCCAGGCGGCGGACCTCGGGGTGTTCGTGGAGCTGGGCGTAGAGCTGGTCGTGCACCATCGCCCACGTCCACTCCACCTGCTGGTCGCGGCGCTTGGCCTCCAGCGCGCCGGTCGCGTCGAGGACCTTGCGGTGCTGCTGCAACCGCTCCCACAGGGTGTCCAGGCCGGTGCCGTCGCGGCCGCTGCAGGTGAGCACCGGCGGCGTCCACGGCGCGTCCGGGGCCTGCAACAGCCGCAGCGCGCCGGCGAGTTCGCGCGCGGCCGCCTTGGCGTCGGTCTCGTGCGGCCCGTCCGCCTTGTTGACGGCGATCACGTCGGCGAGCTCCAGCACGCCCTTCTTGATGCCCTGGAGCTGGTCCCCGGTGCGGGCCAGCGAGAGCAGCAGGAAGGAGTCCACCATGCCCGCGACCGCGGTCTCCGACTGCCCGACGCCGACCGTCTCGATGAGGACCACGTCGTAGCCGGCGGCCTCCATCACCACCATCGACTCCCGGGTGGCCCGGGCCACCCCGCCCAGCGTGCCGGAGGTGGGGGAGGGGCGGACGAACGCCGCGGGGTCGACCGCGAGCCGCTCCATCCGGGTCTTGTCACCCAGGATCGAGCCGCCGGTCCGGCTGGACGTCGGGTCGACGGCGAGCACCGCGACCTTGTGTCCGAGGGCGGTGAGCCGGGTGCCGAAGGCGTCGATGAAGGTCGACTTGCCGACACCGGGGACGCCGGTGATGCCCACCCGGACCGCGCCGCCCGCGTGCGGCAGCAGCCGGGTGAGCAACTGCTGCGCCAGCGCGCGGTGGTCGGGCCGGGTGGACTCCACGAGGGTGATGGCCCGCGCGACGAACGCGCGCGAGCCCTCCCGCACCCCCTGGGCGTACTGGTCGAGGTCGATCGTCCGGGGCGCCATCGTTCAGCGGCTCACAACTCGTGGCCGAGGTCGGCGGCGAGCGACTTCAGCAGGTCGAAGGCGGCCTCCGGGATCACCGTGCCGGGCGGGAAGACGGCGGCCGCCCCGGCCTCGTAGAGCGCCTCGAAGTCGCCCGGGGGGATGACCCCGCCGACCACGATGGTGATGTCCTCCCGTCCGGCCTCGGCGAGTTCGGCGCGCAGCGCCGGCACCAGGGTGAGGTGGCCGGCGGCCAGCGAGGAGACGCCGACGATGTGCACGTCCGCCTCGACGGCCTGGCGGGCGACCTCCGCCGGGGTCTGGAACAGCGGACCGACGTCGACCGTGAAGCCGAGGTCGGCGAAGGCGGTGGCGATCACCTTCTGGCCGCGGTCGTGGCCGTCCTGGCCCATCTTGGCGACCAGGATGCGCGGACGCCGGCCCTCGGCCCGCTCGAACCGCTCGACCAGGTCACGGGTGCGCTGGAGGGGGGCCGACGGCCCGGCTTCGTCTCGGTACACACCAGAAATGGTACGGATCTGGCCCGAGTGCCGGCCGTACACCTTCTCCAGGGCGTCCGAGATCTCGCCGACGGTGGCCTTGGCGCGGGCCGCGTCCACGGCCAGCGCGAGCAGGTTGCCGTCCAGGCCGCCGCCGCGCTGCGGACCGGCCTCGGCGGCCCGGGTGAGCGCGTGCAGGGCGGCCTGGGTGACGGCCTCGTCGCGCTCCTCGCGCAGCCGACGCAGCTTCTCGATCTGGCGGGTGCGCACCGAGGAGTTGTCGACCTTGAGCACGTCGATCTGCTCGTCGCTGTCCACCCGGTACTTGTTGACGCCGATCACCGGCTGGCGGCCGGAGTCGATCCGGGCCTGGGTGCGGGCGGCGGCCTCCTCCACGCG
Organism: Kitasatospora sp. NPDC005748; assembly: GCF_040630735.1. NCBI lineage: Bacteria > Bacillati > Actinomycetota > Actinomycetes > Kitasatosporales > Streptomycetaceae > Kitasatospora > Kitasatospora sp. NPDC005748. Next base: position 19,567 of record NZ_JBEXYD010000074.1, read on the forward strand.
CAGCTTGGGGATGCCCGCGTCGATGGCCTTGGCCATGCCGCCGGCCGCCTCCACCTCCTGGATGTGCTGCCAGGCGCGGCGGGCCAGGTCGTGGGTCAGCTTCTCGACGTACGCGGAGCCGCCCCACGGGTCGATCGACCGGCAGGTGCCGGACTCCTGCTGGAGCAGCAGCTGGGTGTTGCGGGCGATCCGCGCGGAGAAGTCGGTCGGCAGCGCCAGCGCCTCGTCGAGCGCGTTGGTGTGCAGCGACTGGGTGTGGCCCTGGGTGGCCGCCATCGCCTCGACGCAGGTGCGGGTGACGTTGTTGAACACGTCCTGCGCGGTCAGCGACCAGCCGGAGGTCTGCGAGTGGGTGCGCAGCGACAGCGACTTGGCGTTCTTCGGGTCGAACTGCTTGACCAGCTTGGCCCAGAGCAGCCGGGCCGCGCGCAGCTTGGCGACCTCCATGAAGAAGTTCATCCCGATCGCCCAGAAGAACGACAGGCGCGGCGCGAAGGCGTCCACGTCCAGCCCGACGTCCAGGCCCGCCCGCAGGTACTCCACGCCGTCGGCCAGGGTGTAGGCCAGCTCCAGGTCGGCGGTGGCCCCGGCCTCCTGGATGTGGTAGCCGGAGATGGAGATCGAGTTGTACCGCGGCATCTTCTGCGAGGTGTACGCGAAGATGTCCGAGATGATCCGCATCGACGGCTGCGGCGGGTAGATGTAGGTGTTGCGGACCATGAACTCCTTGAGGATGTCGTTCTGGATGGTCCCCGCGAGCTTCTCGGGCGCCACCCCCTGCTCCTCGGCCGCGACGATGTACAGCGCCAGGACGGGCAGTACCGCGCCGTTCATGGTCATCGACACCGACATCTTGTCCAGCGGGATGCCGTCGAAGAGCTGGCGCATGTCGTAGATGGAGTCGATCGCCACGCCGGCCATGCCGACGTCGCCGGTGACCCGCGGGTGGTCGCTGTCGTAGCCGCGGTGGGTCGGCAGGTCGAACGCGACCGACAGGCCCTTCTGACCGGCCGCCAGGTTGCGGCGGTAGAAGGCGTTGGACTCCTCGGCGGTGGAGAAGCCGGCGTACTGCCGGACCGTCCACGGCTGGTTGACGTACATCGTCGGGTACGGGCCGCGCAGGTACGGGGCGATGCCGGGGTAGGTGCCCAGGAAGTCCAGGCCCGCCAGGTCGTCCGCGGTGTAGAGCGGCTTGACGCCGATGCCCTCGGGGGTGTCCCAGAGCTGCTCGTCGACGTCCTTGCCGGTCGCCTGCCGCCAGGAGGCGCGCCACTGCTCGCCGGTGACGTCCGAGCGGCCGTCCGCGTCCAGCCCGATTCCGGTGAAGTCGGGGATCATCAGGCCACTCCGCTTTCGTCGGTGATCTCGTCCAGGAGCGAGGTCAGGACCGCGACGGCGTCGCTGCCCGCGAAGACGAACCCGTCCACGCCCGCCCGCTCGTACGCCTCGCGCCGCTCACCGGGCCGGCCGGCCAGCAGCACCCGCCGGGCGCCGGCGGCCTTGAGCGCCGCGGCCACCGCCTCGGCGTGCTCGCCGTACACCTGGTCGCTGGAGCAGAGGCAGGCCACCCGGGCGCCGGAGGCGGTGAACGCCCCGGCGGCCGCGGCCGCGACGTCCGGCCCGGTCAGCGCGGTCTCGGCGGAGGTGGTCGCGATGCCGCCGGCCTGGAACAGGTTGGCCGCGAAGGTGGTCCGCGCGGTGTGCGCGGAGGCCGTCCCGAGCGAGGCCAGGAAGAGCGCCGGCCGGGCCCCGGTGGCGGCCAGCCGGGCGTCCGAGCGGGCGCGCAGCGCCTCGTAGGCCTCGGACCGGCGCACCCGCGGCAGACCGCCGCCGGGCCCGGCCGGGGCCGGCTCGCGGACCAGCGGCTGCTCGCCGAGGTTCGGGAACTCGCTGACGCCGGTGATGGGTTCGCGCCGCTTGGCGAGCGCCACCGAGCGCTCCGCCCAGGTGGCGGCGATCCGCTCGCCGACCAGGCCGGAGCCCAGGGCGGCCTGCTGGCCGCCGGCCCGCTCGATCTCCTGGAACCAGGCCCAGGCGGCGTGCGCGAGCTCGTCGGTCAGCCGCTCCACGTACCAGGAGCCGCCGGCCGGGTCGACGACCCGGGCCAGGTGCGACTCCTCCAGCAGGATCGCCTGGGTGTTGCGGGCGATCCGGCGGGCGAAGGCGTCGGACAGGCCGACCGCGCTGTCGAACGGCTGGACGCTCACCGCGTCCGCGCCGCCGACCCCGGCGGCCAGGCAGGCCACCGTGGTGCGCAGCATGTTCACCCACGGGTCGCGCTCGGTCATCATCACGGCGGAGGTGACGGCGTGCTGGCGCTGCGCCGAGGCCTCCGGCGCGGCCCCCGACACCTCGGCCACCCGGGCCCAGAGCCGGCGCGCGGCCCGGAACTTGGCGATCGTCAGGAACTGGTCGGCGTCGGCCGCGTAGCGGAACTCCAGCTGGCCGAGCGCGGCGTCGACCGGCAGCCCGGCGGCGGTGAGGGCCCGCAGGTAGGCGACGCCGGTGGCGAGGGAGCAGCCGAGCTCCTGCGCGGGGGAGGCGCCGGCCTCGTGGTAGGGGAGGGCGTCGACGACGAGGGCGCGCAGGCCCGGGAAGCCCGCGGCGCAGCGGGCCGCGAGGGCGGTGGCCCCGGTGAGCAGCGCCTCGGTGCGCCCGGCCTGGCCGGTGCGGGCCTGGAGGCCCAGCGGGTCGGCGCCGAGGTTGCCCGCGGCGGCGCCGGCGGACACCTCGCGCTCCTCGTAGAGCTTGAACAACTGCTCGGCGGCTTCGGCGAACTCCGGGCCGGCGTCGAGCACGATGCCGGCCAGGTCGAGGTAGACGCCGGTCAGCACGTCGGGCAGGGCCGCGACCGGCAGGGCGTCGCCGCCCAGCTCCAGCCAGAGCGAGCTGCCGCCGTTCTCCAGATCGGCCAGCACGGCCTCGTTGGCCCGGCGCGGGTCCGGATCGGTGTGCCGCTGGCGGACGTCCCAGCCGGAGACCGTGCTGCCCTGCGGCCGGCCGCCGCGGACGAACGGCGGGAAGCCGGGGTAGCCGGGCTCGGCCGGGGAGTCCTCGGCGGTGTACAGCGGGCGGGCGCGCAGCCCGTCCTGGAGTGCGGTGGTGAGCGCCTGCTCGGCCGCTGCGCCGTCCGCGGGCTGCGCACCCGACTTTCGCAGCACGCTCTCGACGAGGTGCTGCCACTGCTCGCGGTGTGCGGCCGGGAATTCGGCGGCCAGGGGAAGCCCTTCGGGCGGGACCGTCATGCCCCGCAGGTTAGCGCTCGTTTGCGTCGGCGCAGCAGAGGCCGAGGGTGTGACCTTGCCCTCGCTTTCCGCTTCCTCGCACTTCAGAGGGGTCGGCGGCGTCCAACTGCGGGGGAAACCGGTCGGGGAGTTTCTCAGGGTGTGGACAGTGGCGCGGCCGGGCCGGGGGCACGACGGGCCGGCCACCGGCCGGGCCGCGGCGGCCGTCCGGTTCGCCTACGCCCAGCTCGGCAAGCCCTACGTCTGGGGCGCCACCGGACCCGCCGGCTTCGACTGCTCCGGTCTGACCGGCGCGGCCTGGCGGGCCGCCGACGTCAAGCTGCCCCGGATCTCCCAGGACCAGTGGAAGACCGGCCTGCGGGTCGCCCGCGGCGACCTCCAGCCCGGTGACCTCGTCTTCTTCTACCCGGACCTGCACCACGTCGGCCTCTACATCGGCGAGGGCAAGATGATCCACGCGCCGCGCACCGGCAAGAACGTCGAGGTGCTGCCGATCGACGTGATGCCGTACGTCGGCGCCGTCCGCCTGTAGCGGCGGGCCGTCGACCCGCCGCCCGACCCGCCCACCAGCCCCGCACCGACCCGCCGTCCGACCTGCCGAACGCCCCCGGTTCCGACCGGGGGCGTTCGCCGTTCGGCGTCCCTGGTGTTGATCTGACGTTATGAAGTCGATTTCTTGCAAAGTCCTGTCGACATCTTGTGGCCCTCTGTTGCGCGGTGGTTAAGTGGCGGAGCCGCCGGACCAGCACCGCGGCGCCCCCACCACCCATGCCTGCAGAAGGGCCGTCCGCCATGAACAGAACCGGGCTCCGCCGGAGAACCGCCGCCGTCGCCGTGGCCGCAGGACTGGCCTTCTCCCTTGCCGCGTGCGGCAGTTCGGACGACCACGGGGCAACCGGCGCGGCGCCGTCGGGCGGCGCCGGCTCGACCCTGGACCCGAACGCGAAGGTCAGCATCAGCGTCGACTGCCAGCCGCCGGTCACCAAGGCCGCCGAGCGCAAGCAGTGGACCGAGGACGTCGAGGCGTTCCACCAGCGCTACCCGAACGTCACGATCACCAGCAAGGACGCCTCGCCCTGCGAGGAGCCCGCGCCGTTCACCGCCCAGCTCAAGGGCCGGACCCAGACCGATGTCTTCTACACCTACTTCACCGACCTCGACCAGGTGCTGGACGAGGGCGCGGCCGAGGACATCTCCGGCTACGTCGACGAGACGACCGTGCCGGCGCTGAAGGACATCGACCCCTCGGTGCTCGCCACGCTCAAGGACGGCGACAAGCTCTACGGCCTGCCCACCTCGAACTACAAGCTGGGCCTGCTCTACAACCGCAAGCTGTTCAAGCAGGCCGGGCTCGACCCGGACAAGCCCCCCACGACCTGGCCGGAGATCCGCGAGGCCGCGAAGCGGATCGCCGCGCTCGGCAACGGGGTCAACGGCTACGGCGACTACAGCGCGACCAACCAGGGCGGCTGGCACTTCACCGCCGAGCTGTACGGGCTGGGCGGCCGGATGGTCGGCGAGGACGGCCGGAAGGCCGCGTTCAACACCGCCGAGGGCCGGCAGGTCCTGCAGACCCTGTACGACATGCGCTGGACCGACGACTCGATGGGCTCCGCGCAGAGCCTCAAGTGGCCCGACCTGATGACCCGGATGTCCACCGACCGGCTCGGGATGTACATCGGCGCCCCGGACGACATCACCTACATGGTGCAGACCCTGAACGGGGACTACGCCGACTACGGCATGGGGCCGATGCCCGGCGGCAAGGCCGCGCTGCTCGGCGGCAACGACTACATGGTCAAGAAGGGCTCCAGCCCGGACCAGATCAGGGCGGCCGTCGCCTGGGTGAACTTCAAGTTCCTCACCCAGGGCAAGGGCCAGTTCGACTACGCCCGGACCAAGGCGGACGGCCTGCCGGTCGGCCTCCCGCAGCCCTTCTTCCTCACCGGCGCCTCGCTGGAGCAGGACAACCGGGCGAAGGCGGCCAGCGCCACCGTTCCGGTCCAGAACTACGCGCCCTACCTCGCCGCGTCCGTGCCGGGCCGCACCGAGCCGGCCCACGCGCAGCAGATCTACAAGGTGCTCGACAACGCGATGTCGGCCGTGCTGACCGACAAGGGCGCCGACGTCGCCAAGCTGCTGAACGACGCCGAGACCCAGGTCAACCAGGTACTGGCCAGCCTCCAGTAGCGAACGGGCGGGCCCGGCCCCGCGCCCCCGGCCACCGACGGCCACCGGTGAACAGCGACGGACAGCGACGAAGCGGAGAACGAGGGATGGCAGCGATCAGTGTCGCCGGGAAGGCGGCCCGGCCCACCAGTGAGCCCCGGCGGCGCGGCCGGCTGGGGCGGGGGCTGCGGCGCAACCTCACCGCGCACGGCTTCCTGCTCGGCGCACTGCTCTGTTTCGGCTTCTTCACCTGGTACCCGATGGTCCGTGAAGTGGTCATGAGCTTCCAGCGGACCAGGCGGGGCCGGACCAGCTGGGTCGGCCTGGACAACGTCGACCAGCTGCTCCAGGACCCGGCGTTCTGGCAGGCCTGGCGCAACACCCTGGTGTTCACCCTGCTGGCGCTGGTGTTCGGCTTCGCGGTGCCGTTCCTGGTCGCCGTGCTGCTGAACGAGCTGCGGCACGCCAAGGCCTACCTGCGGGTGCTGGTCTACCTGCCGGTGATGATGCCGCCGGTGGCCTCCGTGCTGCTCTTCAAGTACTTCTACGACCCGGACCACGGGTTGTTCAACAGCGTGCTGCGGGCGCTCCACCTGCCGACCTCGGCCTGGCTCGACTCGCCCGACACCGCGCTGCTCTCGGTGGTCATCGCCTCCACCTGGATGAACATGGGCGGCGCCACCCTGATCTACCTGGCGGCCCTCCAGGGCATCCCGGGGGAGCTCTACGAGGCGGCCGAACTGGACGGGGCCGGCCTGTGGCGCCGGATCTGGCACGTGACCGTCCCGCAGACCAGGCTGGTGCTCTCGCTCCTGCTGCTGCTCCAGATCGTCGCCACCATGCAGGTGTTCGTCGAGCCCTACCTGCTGACCGGTGGCAACGGGCCGCAGGGCTCCACCACCACCGTGGTCCACCTCGTCTACCAGTACGCCTTCAACTTCAACAACTACGGCGCCGCCTCGGCGCTCGGCCTGATCATGCTGCTGGTGCTGGCCGGATTCTCCGCCCTGTACGCGCGGCTGTCGCGCGAGGCCGACTGACCCGGGGCCGACTGACCCGGGGCAGACCGACCCGGGGCCGTCCAGTCCCGGACCACACCCGACCAGACCCATGGGAGCCCCGGTGCAGCCGCAGACCCGGACGCTGATCTCGCAGACCCAACTCGACCGCCCACGCGGCCGACTGCTCTACCGGCTGACCCTGGTGGCGACCGTCGTGGTCTTCACCCTGGTCTTCCTCGGCCCGCTGTACTGGCTGGTGACCGGCGGCCTGAAGTCCACCGCCGAGGTGGTCCGCAACCCGCCCACGCTCTTCCCCGCCGAGCTCCACCCGGACACCTACGCGACCGCGTGGAGCCGGCTCGGCCTCGGCCGGCTGCTCTTCAACACGCTGTACTACGCCTTCGGCGCGCTCGCCTTCCAGCTGGTCCTCGACGTGGCGGCGGCCTACGCGCTGTCCAAGCTGCGGCCCGTCCTGGGCAATCTGATCCTCGGCATGATGCTGGCCACCCTGATGATCCCGGCCGCGGTGCTGGTCGTCCCGCAGTACCTGACCGTCCTGGACCTGCCGCTGCTGCACGTCAACCTGATCAACACGCCCTGGGCGATCTGGCTGCCGACGGTGGCCAACGCCTTCAACATCTTCCTGCTGAAACGGTTCTTCGACTCCATCCCGGAGGACCTCATGGCGGCCGCCGCGATCGACGGGGCCACCCCGCTGCGCGCCCTGCGCTCCATCGTGCTGCCGATGTCCCGGCCGATCCTCGGCGTGGTCTCGATCTTCGCCGTGGTGAACGTCTGGAAGGACTTCCTCTGGCCGATGCTCGTCCAGCCCGACCCGGCCCGGCAGACCCTCAACATCGGCATCAAGTCGCTCTCCACGGGCGTGCCGCAGAACGTCGTCATCGCGGCCCTGGCCATCGCCTCGGCGCCGACCGTCGTCTTCTTCCTGATCTTCCAACGCAACATCATGTCCGGGCTCACCTCGGGTGGACTCAAAGGCTGACCGGCCCGGGCGCCGATCCGAAAGGACCCACCGTGGGACAGCAATCCCGGCTCCCGTTCGAGACCCCGCACTGGTGGCGCGACGCGGTGATCTACCAGGTGTACCCGCGCAGCTTCGCCGACGCCGACGGCGACGGCACGGGGGACCTCGCCGGTGTCCGCAGCAGGCTGCCCTACCTGGCCGACCTCGGCGTCGACGCCGTCTGGTTCAACCCCTGGTACCCGTCCCCGATGGCCGACGGCGGCTACGACGTCGCCGACTACCGGGGCGTGGACCCGCTGTTCGGCACCCTCGCGGACGCCGAGCAGCTCATCGCGGAGGCGCTCGGCCACGGCATCCGCACCATCGTGGACATCGTGCCGAACCACGTCTCGGACCAGCACCCGTGGTTCCGGGCCGCGCTCGCGGCGGGCCCCGGCAGTCCGGAGCGCGAACTGTTCCACTTCCGCGCCGGGCGCGGCCCGGACGGCGAACTCCCGCCCAACGACTGGGTCTCCGAGTTCGGCGGCCGCCCGTGGACCAGGACGGCGGACGGCGCGTGGTACCTCCACCTGTTCGCCGCCCAGCAGCCCGACCTCAACTGGGCCCACCCCCGGGTGCGCACCGAGCACGAGGAGATCCTGCGCTTCTGGTTCGACCGGGGCGCGGCCGGCGTCCGGATCGACTCCGCCGCGCTGCTGGCCAAGGACCCGGCGCTGCCCGACTTCGTCAAGGGCCGGGACCCGCACCCGTTCACCGACCGCGAGGAGTTGCACGGCGTCTACCGCTCCTGGCGGGCCATCGCCGACAGCTACCCGGACACCCGGATCCTGGTCGGCGAGGTCTGGCTGCCGAACGCCGAGCGCTTCGCCCGGTACCTGCGCCCGGACGAGCTGCACACCGCCTTCAACTTCGACTTCCTGGCCCGCCCCTGGGAGGCGGCCGCGCTGCGGGAGTCGATCGACACCACGCTGGGGCTGCACGCCCCGGTCGGCGCCCCGGCCACCTGGGTGCTCGCCAACCACGACGTCACCCGCACGGTCACCCGCTACGGCCGCCGGGACACCCGGTTCGACTTCGCCGCCAAGGCCTGGGGCACCCCGACCGACCCGGAGCTTGGCCGGCGCCGGGCCCGGGCGGCGGCGCTGCTCTCGCTGGCCCTGCCCGGCGCGGTCTACCTCTACCAGGGCGAGGAACTCGGCCTGCCCGAGGTCGAGGACCTGCCGCCGGACCGCCTCCAGGACCCGATGCACCTGCGCTCCGGCGGTGCCGACCCGGGCCGCGACGGCTGCCGGGTACCGCTCCCCTGGTCGGGCGACCGACCCCCGTACGGGTTCAGCCAGGCTCCGGCCGAGCCCTGGCTCCCGCAGCCGGCCGACTGGGCCCCGCTTACCGTCGAGGCCCAGTCGGCCGACCCTGGTTCGATGCTCGCGCTCTACCGCGCCGCGCTGCGACTGCGCCGCGCCGAGGACGCGCTGCGCGGCGAGGTCTTCGGCTGGACCGCCGCTCCCGGCGAGGTGCTGGCGTTCCACCGCGGCGCCGGCTTCCAGTGCGTGGTGAACCTCGGCGCCGCGCCGCATCCGCTGCCCGCGCACCGCGCGGTCCTGCTCGCCAGCGGCCCGCTCACCGCGGGCGGGCTGCTCCCGCCCGACACCGCGGTCTGGCTGCGCGTCGCCTGACCGCCCGGGGCGGACACCCCCGCCCGGTCCGCCCCCGGACCGGGCGCCGCCCCGGCCCGCCGCTGCCCCCCCGGAGCCACGGATGGCCCGCTCACCCCCGCACGCACCCGGTCCTGACGGCCGGACAGGGCCCCACCCCCCACCCCCATCCACGCGTTCGGACGAGACGAGACAGAGGACCCCGTGAGAACCCGAGCACCGATCTTCCGCTGGCTGGCGGGCACGCTCGCCACCGGCCTGCTGGCGCTGGCCGGCCCGCTGCTGCCGGCCACCACCGCCGCCGCGGCCGGCGGCCCCGACCTGGCGGCGGGCCGGCCCGCCGCCGCGAGCAGCAGCATCGCCGGCCGGCCGGTCACCGCCGTCAACGACGGCGACGCCGCCACCTACTGGGAGAGCGCCAACGGCGCGCTGCCGCAGTGGGTCCAGGTCGACCTCGGCGCCGCCGCCGCGGTCGACGAGGTGGTGCTGAAGCTCCCCGCGTCCTGGGAGAGCCGCACCGAGACGCTCGCCGTCCAGGGCAGCGCCGACGGCACCGGCTTCACCACCCTGGTGGGCTCGGCCGGCTACGCCTTCGCGCCCGGTACCGGCAACACCGTGCGGATCGCCTTCCCGGCGGCGAGCACCCGCTACCTGCGGCTGGCGGTCTCCGCCAACACCGGCTGGCCGGCCGCCCAGATCGCCGAGCTGGAGGTGCGCGCGGCCGGCGCCGCCGGGGCGAACCTGGCGCTCGGGCGGCCGTTCAGCGCCGGAAGCCAGAGCCAGGCCTACGCCCCGGCGAACGCCGGTGACGGCAACGCGGCCAGCTACTGGGAGAGCGCCAACGGCGCGCTGCCGCAGTGGGTCCAGGTCGACCTCGGCGCCGCCGTGGCGGTCAACCGCGTGGTGCTGCGGCTGCCGGCCGGCTGGGAGCGCCGGACGCAGACGCTCGCCGTGCGCGGCAGCACCGACGGCAGCGCCTTCACCGACCTGGCCGCCTCGGCCGCCCGGGTCTTCGACCCGGCCACCGGGAACGCCGTCGTCCTCGACCTGGGGGCCACCACCACCCGGTTCGTGCGGGTCGAAGTGACCGCCAACACCGGCTGGGCCGCCGCCCAACTGGCCGAACTGGAGGTGTACGGCCCGGCCACCGGCGACACCCGGGCGCCCACCGCCCCGAGCGGCCTCGCCTACGACCGGCCCGCGCCCGGCCGGATCCACCTGACCTGGTCGGCCTCGACCGACGACACCGGGGTCACCGGCTACGACCTCTACGCGAACGGCGCGCTGCTGACCAGCGTGCCGGGCACCGTGCTGGGCTACACCGACAGCCGCCCGGACAGCGCCACCGTCTCCTACTACGTGAGGGCCCGGGACGCCGCCGGCAACCAGTCGCCGAGCAGCAACACGGTGACCAGGACCGGTCAGAGCGGCGACACCCAGGCGCCGTCCGCGCCCGGCGCCCTCGGCTACGACCAGCCCGCGGCGGGCCGGATCCGTCTGACCTGGTCGGCCTCGACCGACGACACCGGGGTCACCGGCTACGACCTCTACGCGAACGGCGCGCTCCGGGCGAGCGTGGCCGCCGCCGTGCTGAGCTACACCGACGGCCAGCCGGACAGCGCCACCGTCTCCTACTACGTGAAGGCCCGGGACGCCGCCGGCAACCAGTCCGCGAGCAGCAACACCGTGGTGCGGGCCGGCAGCGGCGGGAGCGGGACCAACCTGGCGGCCGGCAAGCCGATCAGCGCCTCCTCGGTGATCAACACCTTCGTCGCGGCGAACGCCAACGACAACGACACCGCCACCTACTGGGAGGGCAACGCCAACAGCTACCCCGACACCCTGACGGTGGCGCTGGGCTCCAACGCGGCGGTGGACTCCGTCGTGGTCAAGCTGGACCCGGCCGCGGCCTGGTCCAGCCGGAGCCAGACGATCGAGGTGCTCGGCCGGGACCAGTCCGGTACCGGCTTCACCACCCTGGTACCGGCCCGCGGCTACGACTTCGTCCAGTCCGCCGGGAACGCCGTGACCGTCCCGGTCGGCGCCACCGCGGCCGACGTCCAGCTGCGGATCACCGCCAACACCGGGTCCACCGGCGGCCAGGTGGCCGAGTTCCAGGTGATCGGCACCCCGGCGGCCAACCCGGACCTCACCGTCACCGACGTCTCCGCCACCCCGGCCGCGCCGGTCGAGACCGACCCGGTCACGCTCTCCGCGACGGTCCGCAACCTCGGCACCCTGCCCTCGGCCGCGACCGCCGTCGGCTTCTACCTGGGCTCGGCCAAGGCCGGCACCGCCCAGATCGGCCCGCTGGCCGTCGGCGCCGCCGGCACCGTCACGCTGGACGCCGGCGTGCGCGCGGCCGGCAGCTACCAGCTCTCCGCCAAGGTCGACGAGGCCAACGCGGTGATCGAGCGGGACGAGACCAACAACACTGCCACCGCGCCGGCCCCCCTGGTGGTCACCCGGGCCCCCGGCTCCGACCTGCTCGCCGCCCCGACCGTCTGGTCCCCGGCCGACCCGGCCGCCGGGAACACCGTCACCTTCTCGGTGGCGGTGAAGAACCAGGGCACCACGGCCTCGGCCGGCGGCGCCCACGCCATCACCCTGACGGTCGCCGACGCCGCCGGCACCGTGGTGAGGACGCTGTCCGGCGCCTACACCGGCACGATCGCCCCCGGCGCGACCACCGCGCCGGTGACGCTCGGCACCTGGACGGCGGCGAACGGCCGGTACACCGTGAAGACGGTGATCGCGGCGGACGCCAACGAGCCGCCGGCCAAGCAGACCGACAACACCTCCACCCAGCCGCTCCACGTCGGCCGGGGCGCGAACATGCCCTACGACACCTACGAGGCCGAGGACGGCGTGCTGGCCGGCGGCGCGGGCCTGGTCGGGCCGAACCGGGTCGTCGGGGACCTCGCCGGCGAGGCCAGCGGCCGGCGCGCGGTGACGCTCGACTCCACCGGCGCCTCGGTCGAGTTCACCACCCGGGCGCCGACCAACACGCTCGTCACCCGGTTCTCCATCCCGGACGCCGCCGGCGGCGACGGCACCGACGCCACGCTCAGCGTCTACGTCGACGGCACCTTCCTCAAGAAGATCGACCTGACCTCCAAGTACTCCTGGCTGTACGGCGCCGAGACCGCGCCGGGCAACTCGCCCGGCGCGGGCGCCCCGCGGCACGTCTACGACGAGGCGAACGTGCTGCTCGGCACCACCGTGCCGGCCGGCAGCCGGATCAGGCTGCAGAAGGACGGCGGCGACACCTCCCGCTACGCGATCGACTTCGTCAGCCTGGAGCAGGCCACCGCGACGCCGAACCCGGACCCGGCGCACTACGCCGTCCCGGCCGGCTTCACCCACCAGGACGTGCAGAACGCCCTGGACAAGGTGCGGATGGACACCACCGGCACCCTGGTCGGCGTCTACCTGCCGGCGGGCGACTACCAGACGGCGAGCAAGTTCCAGGTCTACGGCAAGCCCGTCAAGGTGATCGGCGCGGGCCCCTGGTTCACCCGGTTCCGGGCGCCCGCCACCCAGAGCAACACCGACGTCGGCTTCCGCGCGGAGGCGACGGCCAACGGCTCGACCTTCGCCGGGTTCGCCTACTTCGGCAACTACACCTCCCGGATCGACGGCCCCGGCAAGGTCTTCGACTTCGCCAACGTCGCCCACATGGTGATCGACGACATCTGGGCCGAGCACATGGTCTGCCTCTACTGGGGGGCCAACACCGACTCCATGACCATCAGCAACAGCCGGATCCGCGACACCTTCGCGGACGGCGTCAACATGACCAACGGCTCCACCGACAACCTGATCACCAACAACGAGGCCCGGGCCACCGGGGACGACTCCTTCGCGCTGTTCTCCGCGATCGACGCGGGCGGCGCGGACGAGAAGGACAACGTCTTCGAGAACCTGACCTCGATCCTCACCTGGCGGGCGGCCGGGGTCGCCGTGTACGGCGGCTACGCCAACACGTTCCGCAACATCTACATCGCCGACACCCTGGTCTACTCGGGCGTCACCATCAGCTCGCTGGACTTCGGGTACCCGATGAACGGCTTCGGCACCGAACCGACGGCCCTGCAGAACATCTCGGTCGTCCGGGCCGGGGGCCACTTCTGGGGCTCCCAGACCTTCCCCGCGATCTGGGTGTTCTCGGCCTCCAAGGTGTTCCAGGGCATCCGGGTGAGCGATGTGGACATCGTCGACCCGACGTACCACGGCATCATGTTCCAGACCAACTACTCCGGCGGGCAGCCGCAGTTCCCGGTCAAGGACACCGTCTTCAGCAACGTCTCGATCACCGGGGCGCGCCGCAGCGGTGACGCCTTCGACGCCAGGTCCGGCTTCGGGATCTGGGCGAACGAGTCGGCCGAGCCCGGGCAGGGCCCGGCGGTCGGCTCGGTGGTCTTCAACCACCTGCGCCTGGCCGGCAACGACCAGGACATCAGGAACACCACCTCCACCTTCACCATCACCGTCAACCCGTAGCCCTGAAGCACTCCAACACCGGTGCCGCCGGGACGGACCCCGTCCCGGCGGCACCTCGGGCGGTCCGCCGCTCGCCGGCGGGCGCGTTCCGGGGCGGTTGGAGCGAGCGCAAGGCGGTTCAAGAGAGCGCAAGAAGACGCAAAATCTTGCGAGGAACGACGTACACTCCCCCCATGACACGACGACTTGCCCAGGTGGCGCAGAAGGTCGGGGTCAGCGAGGCCACCGTCAGCCGGGTGCTGAACGACAAGCCCGGCGTCTCGGAGGCGACCAGGGCCGCCGTGCTGACCGCCCTGGACGTGCTCGGCTACGAGCGCCCCACCCAGCTGCGCGGCGAACGCGCCCGGCTGGTGGGCCTGGTCATGCCGGAGCTGCAGAACCCGATCTTCCCGGCCTTCGCCGAGGCGGTCGGCGGCGCGCTGGCCGGCCAGGGGTTCACCCCGGTCCTCTGCACCCAGACCGCCGGCGGGGTGTCCGAGGCGGACTACGTCGACCTGTTGCTCTCCCAGCAGGTCTCCGGCGTGGTCTTCTTCGGCGGCCTCTACGCCCAGGCCGACGCCGCCCACGACCACTACGACCGGCTGGCCGAGCGCAGCCTGCCGACGGTGTTGCTGAACGCGGCCATCGAGGGCCTCGACTTCGCCCGGGTGTCCTGCGACGACGCGGTCGCCGTCGAGCAGTCCGTCGGGCACCTGCGCCAGCTCGGCCACCGCAGGATCGGGCTGGTGCTCGGCCCGGCCGACCACGTGCCGTCCCGGCGCAAGCTGGCCGCCGCGCGGGCCGCGGCGGCGAAGGCCGGCCTCGACCTCCCGGAGAGCCGGGTCGAGCGGGCGCTGTTCACCCTGGAGGGCGGCCAGGCCGCCACCACCCGGCTGCTCCGCGAGGGCGTCACCGGGATCATCTGCGCCAGCGACCCGCTGGCGCTCGGCGCGATCAGGGCGGCCCGCCGGGCCGGTCTCTCGGTGCCGGACGACGTGTCGGTGATCGGCTACGACGACTCGTCCTTCATGACCTGCACCGATCCGCCGCTGACCACCGTCCGGCAGCCGATCGAGGCGATGGGCCGGGCCGCGGTGGACCTCCTGGTGGGGGAGATCGGCGGAGCCCGGATCACCCACGACGAGCTGCTGTTCGAGCCGGAACTGGTGGTCCGGGGGTCGACGGCGCCGCCGCGCGCCCGGTCCTGACCGAGACGGGCAGGCCCCCGGAGACCGTGCTTGGGTTTTAAGGGTCGTTGCAACACCCCAGCTGAGGGGTTGCGATGGACTTCGAGATTCGTGGGGACCGGAAGCCGCAGGGGCCCAGGAAGC
>NZ_JBEXYD010000075.1:0-33270 GCF_040630735.1 Kitasatospora sp. NPDC005748
CCGTGAGCTCGAAGAGCACATCCGCGCGGGCGTAAAGGCATTCGTAGAACTCGACCCGAAAGCGGGACAGGACGCCCAATGCATCACCAGCGGGCACATCGGCAGGCAGACTCATACACAGCGGCCGTTCTCTTGTGCTTCGTGACTCAACACCTCGAAGCGTGGAGAACGGCCGCCTCTGCTGTCCCGGGAAGAACCGCAGATCAGCAGGTCGAGTGACGTGCGTGGATAAACGCCAAGCTCAGTGCTCGTCGAAGAAGCGCTCCACCGTGTCGCGCTCGGCGGCGACGGCCGCCAGCGACTCGCCGACGATCCGGCCGGCCAGGTCGACCGCCAGTTCGCCGACGTCCTGCCGGAGGGTGACGGCCGCGAGTGCCTGGTCGACGGTGATCCGGGCGTGGGCCTCGGCGACCAGCCGGTCGCGCTCCCGGACCCCGTCCTCGCGGGCCGCCGCGATGGCGGCCGCGCCCCGTTCGGCGGCCTCCTGCCGGATCCGCGCCGCCTCGTGCCGCGCGTGGGCCAGTTCGTTCCGGTAGGCCTCGTAGACGCGATCCGCCTCGGCGTGGAGCGCCTCGGCCCGCTCCACGCCGCCCTCGGTGGCGTCCCGGCGATCGGCCTGGAGCCGCTCGATCCGCGGGAGCACCCGGCGGCCCAGCACCCGGACCACCAGGAGGAAGCAGATCAGGCCGACGATCAGTTGGCCGGGTTCGGGCTTCAGTGGACCGAGCTCGAAGTTCATCTGCTCCTCCTACGACCTGACGTCCCGTCATAGAAGGTGCTGCCCGCCCTGGTTGGCGCCGAACCGCAGCCGAGCCGAGGCCGAACCGCGGACCCGGCTCCTGAGCCGGCCCTGCACCGGAGCCGGCCCCGCACCGGAGCCGGCCCCGCACCGGAGCCGGCCCCGCACCGGAGCCGGCCCCGCTCCGGTCCGGTCAGGTCACCTCGCCGCGCCGGCCGAACCGCTCCGCCCGCCACTCGCCGGTCTCCAGCACCTCGGCCAGTTGCCGCGCGGCGTCCCAGACGTCCACGTACGACAGGTACAGCGGGGTGAAGCCGAAGCGCATGAGGTCCGGTGCGCGGAAGTCCCCGATCACCCCGCGCTCGATCAGCGCCTGCACCACCGGGTAGCCGTCGGCGTGCCGCAGGGCGACCTGGCTGCCGCGCCGGGCGTGCTCGCGCGGGGTGGCCACCTCGATCCCCTCCAGCCCCTCCACCAGCGCGATGAAGAGGTCGGTCAGGGCCAGGCTCTTCGTCCGTACCGCGTCCAGGTCGGCGCGCTCCCAGATGTCCAGGCTGGTGCCCAGCGCGGCCTGGCCGAGCAGCGAGGGCGAGCTGGTCAGGAAGCGCCCGATGCCCTCCCTCGGGTCGTACCCGGGCTCGAAGGCGAACGGGCGGGCGTGGCCGAACCAGCCGCTCAGCGGCTGCCGCGGGCCGGCCGCGAGGTGGCGCCGGGCCACGTACAGGAAGGCCGGCGCGCCGGGGCCGGCGTTCAGGTACTTGTAGGTGCAGCCGACCGCGAAGTCAGCGTTGCTCGCGTCGAGTTCGATCGGCAGGGCGCCCACCGAGTGGCAGACGTCCCAGATCATCAGGGCGCCCGCGGCCTGCACCCGGGCGGTGATCCCGGGCATGTCCAGCAGCTCGCCGGTGCGGTAGTCCACATGCGAGAGGACGACGACGGCGACGTCCGCGTCCAGGTGCCGGTCGAGCTCCCCGGGGGTGGTCAGCACGCTGCGCGCGCCCTCGAACAGCCCGGTCACGCCCTCGGCGATGTAGAGGTCGGTGGGGAAGGCCGCGCCGTCGCCGAGCACCGTGTGCCGGCCGGGGCGCAGCCGCAGCGCGGCCGTCAGCACCTTGAACAGGTTGACCGAGGTGGTGTCGCAGACCACGACCTCCTCGGGGCCGGCCCCGATCAGCGGCGCGATCCGTCGGCCGAGCCGGTAGGGCTGCTCGAACCAACCGGCCTCGTTCCAGCTGCGGATCAGCTCGCGGCCCCACTCCTCCTCGACGACCTGCCGCACCCGCTCCGGGGTGCGGGCCGGCAGCGCTCCGAGCGAGTTCCCGTCCAGGTAGACGACGCCCTCGGGCAGGGCGAACTCCTTGCGGAACGCCGCCAGCGGGTCGACGGCGTCCAGCGCCGCGCACTCCTCGCGCGTCATGATGCCCAACGTCCTGCCCACTCTCTCGCTCACAGCTCGTCCCGTACGGTCCACAGCTCGGGGAACACGTCCTGCTCGGCGGCCTTGCGCAGCCAGGTGAGGCCGCTGGAGCCGCCCGAGCCGGGCTTGGCGCCCATCGCGCGCTTCACCGCGGCCAGGTGCCGCTGGCGCCAGCGGGTGACCCGCTCGGCGACGTCCAGCAGCGCTTCGGCGAGCGGCTGCAGCGCCGCGTGCGCGGGGTCGGCGTAGACCTGCCGCCAGGCGGCCTCCACGGCCGGATCGGCCCGGTGCCGCTGCTCGGAGGGCTCGTGCGGCACCGCCAGTCCGCGCCGGGCGAGCAGCGCCAGGGCGTCGTCGTACAGACCGGGGGCGCGCAGCGCCTCGCTCAGCTCGGCCCGCGTCTCGGGTATCTCGTCGTACATCCGCAGCAGGCCGGCGTTCTTGTTGCCCAGCAGGAACTCCAGGTGCAGGAAGGCCGATGACTGGAACCCAGAGGCCTCGCCGAACACCGAGCGGAAGGCGTTGAACTCCTGCGGGGTCATGGTCGCCAGCAGGTCCCAGGACTCCACCAGGACGTCCTGCACATGGGTGCCGCGCCGCAGCGCGGCCAGCGCGGCCGGCAGGTCGTCCTCGCGCATGGCCTGCTGGGCCAGCGTCCACTCGTGCCGGAGCAGGCCGAAGAGCAGCTCCATCACCTGGGTGGTGACGATGAACGACAGCTCGGCCGGGACCTTGCTGCGCGGCTGCTGCAGGCTGTGCAGCTCCTCCAGGCGCGCGTACCGGGCGTAGGGGGTGCCCCGACCCGGCTCACCGCCCCGACCGAACGACAGGTTGGGTGTCTCCACCGTGTCGTGCCCCATCCCGATCCCTCCTGATGACCCGGCCGGCGGATGCCGCCCTACCGGTGACGCGGCCGCCTGCTGGTCCGTAGTGGCCGGGGCCCCATTGTGCGGCGGTCACTGCCCCCACTTGAATGGGCACCGGGCACGGCAACCGCAGCCGGACCTGCCGATCGAGAGGTCTTCCCGCCGATTCCCTTTACGATCGCAAAAGAGCGGGATCCAGCCAGTCGATCAACCTCTCCAGGAGCTGCCATGGACGCCGTCGACCGCCGCCTGCTGGCCGAGCTGCAGGCCGATGCCCGGCTCTCGTACAACGAACTCTCCCGCCGGGTGAGCCTCTCCGCACCCGCCGTCGCCGAACGGGTGCGCCGGTTGGAGGCCGAGGGGGTGATCAGCGGGTACCACGCCCACGTCGACCCCGCCCGGGCCGGGCTGCCGATCACCGCGCTGGTCCAGCTCCAGTGCTACGGCCCGCGCTGCGTGCTTCGCGACCCGGAGGTGCCGCGGTGGCCGGAGGTCCTCCAACTGCACCGGGTGACCGGCGGGGCCTGCTGCGTGCTGCTGGTGGCGGTCCCCGCGATGGCCGCCTTCGAGGCACTGATCGACCGCCTCGGCGGCTATGGGCAGCCGGCCAGCTCGATGATCCTCTCCAGCCCGGTGCCCTGGCGGCCGGTGGTCGCGCCCTGACGCCCGCGCCGGCGCCGCGCCGCCCTCAGTGCGCCTCGGGCAGGTGCAGGCCCAGCCCCGCCAGGCCGTTCAGGAACAGCTCCACGCCGACCGCCGCCAGCAGCAGGCCGAGCAGCCGGGAGAGCACCTCCAGCGACGTCCGGTGGGTGCGCCGCATCAGCGGGGCGAGCGCCGCCACGCAGATGTAGTTGATCGCCACCACGGCGAGGTAGGCACCGACGACGGTGGTCCGCCAGCCCCAGTCGTCCTTGCTGAGCGAGCCCACCAGCACCGCGGTGACCGCCAGCGGGCTGGCCACGTACGGGAGCATCAGTTCGCGGATGCCGTCCACCATCGGGTTCGGCAGGTGGTCGTCGTCCTCGCCGGTGCCGGCGCCGAGGTGGATGCCGAGGACCAGGGCGACGGCGTAGACGAAGAAGATCGTCCCGCCGGCCAGTTGCAGCGACTGGTCGCTGATGTGGAACAGCGAGGTCACGAAGTCCGCGCTGTAGGCGAGCACCAGGCCGATCAGGGCGGTGATCAGGGAACTCCAGGCCGCCAGCCGCCGCAGTTCGTGGGTGCTGCGGGTGGCGGCCAGCCGGGCGAAGGACAGCAGGACCTTCGGCGGGCCCACGACGGCGAAGAAGGCGATGAACGCGCTGCTCAGGTTGAAGACGAACATGGGCCAAGCATGATCGGGACGCTCAGCGCAGTTCGACCGCCACGCCCTCGGTGCGCAGGGTGTCGAGGATCGCGTCGAAGTAGCTCAGCCGCCGCCCGCCGATGACGACGGTGCCCGTGAGGTGCCGCCGGGCGGTGCCGGCGTCCCGCCAGACCAGGGTGAACGGGGGAGCGGGCCCGAAGCCGCCGTGCAGGCAGTCGGCCAGTGCGTCGAGGTTGCTGCCGTAGTAGCCGCCGGGGCCGTTCAGGGCGGCGCCCAGGGCGGTGTAGAACGCGACGCGGTCGGTGATCGCGTGGCCGTCCAGCTGGTACGCGGGCGGCGGCGCGGGCGGGTCGGTGGCCATCGTTCCTCCATTCCTCGGTGCTCCGATGTTCGCCCGGATGGCGGCCCCGGGTCGAGCCGGCCCGCCCTTTCGGCTCCTATGGAAGCCGGATCACCTCCGCTGGAACGAGGGGATCACCTCCGCTGGAACGAGGACTCGACATGTGTCTGAACCGTAAGGATCTCGGCCTGCTGGCCCTGCGCGGCGCCGTCGGCGGGGTGCTGATCGCGCACGGCACCCAGAAGCTGTTCGGCTGGTTCGGTGGCGGCGGCCTGGAGGGCACCACCCAGGCGATGGAGCACATGGGCTTCCACCCGGCCCGGCAGAGCGCCCTGGCGGCCGGCCTCGGCGAGGCCGGCGGCGGCGCGCTGCTGGTGGCCGGGCTGGCCACCCCGGCGGCCGGCGCGGTGGTGGCCGGCACCATGGCGGGCGCGGTCGCGGTGCACGCCCCGTCCGGCTTCTTCGTGATGTCGGGCGGCTACGAGTACCCGGCGTTCCTGGGGGCGACCGGGCTCGCGCTGGGCCTGGCGGGCCCGGGGCGGTACTCGCTCGACCACCTGACCGGCCACGCCTTCGACCGGCCCTGGGTGGGCCTGGTGGCGTTCGCCGCGAGCGCCGCCTCGGCGTACGGCGTGGTGGCCCGCCGCCGGCACGTGGTGCGGCTGCGCGAGGAGCGGGCCGCCGTGGAGGCGCAGACGCAGGAGGGCTCGGGGCTGTCCTGAAACCGCCCCACCGGAGTTCCGCGCGCCGGGGCGGTGCGCGGAACCCCGCGGTCGCGGCCCGCCGCGACCGTCACCCGGATGCCCACCCCTGTTGGCGGTCCCGGTCGCGCCCTCGGAGGGTGGGCGTGAGGTGTGCCGGGCAGCCCGGCGCCGAGCCGGAGCAGAGCCGCCGCAGCGCGGAGACGAAGCAGCGCGGACGACGACGCACAGAATCGAGGACCCATGGACCGCCAGTCGCCGACCCGGGCGAACCGCCCGACCGGCCCGACCCACCCGACCCGCACCACCGCCCAGGACGTCACCGCCGCGGTGGTGCGCCGTCCCCGCCGGGCGGTGGCCGGTGTCCTGGCCGCGGCCGCCCTGGGCACGGCGGCGCTGGCCGGCTGTTCCTCGGACAGCGAGCCGAGCAAGGCCGTCTCCTCGGCCGCCGGCGCGGTCCAGTCGGGCCTCTCGGCCGCCGCCTCCGCCGCCGCCTCGGCGGTGGAGTCGGCTGCGAGCGGGCTCTCCTCGGCGGCCTCCTCCGCGGTGGCGTCGGTGGCCGCCTCGGCGCAGGCGGCGGCCTCCTCGGCGGTCTCGAACGTCAAGGGCGGGCTGGACGCCAAGGGGGACGTCACGGTGAGCGGGGTGACGATCGGCTCGGACGGCAAGGCCGAGGCGACGCTCTCCGTCGCCAACCACGAGCAGCAGTCCAACCGGTACGTGATTCAGGTCAACTTCACCGACGACTCCGGCAATGTCCTGGACGCGACGGCGGTGACCGTTCCGGACGTGGCCGCCGGGCAGACCGCCCAGGCCACCGCCCGGAGCAACCGCGACCTCTCCGGCTCGGTGAAGGTCGTGGTGGCCAACGCCGTCCGGTACTGATCCGCAGGTCAGCGGGGCCGGCCCGGCGGGGGCCAACCTTAAGCGCGACTCAAGCCTCAACATCACCCCTTGACGGGCGAGTTGGTCTAGTCCATTTTAATCCACAGGTGCAGGGAGCCCCTGAACCGGCGTCAGCGGTCTGTGGCCGCGGGCGCCGGTTCGGCATATCCCGGTGTCCGTCAGGCATGTACCCGCTCGATTCCCTTTCCCCCGTTCTGTCATGCCCTGGTCGTACGGCCCCACCCCGTACGAGCCCGCCAGGCGCGGCGGATCCCCCACAACCAGGAGTCACGCACCCATGCTCCGTTCACGTATCGAAAGGGCCGGGACCCCGGCTCAGGAGGGCGGCCGCCGGCGGCGCCCGAAGAGCCTGGCCGCCCTCGCGGTCGGCACGACCGCCTCCCTGCTGCTCGGCGCGGGCCTCGCCCTCACCGGTGGTGCCTCGGCCAGCGCGGCCGTCACCAACTCCACCGGCGCGCCCGCCACCAGCGGTGGCATCAAGGTCGCCTACTTCGACCAGTGGTCGATCTACGCGAACGCGTACTACCCGAAGACGATCCAGGACACCGGCGTCGCCGGGAAGCTGGACTACCTGATCTACTCGTTCGCGAACATCCACCCCACCAACCTGAACTGTTTCGAGGCCACCAAGGCCGCGAGCCAGGACGACAACAACCCCAACGCGGGTGACGGTGCGGGCGACGCGTTCGCCGACTACCAGAAGAGCTTCGGCCCGGACATCTCGGTCGACGGCGTCGGCGACGCCTGGGGCCAGCCGATCGCGGGCAACTTCAACCAGCTGAAGAAGCTGAAGGCGAAGAACCCCAACCTCAAGGTCCTGATCTCGCTGGGCGGTTGGACGTACTCCAAGTACTTCTCGGCGGCGGCCGCCACGGACGCCTCCCGCAAGAAGCTGGTCTCGTCCTGCATCGACATGTTCATCAAGGGCAACCTGCCGACGGACGCCGGCTACGGCGGCCCGGGCTCGGCGGCCGGCATCTTCGACGGCATCGACATCGACTGGGAGTACCCGGGCGGCGGCGGCCACACCGGCAACATCTCCAGCCCGAGCGACAAGCAGAACTTCACCCTGCTGCTGAAGGAGCTGCGCGAGCAGCTGGACGCCCAGGGCAAGACCGACGGCAAGACCTACGCCACGGCGGCGGCGGTCGGCGCCGGCCAGGACAAGATCCGGAACGTGGAGACCGACAAGATCGGTCAGTACCTCACGTTCCTGGACATCATGACCTACGACATGCACGGTGCCTGGGACGCCAAGGGCCCGACCAACCACCAGGCCCCGATCTACTCCGGCCCGGACGACCCGATGACCCCGGCCGCGCCGGGCAACGGCAAGTACTCGGTCGATGCCGCGATCAAGGCGTACACCGCCGGTGACACCGACTACGGCATCCCGGGCGGCTTCCCCGCCAAGAAGATCAACGTGGGTGTGCCGTTCTACTACCGCGGCTGGACCGGCGTCCAGAACAACGGCAAGAACGGTCTCTTCCAGCCCGCCACCGGCCCGGCCACCGGCGCGGCGATGTCCGGCAACGTCCCCGGCATCCAGATGTACAAGGAGCTCGCGGGCTTCGTCGACAACCCGGCCCGGACCTTCTGGGACGACACGGCGAAGACCACGTACTTCTACGACGGCTCCACGTTCTGGAGCGGTGAGGACACCCGGTCGATCCAGGCCAAGGTCGACTACGCCCACTGCAACGGCCTCGGCGGCTCCTTCGCCTTCTCGCTGTACGACCTGGGGACCAAGACCGCGCTGTTCGACAAGATGGTCGAGGCCACCAACGGGTCCGCCGCCGCCTGCCCGGCCGCGCCGAGCCCCACCCCGACCCCGACCAAGACGGTGACCCCCACGCCGACCCCGACCGCGACGGCCACCCCCACCGCGACGGCCACCCCCACCGCGACCCCGACGCCGACCACCACCCCGACCTCTCCGGCCGGCTGCTCCGCCGCCCCGAGCTGGGACGCGGCGGCCACCTACGCCACCTCGACCAAGGTCTCCTGGAAGGGCCACTACTACACCAACAAGTGGTGGACCAAGGGCGAGGACCCCGCCACCACCGGTCAGTGGGGCGTCTGGACCGACAACGGCCCCTGCTGAGGCCGTACCGCTCCACCGTTCAGGTGCCCGGCCGTCCGCGGGCCCGCGCACCTGAGCAGCACCTGAAGATCTGAGGGCCCTGACGGACCCTCGCACCACGAGTCCGGCCCGCCGGGGGACGACACCCCGGCGGGCCGGACTTTCCACGTTCCCGGGCCCGGGGCGGGCCGCCCGGCCGCCCCGGGCCACCGGGCTCGGGCCGGGCCACCAGGCCACCGGGCCACCGGCCCGCCGGGCTCAGGCCAGGTCGTCGGTGCGCCCGAGGGCGTCGGGCTGGCTCTCCTCGATCCGGCGCAGCATCCGGGCCAGCATCGCGGACAGCACGGTGCGGTCCTCGCCGACGACGTCCTGGAGCAGCTCCTCCTCGAAGACGGCCGCCATCCGCATCGACTCCAGCCACTTGTCGCGGCCGTTCTCGGTCAGCTCGATGATCACCCGGACCCGGTTGGTCTCGTCCCGCTCCCGGGTGACGAGGTCCTCGGCGACCATCCGGTCGATCCGGTGGGTCATCGCGGCCGGGGTGAGCCCGAGCCGCTTGGCCAGTTCGCCCGGTCCCAGCCGGTACGGGTTCCCGGCGACCACCAGGGCCTTGAGCACCTCCCACTCGGCGGAGGTGATTCCCAGCACAGTCAGCTGCCGGCTGTAGGAGACGCCCATCCGCCGGGCGACCCGGGAGAGGGTCTGCACGATGGTCTCCACCTGCGGGTCCACGGTGGGGAATTCCCGCTGGTAGACGGCCACCTGCTCGGCGATGCCCAGCTCGTCGGGGGCGGCCGGCGCGGGCTTGTCTGCTGTCATGCGGACCAGTGTCGCACGTGGGGGTGCAGACCTTAAGCCTTTGACTCCGCAGTCTTCCGGTGCTAAGACTTTATCTCGGCAGACTTTAGCTCTTAAATCTTCTGCCCTTAAGAGTATTCATTGAAACCAGCGAAGGGGTGTGCACGGTGACCGGCACGGTGAAGCAGCAGAGGCAGCGGCGTCATGGGGCGGGCGGCCCGCTGCGCCGCGTCCAGATCGGCAACGCGCTCAGTGCGTTCGGCAGCGGATTCACGATGCCGTACATGTTCGTGTACGTGGACCAGGTGCGGGGGCTGGGCTCGCTGGCCGCCGGGATGGTGTTCACCGTCTTCGCGCTGGCCGCGCTCGCGGTGCTCCCGTTCACCGGCCGCGGCATCGACCGGTACGGCCCGCGCCCGGTGCTGCTCGCCGGCGCCGCGCTCGCCGCCACCGGCGCGTTCGCCTTCGGCCACGCCACCGGCACCCCGGCCCTGCTGGTCTCGTCCTTCCTGTTCGGCGCGGGTGTCACCACCTGCCAGCCGGCGCTCGCCACCATGATCGTCCGCTGCTCGACCGCCGCGACCAGGTCGCACGCCTTCGCGCTGCAGTTCACCCTGATCAACCTCGGCATGGGCATCGGCGCGCTGGTCGGCGGCCAGATCGTGGACGTCGCCGACCCGGCCAGCCTGACCCGGCTGTTCACCATCGAGGCCGTCACCTTCCTGGGCCTGGCCCTGGTCACCGGCAGCGCCCGGATCCCGAACGCGGCCCCGGTCCTGGTCCCGGGCGCGGCCAAGGGCCCCCAGGGCCTGCGCGCGCTGGTCGCCGACAAGGCGATGCTGCGGCTCTGCGTGCTCGCCGGGCTGATCTTCTTCACCTGCTACGGCCAGTTCGAGTCCGGTGTCGCGGCCTTCGCCACCGACACCGTCGGCACCGCGCCCTCCACCCTGGGCATCGCCATCGGCGCCAACGCGCTGACCATCGTCGTGCTGCAGATGTTCGTGGTGCGGATCACCGCCCGCCGCCGGCGCACCACCGCGATGGCCGCGGCCGGCGTGGTCTGGCTGGGTGCCTGGGCGATGGCCCTGGTGGCCGGCCTGATCCGGACCGAGACCATGGCCGCCACGGTCGCGATCGTCTCGATCTACGCCCTGTTCGGGGTGGGCGAGTCGCTGCTCGCCCCCACGCTGGGCCCGATCGTCGCCGATCTCGCCCCGGCCCGGCTGCTCGGCACCTACAACTCCGGGTACGCCCTGGTGAAGCAGGTCGCGATCGCGGTCGGCCCGGCCGTCGGCGTGCTGCTGGTCGGCTCCGGCACCTGGCCGCTCTACCTGGCGGCGATGGCCGGCTCCACCGTGCTGATCGTGGTCCTGGCGCTGCGGCTGCGCCCGTACCTCACCGCCGTCCAGGACAACGCGGCCCCGGCCGTCGTCCGGACGACCCTCCCGGTCCGGGAGCTCCAGACCGCGGCGTGACGCCCGGTCTGACATGCCACGACTGCGCCGTCCGGGTCACCTGGACGGCGCTCGTCGCGCTTGGATTCGTGACCACCGGCACATAGTGTCAGTGGCTGTTGACCGTCCGGCTCCGACCGGCACAGGCGAGACAGGCGAATCGGCGAGGCTATGACGCAAGCGGCGCTCACGCACCCACCCGCACCAGCGGCCCCCGCAGCCCCCGTACCGGCCCGTCGGGGGCTGCCGCGCTGGGCGGCCGAACGGGCCGGCTGGCTCGGGCCGATCGGCGTGGCGCTCTTCGCCGGACTGCTGCGGTTCTGGAACCTCGGCTACCCCAACGCCTTCGTCTTCGACGAGACGTACTACCCCAAGGACGCCTGGTCGCTGCTGCGACAGGGCTACGAGGGCACCTGGCCGGACAGCGCCAACGCCGACATCCTGGGGTTGCCGCAGCGCATCCCGCTCACCTCCGCGCCGGAGTTCATCGCCCACCCGCCGCTCGGCAAATGGGTCATCTCGCTCGGCGAATGGGGCTTCGGCCTGCACCCCTTCGGCTGGCGTTTCATGACCGCGCTGCTCGGCACCGTGACCGTGCTGATGCTGGCCCGGATCGGCCGCCGGCTGTTCGGCTCCACCCTGATCGGCTGCACCGCCGCCCTGCTGATGGCCGTCGACGGGCTCCAGCTCGTGATGAGCCGGGTCGGCCTGCTGGACGGCGTCCAGATGTTCTTCGTGCTCGCCGCCTTCGGCTCCCTGCTGGTCGACCGCGACCGCACCCGGGCCCGGCTGGCGTCCGCCCGCGACGGCGCGCAGCCGGACGGCGACCGGATCCGCCTCGGCCCGCGACCCTGGCGGATCGCCGCCGGGGTCGCGCTCGGCGCCGCCTGCGCGGTCAAGTGGAACGGCGTCATGGTGCTCGCCGCGTTCGGCCTGCTCACCGTGCTCTGGGACCAGTCCGGCCGCCGCTGGGCCGGCGCCCGCCGCCCCTGGCGCTCGATGCTGCGCCGGGACGCGCTGCCCGCCCTGCTCGCCATGGTCGGCTCGGCCCTCGTGGTGTACGTCGGCTCCTGGGCCGGCTGGCTCGCCGCCGGCGGCCGCACCGGCGGCGGGTACGACCGGCACTGGGCCGACGACCGGGCCGGCCTCTCCGCCGACAGCTTCCTCGGCGTCCCGCTGCCGCAGGTCCCGCTGAGCTGGGTGCCGGCGCCGCTGCGCAGCCTCTGGCACTACCACGCCCAGATGTACGACTTCAACACCGGCCTGAGCACCCCGCACACCTACCAGTCGAACCCGTTCAGCTGGCTGGTCCAGGGCCGCCCGGTCTCCATGTACTGGGAGCAGGTGCCGAACGGGCAGCAGGGCTGCACGGCCTCCGGCGGCTGCGCCGCGCAGATCCTCGGCCTCGGTACCCCGCTGCTCTGGTGGACGGCCTGCTTCGCCCTGGCCTACCTGCTCTGGCGCTGGTTCTTCCGCCGGGACTGGCGCTCGGGCGCGGTGCTCTGCGGCGTCGCCGGCGTCTACCTGCCGTGGTTCCAGTACCAGGAGCGGACGGTCTTCTCGTTCTACATGGTGGTGCTGGTGCCCTTCCTCTGCCTGGCCGTGGCGCAGATGCTCGGGGCGATGCTCGGCCCGGCCGGGTGCTCGCCCGAGCGGCGCCGGGTGGGTGCGGCCGGGGCCGGGCTGATCGTGCTGGCGATCGTGGCCTGCTTCGCCTTCTTCTATCCGCTCTACACGGCGGAGGTGATCCCCATGACGTCCTGGCAGGACCGGATGTGGTTCACCAGCTGGATCTGAGGCATGGCGCTCGCGGCGGCCGCGGGGAACCAGCTGCTGCCGGTCACCCCCCTGCTGGGGGTGGTCGCCGCCGTGCTGCTGGCCGCCGCCGTGGCGGTGGCCGGGTGGGGCCTGCTCGGGCACGGCCACGCGGTGCTGCGGGCCGGGCTGCGCGCGGCGGCGCAGCTGGCCGCCGTCGCGCTGGTGATCACCTGGGTGGTCGGCTCGCTCTGGTGGTCGGCGCTGTTCGTGCTGCTGATGTTCGCGGTCGCGGTGCGCACCGCCGGGCGGCGGCTGACCGCCGGCCCGCAGTGGGTCCGGGCGGCCGTGCCGATCGGCGCCGGGGTGCTGCCGGTGCTCGGGCTGCTGCTGGGGGTCGGGTTGCTGCCGCCGAAGGGCCTCTCGGTCATCCCGGTGGCGGGCATCCTGATCGGCGGAGCGCTCACCGCGACCTCGCTCGCCGGCCGGCGTGCCCTGGACGAGCTGCGCCAGCGGCACGGCGAGGTGGAGGCGGCGTTCGCGCTGGGCTTCGAGGAGCGCGACGCCCGGCTGGAGATCTGCCGGACGGCCGCCGCGACCTCGCTCGTCCCGGCCCTCGACCAGACCAGGACGGTGGGCCTGGTCACGCTGCCCGGGGCGTTCGTCGGCATGCTGCTCGGCGGCGCCTCCCCGGTACAGGCCGGCGCGGTGCAGCTGTTCGTGCTGGTCGCTCTGCTGGCGGTGGAGTCGGTGGCGGTCGTCGTGGTGCTGGAGCTGGTCGCCCGCGGGCTGCTGGGCGCCTCGCCGCCCGGCGCCGTCGGGTAGGCTTGGCGCGTTGAAGGGGAGTAGCCCTCCACCGGACCGTCGACATACTGGCCCCTCGGGGCCCGGCGCCCGGGGCATCTGTCAGCTGGATGCCGGCGAGACCTTCGGCCGCAGTGCTGTGATGTTCTGACCAGCGCTGTCGGGCCGGAGCGACCCCTCACGGAGCTGCCGAGGCCGGGCAGCCCGACCCCTGAGGGATACCGAACCCCCGATGAGCCTGACCGTAGCCGCGATCACCTTCGGCATCGTCTTCCTGTCCGAACTGCCGGACAAGACCGCCCTGGCCAGCCTGATGCTCGGCGCCAAGTACCGGGCGAGCTATGTCTTCGCGGGCATCGCCGCCGCCTTCGCCCTCCAGGTCGGCATCGCCCTGGTCGCCGGGCACCTGCTCGCGCTGCTCCCGCACCGCTGGGTGGAGGGCGTCACCGGCCTGCTGTTCCTGGCCGGGGCCGCGATGCTGCTCTTCCACGGCGGCGGTGACGACGAGGACGGCCACGCCGCCAAGGAGCCGTCCGCCAACAGCTTCTGGAAGGTCGCCGGGGCCAGCTTCGTGGTCGTGGCGATCGCCGAGTTCGGCGACCTCACCCAGATCATGACCGCCAACCTCGCGGCCAAGTACGCCGACCCGCTCGCCGTCGGCCTCGGCGCCTGGCTGGCGCTCTGCGCCGTCGCCGGGATCGCCATCCTCGGCGGCCAGAAGCTGCTGAAGCACGTCCCGATGAAGATGATCATCCGGGTGGCGGCCGGGATCATGGTGCTGATGGCCGGGTTCAGCATCTTCCAGGCGATCACCGGCTGACCGGGGGTCAGCAGGTACCCGGGTCGCTCTCCAGGGCGGCCCGGGTCTTCGGCCCGTAGAAGGCGCCGCTCGGACCCGTCTCGCCCTTGATCTTGAAGCTGCGCTGGTAGTCGCCGAGCACCGTCGCGGTCCACCAGTCGAAGGTGCTGGTGGCGATCGACTTGTCGACGAATCCGCACGAGGTGGCCGCGAGCCGCAGCTGCATGTCCTTGACGTCCGCCCCGGTCATCCCACGCTCCAGCACCCGCACCGTCGGTGTCGGGGCCGGAGTGGTCGCCGTCGGAGTGGGCGTGGCGGTGGCCGTCGGGGTCGGCGCGGTGGAGGTGGGGGCCGGCGCCGGGGGAGCCGCCGGGACCGGAGTGCTCGTCACGGCCGTGGCGCTCGGCGCCGCCGGCCGGCTCGTGGTCGGTCTGGCCGTCCTGCTCGGGGACGGGCTCGGGGCCTCGCTGGTGGACGGCGGTGCGCTCGGGTTCGGTGCCGGGATGGTCGGGTCGACCGGGACGGGCGCCAGCGTCGTGGAGGGGGCGGGCTGCGCCCGGTCGCCCGGCTCGGCGGAGGGCGTCACCGCGTACGCCAGGCCGACGGTGAGCACCAGCAGCCCGGCGCCGGCCGCGGCCAGCAGGCCCTTGCGCCGGGCGGGCATGCCCTCCTGGGCCTGCTCCGCCGTGCGCCGGGCGGCCCGGCCGCCGGTCGGCCCCGGGGCGTCGGGCGCCGCCGGGTGGAACGGGAAGTAGCCGATCTCGGCGCCGTCGGCCGGGGGCTGTCCCACCGTCGGCCCGGGGCCCGGCGGCGGCACCGACATCACCGGCGGGAGCACGGTCGTCGCGTAGGCGTCCGCGTCCGGCCCGGCCGGTCGCGCCGGCGGGCCGTCAGCGGCCTGGGCGGGCGGCAGCACGGTGGTGGCGAACGGGTCCGCGGGGGCGCCGGCCGGCGGGGCGTCCACGATCGGGCCGAGGGCCTGCGGCACGTACGGGCGGACCAGCGGCGGGCCTTCGAGGTGCGGGAGGACGGCGGTCTCGGTCAGGCCCGGATCCGGGAGGCACCGGCACCCGGCGGAGCGTGCGGTGCCGCACGTCGGGCAGTGCTGGTCCGGCATCGCCGGTCCTCCTCGGTCTCGAATCGTCTTCCGCCCGCCCCGGGAGGGGTGTCCCCGGGGGCGAACGCGCCTGATTATGCAGGACGGTCCCAGGGGTGGACAGGGGCGTCCGGGCCACCGCGGGGGTGTTGTGACGGTTGGTGGTGGTTGTGACCCGATGAACGGCCGGCCGGTCGGCGACGTCCCCCGCATGGCCGCCGTTCTTACGTTCGGCTCAACTGAACGGCGCAGACCGGGGCATTTCTGACAGCATGGTGGCTGGGAGTGATCATCCGCACGGACCCCGCCGACCGGGATCCGCGACCCCTGGAGTCTCCATGACGGATCCGATCGCCGCGTCCGACCGCGGCCCGGCCGGCGAGCCCGGGCCGCCGGAGGTCACCGCCCCCAACCTCTGGGTGCCGATCGGCGCGCTGCTGCTGGCGATGCTGCTGGCCGCGCTCGACCAGACCATCGTCTCCACCGCACTGCCGACCATCGTCAGCGACCTCGGCGGCCTGGAACACCTCTCCTGGGTGGTCACCGCCTACATGCTGGCCTCCACGGCGGCCACCCCGCTCTGGGGCAAGCTCGGCGACATGTACGGCCGGAAGCGCTTCTTCCAGGCCTCGATCGTGATCTTCCTGGTGGGCTCGGTGCTCTGCGGCATCGCCCAGAACATGGGCGAGCTGATCGCCTTCCGGGCCCTCCAGGGCCTCGGCGGGGGCGGGTTGATGGTGCTCTCCCAGGCGATCGTCGGTGACCTGGTCTCACCCCGGGACCGCGGCAAGTACCAGGGCCTGTTCGGCGCGGTCTTCGGCGTCACCAGCGTGCTCGGACCGCTGCTCGGCGGACTGTTCGTGGACAACCTCAGCTGGCGCTGGGTCTTCTACATCAACCTGCCGGTCGGGGTGGTCGCCCTGGTGGTGATCGCCGCCGTCCTGCACGGGACGGAGGTGAAGCGCCGGCACCGGATCGACTACCTGGGCACGGTCCTGATCGCCTCGGTGGCCACCTGCCTGGTGCTGATGACCTCGCTCGGCGGGACGACCTGGGCCTGGAGCTCCTGGCAGATCGTCGGGCTCGGCGTGCTGGGCGTCCTCCTGCTGGTCGCCTTCGTCCTGGTCGAGCGGACCGCGGCCGAGCCGGTGCTGCCGCTGCGGCTGTTCCGCTCCCGGACGTTCAGCCTGGTCGCGGTGATCTCCTTCGTGGTCGGTTTCGCGATGTTCGGCGCGCTCACCTACCTGCCGACGTTCCTCCAGGTGGTCATGCAGGTCTCGCCGACCATGTCCGGCATCCACATGCTGCCGATGGTGCTGGGGATGCTGTTCACCTCGATCGGCTCCGGCCAGATCGTCGCCCGGACCGGCCACTACCGGGCCTTCCCGATCGCCGGAACGGCCGTCACCACGGTGGGCCTGCTACTGCTCTCCGGCCTGGACGAGCACAGCAGCACCTTCGAGATGAGCTGCTACTTCCTGGTCTTCGGCCTGGGCCTCGGCCTGGTGATGCAGGTGCTGGTGCTGATCGTGCAGAACTCCGTCGGCTACCAGGACCTGGGCGTGGCCACCGCCGGCGCCACCTTCTTCCGGTCCATCGGGGCGTCGTTCGGCGTCTCCATCTTCGGCACCGTGTTCGCCTCCGGGCTCAACAGCCGGCTCTCCGACGCGCTCGCCTCCGGGGTCCCGGTGCCGGCCGGCTTCGACCCCGGCGCGATCACCTCCGACCCCCGGGTGATCGCCGCCCTGCCGGCCGCCACGCAGGACGCGATCTACCACGCGTACTCCGAGTCGATCACCCGGGTCTTCCTGTACGCGGTACCGGTGGCGTTGGTCGCCTTCGTGCTGTCGCTCTTCCTGCGCGAGCAGAAGCTGCGCTCGACGGTGACCGCGCCCGACCTGAGCGAGTCGATCGGCCTCAATCCGGTGGAGCGCTCCTCGCTGGACGAGATCGCCCGCTCCCTGTCGGTGCTGAGCACCCGGGAGGCCCGGCGCGACCTGTTCCGGAGGATCACGGAGGGTGCCGGGCTCGACCTCAAGCCGGCCTCCAGCTGGCTGCTGCTGCAGATGCACCACCACGGGTCGGCCGAGCCCGCCGAACTGGCGGAGCGCCGGATCGTGCCGCTCGCGGTCGTCGAGGAGGCCGCCCGGGAGGTCGAGGACCGGGGGCTGGCCGCGCGCACCGGCGGCCTGCCGTTGCGGCTCACCGAGCCGGGGGAGGCGGCGGCGGTCCGGCTGGTGGCGGCCCGCCGTGAGCAGCTCTCCGAACTGCTCGGGGACTGGGACGAGAAGCAGTACGCGGACCTGGCGGCGCTGCTGACCAAGCTCTCCGCCGCGCTCTGCGCCGACGAGCGCGACCGGCCGGACCGGGCCGGGGCGGAGCCCGCGGAGCGGCGGTCGGGGTAGGGGGTGGGTGCCCCGGTGGTGGGTCGGGCGTGCCGGCGGGTGCCTTGGTGGTGCGTCGGGCGTGCCGGCGGGTGCCTTGGTGGTGCGTCGGGCGTGCCGGCGGGTGCCTCAGGGGGTCCCGAACCACCGGGGCGTGTCGAGCCGGAACGGGTCGCCGGGGGCGAGGGTGCGCAGGTCCGTCTCCAGGGCGCGCAGTCGCTCCTCACCGAGGGTGTCGGACCACTGGGCGCGCAGTTCGTCGAAGATCCGGGCGGACCGGACCAGGCAGTCCACGCCCCGGGCGGTGAGCCGGACCACCTTGCGGCGGGCGTCGGCGGGGTCGCTGCCGCGCTCGACGTAGCCGAGCTGTTCGAGCTGTTCGACGGTCTTGCCGGCGGCCTGCTTGGAGACGCCGAGGCGGCGGCCGAGTTCGACGGCGGTGGTGCCGTCCGGCCCGATCGCCTGGAACACGAAGCCGTGCATCGGCCGCAGGTCGGGGTGGCCCTCGCGGGCGATCCGCTCGTGCAGCTCGTCGATGATCAAGCGGAAGGCGAGCAGCAGCCGCAGCGGCAGCTCGAAGCCGGGGGGAGCGAAGTCGCTTGACATGATAGACAACCTCATTGACCATATGGACAACGTCATTGACCATTCTAGGGGGCCGCACCCGTGTCCGTCATCCGCCGTACCGAAGCCCGTCGTACCGAGACGCCCAACGCCGCCATGACCACCCTCGCCTCGCCCACCCAGGGCGGCAGCGCGCTCGCGATGTGGCGCGTGGAGATGGCCGCCGGCGGCCAGGGCCCGCTGCACGTCTTCGACGTCGAGCAGGTCTGGACCGTCCTGACCGGCGCCCTGTCCGTCGAACTGGGCGAGGACGCCTTCGCGCTGGCGGCCGGCGACACGGCCGTGCTGCCCGCCGGTGTGGCGCGCCGGATCTCCGCCGGGGAAGCCGTCACCGCGCTGGTCGCCGCGCCGGGCGGGGCCCGGGTGTCCGTCGCCGGCCGGCCGGAGGAGGAGCCCTTCGTCCCCGGCTGGATCGCCTGATCCACGGGCATCGGCCCCCGCACCGCCCCTTCCGGAGCGGTGCGGGGGCCGGTGGAGGTTCGGCGGCCGCCGGGGGTCGGGCCGGGCGGAGGTGGCCGCCGCGGTTCAACTGGTCGACCATGCCCAGGAGGCCTCGTCGTTGCGCGGGGGAGACGTTCCGCGCCTGCCGCCACCCGCTTGTGGGGCAGGATGGAGCCATGAGCGTAGTCAAGATCAACGTACTGACCGTCCCCACCGAGCAGCGCGAGGTGCTGGAGAAGCGCTTCGCCTCCCGCGCGGGCTCCGTGGAGAACTCCGACGGCTTCGAGTGGTTCGAACTGCTCCGCCCGGTCGAGGGCACCGACAACTACCTCGTCTACACCCGGTGGGCCGACGAGGAGTCCTTCAAGGCCTGGATGGAGGGCCCCATGCAGGCTGCCCACCGCCAGGGCCCGCCGCCCGCCGAGGGCGAGGCGCCGCAGCGCCCGGCGGCCTCCGGCTCGACCCTCTGGTCCTTCGAGGTCGTCCAGTCGGCCGGCCCGAAGGGCTGACCGCTTCCCTCGGGCCCTCTCCTCGCACGGGTTTCGCGGGGGAGGGCCCGAACCGCGTTCTCAGCCGCCCGCGATGACGGCGACGTGGGCGGTGGCTGACCGGGACGGGCTGTCGAGGAGCGCCTTGCCCTTCGCCGCCGTGCCGAGAGAAGGCTGCCCGAGGCGACGCCAGGGTCTCCAGGTCCGGCCTCTTCTCTTGATCAGAAGCGGTTCGGCTCCTCATCAACGGGAGGGGTCTGCGCCGGGGTTGCCCGATCCGCCTCGACAGCCCCGGCCGCCTCGGCTGCTTCCCGGAAGGTGACGACCGCCTCGCCGTTCTCCCGCGCCCATGCGGTGAGCATCCTGATGGGCTCCTCCAGGGTTCGCCCGAGATCGGTCAGGCCGTACTCCACGCGCGGCGGCGCCTCGGCGTACGCGTGCCGCTCGACCAGCCCGTTGGCCTGGAGCCGACGCAACGTCTGGGTCAGCACCTTGCGCGAGACGCCGCCGCTCAGCTCGACCAACTCGCCGTGACGCAACGGGCCGTCGGTCAGCGCGAAGAGCGTGACCATGGACCACTTGCTGGCGATGATCTCCATGGCCAGGAGAGCGGGACAGTCGGCGAGGAAGACGATTCCCGGTCGCAGGCTCATGCCCCGAAGGTTACCTGGAGGTACCTGATGGCCGCCTATCGTCGTGGAGGTGCGCACGCCTCCTACCCGCATCGCATGATTGAGGTTCAGCCATGTTCGTCTCACTCGCCGTCGTCACCGTGGTCATGTCGGCGCTTCTCCTGGCATCGGCCGGGGCCAAGGCTCTGCGGACGCGGCACATCACCGAGCAGATGTCCACACTCGGACTGTCGCAGAGCCTGATGGCCTTCCTGATCGGCGCTCAGATCGCCGGCGCGGCCGGTGCGATCGCCGGACTCCGGTGGGGACCCGTCGGGATCGCCGCCGCGATAGGCCTTTCGCTCTACTTCGCCGGGGCGGTCGCCTTCCACCTGCGCGTCGGCGACCGCAAGGGCGCGTCTCCGGCGGCGGTCCTCACCATCGCCTCCGTGGCCCTGGTCGTGCTGCGCGTCGCCACCCTCTGACAGCGGACGGCCGGCTGCCGTCGGGGCCGTGGGGGGCACGTTCCAGGCCGCCAAGCGCCTGGCCACAGCTCGGCCGAGTCGCCCGGGTGCTTCTCGCGGGTCTCGGCCGTCCTGCCCATCGAGGTGGTGCGCCCCGGATTCGGCCGGGGCGCACCACCGTTCAGGGGGTGGGCGGTGGGCGGAACTCGACCGGGGCGGCGAAGGCGGCGCGGCGGGTGGCTCGGCGGAGGGCGCGGAGGACGGTGGTGCCGAGGGTGAGGCAGAGGACGACGGTGAGGACGGCGCGGGGGAGGTCCCAGCCGAGGGAGGTGGTGAGGCAGTAGGCGGCGAAGCGGACCAGGTTGGCGCTCACGTCGTCCCCCGGGACGAAGGAGATCGAGCCGGACAGGCCGGCGATATAAGGCCAGCCCTGGAGGTTCATCACCGTGCCGTAGAGCAGTGAGGCGACGGCGCCGTAGCCGGCGAGCAGGGCGAGTTCGCGGCGGCCGCGCAGGGTAGCGGCGCCCGGGAGCAGGCCGGCGCCCAGGCAGACCCAGCCCATGGCGAGCATCTGGAACGGGAGCCAGGGGCCGACCCCGCCGGTCAGCAGCGCGGAGGCGAACATCGAGAGCGAGCCGAGGACGAAGCCGAAGCCGGGGCCGAGGACCCGCCCGGCGAGCACCATCAGGAAGAACATCGGCTCCAGGCCGGCGGTGCCCGCGCCGAGCGGGCGCAGCGCGGCGCCCGCCGCGGCCAGGACGCCGAGCAGGGCGACCGACTTGGCGTCCAGGCCCGGCGCGCCGCCGCCGGCCGTGCGGCCCTCGGAGATCTGGGCGATCACCACCGCGAGGAGGAGCGGCAGGAGGAGGGCGAATAGCCAGGGGGCGTCGGTGGAGTGGCCGACCAGGGCGGAGTCGGTGGCGGCGAGCAGCGGCCAGCCGAAGGCGGCCACGCCGACCGAGGAGGTGAGCAGCAGGGTGGCGATCGAGCGGCGGCCGAGGGGGACGGGGCGGTTCCCCGCGCGGGGGGTGCGGTTCGTCCGGCTTGGGTTCGTCCGGCTTGGGTTCGTTCGGCTTGGGTTCGTTCGGCTTGGGTTCGTTCGGCTTCGGGGCATTCGGCTTCGGTTCATTCGGCGCTCCCGGCGAGGGCCTGTTCGACCTGG
Organism: Kitasatospora sp. NPDC005748; assembly: GCF_040630735.1. Classification (NCBI taxonomy): domain Bacteria; kingdom Bacillati; phylum Actinomycetota; class Actinomycetes; order Kitasatosporales; family Streptomycetaceae; genus Kitasatospora; species Kitasatospora sp. NPDC005748. The sequence goes on from NZ_JBEXYD010000075.1 coordinate 21,239, forward strand.
TGGACGGTGAGCCAGGGCCCGGGCGCGAGGATCTTGGAGACCTGTGGGGCGAAGGTGGGGGAGGAGACCACCACCTCCGGGGTCGGGCCGTCCGCGACGATCTCTCCGTCGGCCAGGATCACCGTGCGGTGGGCGAGTTCGGCGGCGAGCTCGACGTCGTGGGTGGCGAGCAGGACGGCGTGGCCCTCGGCGGCGAGCGTCCGCAGGATCTCCACCAGGCGGGCCTTGGCGGCGTAGTCGAGACCCCGGGTGGGCTCGTCGAGCAGGATCAGCGGCGGCCGGGCGGTGAGCACCACGGCCAGCGCCAGGGTGAGCCGTTGGCCCTCGGAGAGGTCGCGCGGGTGGGTGGCGTCGGCGATGCCGGGCAGTAGCCGCTCCACCAGGGCGCGGCAGGTGCCCGGGTCGGCGCCCGCGTCGCCGTCCGCCGCGGCGCACTCAGCGGCGACGCTCTCCCCGTACAGCAGGTCGCGCGGGTCCTGCGGGACGAGGCCGACCTGGCGGATCAGCTCGGCGGGCCGGGTGCGGTGCGGGGCCCGGCCGCCGACCCGGACGCTGCCGGCGGCGGGGGCGTGCAGGCCGACCAGAGCGCCGAGCAGGGTGGACTTGCCGGCGCCGTTGCGGCCCATGAGTGCCGTGATCTCCCCGGGGTGGAGGGCGAGGTCCACTCCGCGCAGAGCCGGGACGGGGCCGCGCTTGACGGCGAGGCGGTCGGCGGTGGCGAGCGGGGCGGTGGCCGGGTCGGTGGGTGCGGCGGCGGGGCGCAGGCCGTCCAGTCGGGTACGGAGGGTGGCGGCCTTGCGGCGGGCGTCGCGGACCGTGAGCGGCAGCGGGGTCCATCCGGCGAGCCGGCCGAGGCCGACCACGGGCGGGTGGACGGGGGAGTGCGCCATCACCTCGGCCGGTTCGCCGAGGACGGGCGGGGCGCCGGGGGTCAGCAGCAGGACCTGGTCGGCGTACTGGACGACCCGCTCCAGCCGGTGCTCCGCCATCAGGACGGTGGTGCCCAGGTCGTGGACCAGGCGTTGCAGAACCGCCAGCACCTCCTCGGCGGCGCCCGGGTCGAGGGCCGAGGTGGGCTCGTCCAGGACCAGAACGCGCGGGTGGACGGTGAGCACCGAGCCGATGGCGACGCGCTGTTGCTGGCCACCGGAGAGCGAGCCGAGCGCGCGGTCGCGCAGATCGGCGAGGCCGAGCAGGTCGAGCGTCTCCTCGACCCGGCGCCGCATCACGTCCGGCGCCAGGCCCAGCGACTCCATGCCGTAGGCGAGTTCGTCCTCGACCGTGTCGGTGACGAAGTGGGCGAGCGGGTCCTGGCCCACCGTGCCGACCAGGTCGGCGAGTTCGCGCGGCCGGTGCTCCCGGGTGTCGCGCCCGGCGACGGTCACCCGGCCGTGCAGCACGCCGCCGGTGAAGTGCGGGACGAGGCCGCTGACGGTGCCCAGCAGGGTGGACTTGCCGGAGCCGGAGGGGCCCACCAGCAGGCAGAGCTCCCCTTCGGGGACGGTCAGGTCGACGCCGCTGAGCGCCGGGGCCTCGGCGTCGGCGTACTGGACGGAGACCTGCTCGAAGGTGATCACGAGGCCCTCCGGGGCGGGTGCGGGGTGACGAACGCCGGTACCAGGCCGATCAGTACGGCGAGGACGGCGGTCAGGGGCAGGGCGGGGGCGGTCGGCGGGACGACGGTCGGGGCGAAGGCGGCGGGGTCGAGGGCGGAGAGCCAGATCGTCAACGCGGCCACGGCGGCGCCCGATCCGGCGGTCAGCCACTCGGGGAGGGACCACGGGTCGGGGCGGTAGCGCGTCCGGGGGGAGCGGCGGCCGCCGAGCAGCAGACCGGCGAAGGCCGCGGCCAGGCCGAGCAGCAGGACGGGCGCCGCCCAGCCGGCGCCGTCGGCGGTCAGCAGTCCGTAGGCGGCGAGGCAGATCCCGAGCAGGCCGGACAGGGTGAGCGCGGCGGTGGTGCGGGCGAGGCGGGGCGGGACGTCGGTGGTGCGGCCGAAGCCGCGGGTGTCCATCGCGGCGGCCAGTGCGACCGAACGCTCCAACGCGCCCTCCAGGACGGGCAGTCCGACGCTCAGCACGGCGGCCACGCCCCGGTCGGTGCGCCCGCGCAGACGGCGGGCGGCGCGCAGCCGCTGCACGTCGGCGACCAGGTTGGGCGCGAAGGTCATCGCGACCACGACGGCCACGCCCGCCTCGTAGAGCGCGCCGGGCAGCGTGCGCAGCAGGCGGGTCGGACTGGCGAGGGCGTTCGCGGCGCCGACGCAGACCAGCAGGGTGGCCAGCCGCAGCCCGTCGTAGAACGCGGCGAGCAGGCCCTCGACGGTGACCCGGCCGCCGATCCGGACGCCCTGAGCCCAGGCGGGCAGCGGTACTTCGGGGAGGGTGAGGAGGACGTGGGTGCCGGGGATCGGGGAGCCGAGCAGGACCGCGAAGACCAGGCGGATGCCGAGGACCACCAGGCCGAGGCGGAGGAACGCGCCGTAGGAACGGGACCACGGCGCGTCCCCGCGGCGGGCGGCCACGACGTAGCCGGCGACGGCGGCGAGCAGGAGGAGCAGCAGCGGGTTGGTGGTGCGGGTGGCGGCCGCGCCGAGGCCGAGTGCCCACAGCCACCAGGCGCCGGGGTGCAGTTGGCGGGGGCCGAGCGGGGTGCGGGCGGCGCGCGGGGTGCGGCGGGGAGGCCGGGGGAGGCGGGCGCGGTGCGGGGGGTGGGGCTGGCCGGGGGCGCGGGGTGTGGTCACGGGGTGGGGTCCAGGTCGGGGCGGGTGGGGGAGAGGGCGGAGGGCGGGTGGGGGAGAGGGCGGAGGGCGGGTGCAGGTGTGGGTGCAGGTGTGGGGGTGGGGGCGGAGTAGGAAGTCGGCTGGGCCGACTTCCTACTCCGGGCGCTTCCCGCGGCCTTGTCCACGTTTCTGCGGGCGGGGTCCTGCTTTCGCTTGCGGCCCGGGCTTTCTGTAGACCGGTCGATATATGTAGACCGGTCTACAGAGATGGGCTGCTCTCTATGTAGACCGGTCGATATAAAGGTCCCGATCCGGCCCGGGGTGGGGCTGCGGGCCCGATAGGCCCGGACCCGGCCCGGAGGCCGGGTGGGGCTGACGGGCCGGGCGCGTGGTGCGCGCCCGGCCCGTCAGCCCTTCTATGCAGACCGGTCTACATAGGTGGACCGGTCTACATATTCGACCCGACTCAGCGGCGCCGGCGGGCCTGCCAGACCGCACCGGCGGCCAGGGCGGCGACCAGGACGGCCCCGGCGATCAAGCCGATGTCGGGGCCGCTGCCGTGGTCACCGTCGGCCGAGCCGCCCCCGGAACCGTCACCGGCACCGTTCGCGGCCGGTTTGTTCGCCGCGCCGAGCTGGTCGCCGCAGCCGGCCTTCGGATAGCCGGCGATGGCACAGAGCAGGCCGTTGGTGTCGTACCGCAGTGGCGGGGCGACGGCCGCCAGGACCTCGGCCGAGTTGGCACCGGTGGGCACGACCGCACAGGCCGTGCGGAGCCCGGGCGGGGTCTCGCCGGGGGAGTCGGCGGCGGTGCCGAAGTCCAGGACCACGGCGACACGTTTGCGCCCCGGCTGTTCGGTGGTACCGCCGCAGGTGGTGGCGAAGTCCCCGGCGGCACCGGGCCGGGCGGCCTCCCGGCCGCCGTCGGGGCTGACGGCGAAGCGCCACCCGTCCACGCCCCCGTCCTGCGGCACGTACACGGCCGGGCCCTGCTGCTGGTAGCCCCAGGCGCCGTCGGACCACTTCCAGAACGACCAGTACCGGTACCCGGCGGCCTGCGCGGGCGCCGCGCCGATGACCAGCAGGATCAGCACCCCGGCGATCAGTCCGGCGAGGAACCGGACGACCGCGGCCACCACCCGCCGACGCCGCTGGGGGTCGGCACAGGCCCGCCCGGCGCGACCCGCACCGGCGCGACCGACACCGGCGCGACCGACACCGGCGCGACCGACACCGGCGCGACCGACACCGGCATCGTCGGCATCGGCGGCGCGGGCGGTGGCCCGGGGGGTGCCGGGGGTGGTCACAGCTTCTGGCCCCGCTTGCGCTGCAGGCTCAGCAGCAGCCCGCCGCCGATGCCGATCAGCAGGCCCACGCCGATCACCCACCACTGGCCGAAGCCGCCGTCCTTCTTCTTCTCGGCCGGCGCCGAGGAGGCGGGGGCGGAGGCCGCGCCGGTCGCCTTGGGCGCCGGGCCCAGCGCCGTCAGCTGCCCGACCAGGTCGCCGCCGAACGCGGCGGGGTCCCGCTGGGCGGCCTGGGCGACCAGCAGCAGGGTGGCGGTGGCCGAGGCGTCGGTGCCGCCCTTGGTCCAGGTGCCGCCCTCCTTGGCCAGCCAGTCCACCGCGCCGGTCGCCTGCTGCGGGTGCCCGCTCTGGATCAGGCCGAGCGCGGCCCAGGCGGTGGCGGTGTAGTCGGGGGTCGGGGCGGCCCCGGGAAGGGTCAGCGTGAGGTGCTGGTCACCGGCCGCGAGCTGGGCGGTGAGGTAGGCGCCGGCCGCCTCGGCGGAGTCCGCGCGCGCCACGAGCGGTTCTGTGGAGCCGTTCGCGCAGGGCAGGGCCTTGGGCGCGGCGTCCGTCCGGTTGGTGTTGGTGACCGGAAGCTTCCCGCCCGCCGCGGCGAGCGTGGCCTGGGCACTGGCCAGGGCGTTCGGGGCGAGCGCGCCGGCCGGGTCGGGCTGGTAGGCGAAGGCCCCGCGCTGGTCGGCGGGGGCGGCGCAGCCGAGCTGGAAGAGCGCCAGCCCGTCGTAGGCGCTCCGGCCCGCCTTGGCGACGGCCGCCGGGTCCAGCTTGGCGGCGAGCAGGGCGTTCACGGCCAGGCCGGTGGAGTTGGCGTCACCGGGGCTGCCGGGGTTGTAGGGCCAGCTGCCGTCCGCGTTCTGGTTGGCCTTGAACCACTGGACGCCCTTGTCGACGGAGTCCTGGTGGCCGCCGAGCGCGACCAGGGCCTGGACGGCGACGGCGGTGGCGTTGCTGTCCTCGGTCTTGGGGTCGCACGCGGCGGAGGCGTCCGCGCGGTAGGACGGCCAGCCGCCGTCCGCGCACTGCTGGCCGGTGAGCCAGGAGACGGCGGAGTCGGCCGGGGTCACCTTGGCGCCCGCCAGCGCGGTGAGGGCGAGGGACTGGCGCCACACGCCGTCGTACGTCGGGTCGCCCTTGCCGTAGAGGCCCTCGGGGACGGGCGCGGTGGCGCCGGCCGAGGGGCTGTCGGCGAGGGCCGGTGCGGCGGCGGCGCCGGCCAGCAGGGCGGCGGACAGGGCTGCGGCGCCCAGGCGGGCGGCGGTGAGCATGGTGGGGTTGAGCCTTTCGATGAGCGGTGGGGGTGGCCCGGGTGGGCCGTTCCGTAGACCTCGACGGTGCCGGGCACGGGGTGCCCGGCATGGCCGCTCGCCTCTCTCCGGGCACTCCGACTGCCCCGGCCGTCCAGCGCCGGGCTCACGGTTGCGGGTCAGTGCCGGATTCGCACCGGCTTTCCCCGGAGGAGAAGCGGGATGGAGTTGTCCTGCCCGTCGACTTTAGCCGCCGCGACCGTGACCGCCGTGCCTCCGGTCGCCGCGCGGAGGAGTCGGGGCGCCGACCGCGCCCGGACTCCGGAGCCACCCCAGCCCCGAACCCACCCGAGCCCCGGAACCACCCACCCCGACCCACCCCGACCGATCCCGCCCGCGCCCCGAGAACAGGTTCCACTTCCCTGCCCCTTCCCCGCCCCGCCCGCGGGCGCGCGCTCAGGGCAGTGTGAGCAGCCGCGCGGCGGTGTGCAGATCGGCGCGGACCTCGGCGATCGAGGCCCGCCCGGAGAGCCAGGAGACCAGGGCCGAGTGCCAGGTGTGCTCGATCACCCGGACGGCCGCACGCTGGCTCCCGGTCGGCGGCCCGGACTGGCCGATCGCGTCCAGGATCAGCTGCCCGGTGGCCGAGCTCACCTGGTCCACCTCGGCGCTCACCGAGCGGTCGGCGAACGACAGCGCTCGCACCATCGCCTCGGCCAGCAGCGGTTCGCGCTGGAGCGCGTGGAACGCCCGGGTGAGCGTCTCGGCGACCCGCGAGGCCGCGTCCTGCTCGGCCGGCGGGTGCCGTCGGACCTGCTCCTGGAGGCCCTGCAACTGCTCCAGCATGACCGCGACCAGCAGATGGACCTTGGACGGGAAGTACCGGTACAGGGTGCCGAGCGCCACCTGCGCGCCCTCCGCGACCTCCCGCATCTGCACCGCCTCGTACCCGCCGCGGGCGGCCAGCCCGGTCGCGGCCCGCAGGATCCGCCGCCGCCGTTCGGCCTGGCGGGCGGTCAGCGGCGGGTCGGCGGACTGCCCGGCGGGCCCGGCGGGGCCGGGGGCGGCGGCGGGCACGGAGGTGACGGGCGGTGGCAAGGGTGCTCCCGGGGCGCGAGAGTGACGGGGGGTGCTCCGGCCGGTCCGGCGGACGCTCCGGCAGTGCTCCGGCGTGGCGTGAATCACCAGCCCTGGCATCTGAGGAGAAGCTACGGGCCGGTATCTTCGAGGTCTCTCATTGTTCACATGGTCACGGGCGAACTCCACACCGCACTGAAACCTGATCTACTTTAGCGACCGGCAGCACAGACTTCAGCAAGGACGGGAGCCGACGATGACCGCGCAGCCGCTGCGGATTGCCCTGCTGTCGTACCGCGGCGACCCGTTCTGCGGCGGCCAGGGCGTCTACGTACGGCACCTCTCCCGCGAGCTGGCGCGCCTCGGCCACCACGTGGACGTGATCGGCTCCCAGCCCTACCCCGTCCTGGACGAGGTCGAGGGCCCCGGCTCGGTCCGCCTGGTCGAGCTGCCCAGCCTGGACCTCTACCGCGCCGACGACCCGTTCCGCACCCCGGGGCTCGCCGAGTACCGGGGCCCGGTGGACCTGCTGGAGTTCGCCACCATGCGCACCGGCGGCTTCCCCGAGCCGCTGACCTTCTCGCTGCGCGCCCGTCAGTACCTCGCGCTGCACAAGGGCCGCTACGACGTGGTGCACGACAACCAGACCCTCGGGTACGGGCTGCTCGGCCTCGCGCGGCACGGCTTCCCTCTGGTGACCACGATCCATCACCCGATCACCGTGGACCGGCAGCTGGAGCTGGACGCGGCGCCGAGCCTGGCCCGCCGGCTGTCGCTGCGCCGCTGGTACGCGTTCACCCGGATGCAGCGCCGGGTGGCCGCCCGGCTGGACAGCATCATCACCGTCTCCGGCACCTCGAAGCGCGAGATCGCCGAGCACCTGGGCGCCTCGCCGGGCGCCGTCTCGGTGGTGCCGATCGGCGCCGACACCCGGCTCTGGTCGCCGTCCGAGCGGGTCGCCCGGGTGCCCGGCCGGATCGTCACCACCTCCAGCGCCGACGTCCCGCTCAAGGGCCTGGTCCACCTGGTCGAGGCGCTGGCCAAGGTCCGCACCGAGCGGGACGCGCACCTGGTCGTGGTCGGCAAGCCGCAGAAGGAGCGGGGGCCGGTCGCCGAGGCGGTGCGCCGCTTCGGGCTGGAGCGGTTCATCGAGTTCCGGCACGGCCTGACCGACGGGGAGCTGGTCGACCTGTACCGCTCGGCCGAGGTGGCCTGCGTGCCGTCGCTGTACGAGGGTTTCTCGCTGCCCGCCGCCGAGGCGATGGCCACCGGTACGCCGCTGGTCGCCACCACCGGCGGGGCGATCCCCGAGGTGGCCGGGCCGGACGGCGAGACCTGTCTCGCGGTGCCGCCGGGCGACGCGGGCGCGCTGGCGGCGGCGCTCGGCCGGCTGCTGGACGATCCGGCGCTGCGTCGCACGCTCGGTGAGGCCGGGCGCGAGCGGGTGCTCGCCCGGTTCACCTGGGAGCGGGCCGCCGCGCTGACCGCCGACAGCTACCGGGCGGCGATCGCCACCGGTGCCGGGCGGCGGGCCCGGTCCGGTCCGGGCTGGCGGTACGTGGCCTGACGGGTCGCCGGACCCGTCCGCGTCGGACCCGCCCCGGGCGGATCCTGCGCTCCGCCGGACTCGGCCGGCCCGGCCGGGACCGGCCCGGCGTCACAAACGTTTGGTACCAGAGGAATGGGAGCCCGCAGTGCTGACCGTTGATTTCTCGCGCTTCCCGCTCGCCCCCGGCGACCGGGTGCTCGACCTGGGCTGCGGCGGGGGGCGGCACGCGTTCGAGTGCTACCGGCGCGGGGCCCGGGTGACCGCCCTCGACCAGAGCGCCGAGGAGATCGCCGAGGTCAAGAAGTGGTTCGCCGCCATGGCGGAGGCCGGCGAGGCTCCGGAGGGCGCGTCGGCGGTCGCGATGGAGGGCAACGCGCTGGCCCTGCCGTTCGAGGACGAGTACTTCGACAAGATCATCATCTCTGAGGTGATGGAGCACATCCCCGACGACAAGGGCGTGCTCAACGAGATGTTCCGGGTGCTCAAGCCCGGTGGGCTGCTGGCCGTCACCGTGCCGCGCTGGCTGCCCGAGAAGATCTGCTGGGCGCTCTCCGACGAGTACCACGAGGTGGAGGGCGGCCACATCCGGATCTACCGGGGCGACGAGCTGCTCGACAAGCTCAAGGACGCCGGTCTGGAGCCGTACGGCACCCACCACGCGCACGCGCTGCACTCGCCCTACTGGTGGATCAAGTGCGCGGTGGGGGTGGACAACGACAAGGCGCTGCCGGTCAAGGCCTACCACCAGCTGCTGGTCTGGGACATCGTCGGCACCCCGGTGATCAGCAAGCTCACCAAGGCCGCCGAGAAGGCCCTCAACCCGGTGATCGGCAAGAGCTTCGTCGCCTACGCCTCCAAGCCGAACCGCGCCGAGCCCGTGGCGGACCTCGTCGGGCCCGCCACCGGCCGCGCCGACGAGGCGGCGGACCGCGCCGACGCCGGGCGGGCGGGCGAGTGACCGCCGCCGTCCCCGAGGCGCTGCTGCTGGACGGGGTGCTCGATGCCGAGCAGGCCGCCCGGACCGTCCGCAGCATCCTCGCCGAGCAGCAGGACGACGGCGCGATACCGTGGTTCACCGGCCACCACCTGGACCCGTGGGACCACACCGAGGCCGCGATGGCCCTGGACACCGCCGGCGAGCACGCCGCCGCCGAGGCCGCCTACCGCTGGCTGGCGGCCCACCAGAACCCCGACGGCTCCTGGTACGCCGCCTACGCGTACGGGCAGGACGTCCCGGACGGCACGGTCTCGGACCCGGCCAAGGAGACGAACTTCTGCGCCTACGTGGCGGTCGGCGTCTGGCACCACCACCTGAGCACCGGGGACGACGCGTTCCTGGACTGGATCTGGCCGGTCGTGCGGCGCGCCCTCGACTTCATCGTCGGCCTGCGGCTGCCGGGCGGTCCGATCTCCTGGCGGGTGGACGAGCACGGCGAGGCGCCCGACGAGGCGCTGCTGACCGGCTCCTCCAGCATCCTGCACGCCCTGCGCTGCGGTCTGGCCGTCGCCGACTACCTGGAGGAGCCGCAGCCCGACTGGGAGCTGGCGGCCGGCCGGCTGCGGCACGCCATCGCGCACCACCCCGAGCGGTTCCTGGACAAGGACCGCTTCTCGATGGACTGGTACTACCCCGTGCTCGGCACCGCGCTGCGCGGCCGGGCCGCGCTGGAGCGGATCGAACGGGACTGGGACCGCTTCGTCGTCCCCGGCCTCGGCGTGCGCTGCGTCAGCGACCGCCCCTGGGTGACCGGCGGGGAGAGCGCGGAACTGGCCATGGCGCTCTGGGCGGTCGGCGAGTCCGACCGCGCGGTCGAGATCCTGCGCTGGATCCAGAAGCACCTGCGGCACAGCGACGGCTCGTACTGGACCGGCTACGTCTTCGAGGACGACGCCATCTGGCCCGAGGAGCGCACCACCTGGACGGCGGGGGCGCTGCTGCTGGCCGTCGCGGCGCTCGGCGGCGACCCGGCCACGGTGACGGTCTTCGGCGGTGACCAGCTGCCCACCGGGCTGGTGGTCCAGGACTGCTGCTGAACGACCGCCGCTGACCCGCCCGCACGCCGCGGCGACGCACGACGAACACGCACGACGAACACGCACGACGAAGGGGCGGGACCGGAGTTGATCCGGTCCCGCCCCTTCGTCGTGCGTGGCGGTGTGTCAGCCGCGCTGGATGCCGGTGGTGTCGGCCAGCAAGCCCTGGGAGCCGTCCTGGAGCTGGGCGACCAGCGCGGCGCCGCGCTGCTCGACCGCCAGGTACCAGGTGCCCGGAACGAGTTCACCGACCGGGGCGCCGGCCGGGTTGTCCTTCGGGGACAGCTGGCGCGGCGCCGGGACGGCGAACCAGAACGGTGCGAAGTCGGGCGCCGGAGCCTGCTGGGCCTGGGCCGGCTGCGCCTGGGTGGGCGCCGGGGCCTGGTGCGCGGCCTGCTGGGCGGCGTGCTGCGCGGCCTGCTGCTGGGCGGCGTCCTGCGGCTGGCCGGCCTGCGGGGCCGGGTAGCCGTAGGCGCCGGGCTGGCCGCCGAACGCGGGCGACTGCACCTGCTGCGGGTCCTGGCCCGGGGCCGGGTAGCCGTACTGGCCGGGCTGGCCCGGCTGCGGGGCCGGGTAGCCGCCGGGGTAGCCCTGCGGGACGGCCGGCTTGTCGGTGACCAGCGGGGCCTTCAGCGCGGGCACCAGCGGACCGGCCGCGGCGGCACCGGCGAGGACCAGGAGCGAGATGACGGCCAGCCAGGCGCCGAAACCGTGGTCCAGACCCTTCGGGCCACCGCCCAGGGCCCAGATCGAGGTCCAGAGCGCGGCGACGGCGAACGCGATGCCCCACTGGTCCAGCCGCAGGCCGAGCACCTGGCGGGTGGCGGCGGCGGCGCCCTGGAAGCGCTGCACCAGGATCAGCACGGCGGAGAGGATGCCGAGCAGGAAGACCGAGGGCAGCACGGGGAACAGGACGCTGTCCCAGGCGTTCTGCGACGTGTCGCCGCAGTACCTGCCACTGCAGTCCACGGTCCAGTACGGCAGGAAGGAGGCGATGAAGAGCAGGACGGCCGCACCTGCGACGGCGGCGTCTCCCCTGGTGAGAGCGCGCAGATTCACTAACGTTCCCCTCGTTGGTGTGTCGTGGACGGCGGTTATCTCGCGGTCGGCTGACCGGTCCGGAAAACTCTGAACGGACCAGAAGCCTAGGGCCAACCGCCTCGCGGGTGCACAGCGGGCTCGGGAATGGGGCGAAGTCGTTGCAAACTGCGCGCGCCCGGTCCCTTGCTGTCCACCTTCCGGCGGCGCGGGCCGGGCCGCCGGGGCCGGCTACCGCGTGGTCAGAAAGGCCGTCAGTGCGTCGGCGATCCCCTGGGCGGCCTGCTGGCGCCACTGAGGGTCCGTCATCCTTTTGGCGTCGGTCGAATTGCGCATGTTACCGCACTCGATGAACACCTTGGGCACGGTCGAGAGGTTCAGCCCGCCGAGGTCGGAGCGGGTGTCCAGACCCTGGCTCGCGATGTAGTCGGCGTACGGCTCGCCCGTCGCCGCGTGGAAGCTGTCGCGCAGCAGCAGGCCGAGCCGGTGCGAGGGCGCGACGATCGCGGAGTTGTCCGCCGTGCCCGCGACCACCTTGGCGGGCATGATCACGTGGAACCCGCTGCCGCCGGGCGGGCCGCCGTCCCCGTGCACCGAGACCGCCGCGTCGGCGTGCGCGGTGACGCCCGCCTTCGCGCGCGCGTCGATGCACGGGCCCCAGGACTGGTCGCCGTCCTGCACCAGGACGACCGTCGCCCCCCGGGCGGTGAGGATCGCGCGGGCCCGGCGGGAGACGTCCAGGGTGTACTCGGCCTCGCTGTACCCGGCGTTGGTGGAGGTGCCGGTGGTGTCGCACTCCTTGCGGGCGTTGCCGATGTCGACCTGACGGTTGATCTCGGTGGTGTGCGCGGCGTTGCCGGGGTTGTGACCGGGATCGATCAGGACGGTCCGCCCGGCCAGCGCGGTGGCGGACCCGGCGCTCTCCGAGGCCGTCGGAGCGGCCGTCGGGTCGGCTGTCGGAGCGGCCTGGGACCTGGCGTACCTGATCTACACCTCCGGCACCACCGGCACCCCCAAGGGCGTACCCGTCACCCACCGCTCGCTGGTCTTCACGCTCGACCGGGT
>NZ_JBEXYD010000076.1:0-32851 GCF_040630735.1 Kitasatospora sp. NPDC005748
CTGGCGGGCCTGCGAGCAGTACGCGCGGCGCGACCGCCGCTTCGGCGGGGCGATCCCCAACGAGGTCGCCCGACGGCGGCTCAGCGCTGCGCGGGGACCTCCGCGGCCTCGCCGGGGGCGACCTCGTTGGGGATCGCCCCGCCGAAGCGGCGGTCGCGCCGCGCGTACTGCTCGCAGGCCCGCCAGAGGTCCCGGCGGTCGAAGTCCGGCCAGAGCACGTCCTGGAACACGAACTCCGCGTACGCCGACTGCCAGAGCAGGAAGTTGGACGTCCGCTGCTCGCCGCTCGGGCGCAGGAAGAGGTCCACGTCCGGCATGTCCGGGTGGTAGAGGTACTTGGCGATGGTCTTCTCGTTGACCTTCTTCGGGTCCAGCCGGCCCGCCGCGACATCGGCCGCGATGGCCGCCATGGCGTCCGCGATCTCCGCCCGGCCGCCGTAGTTGACGCACATGTAGAGCGTGACGGCGTCGTTCTCCCTGGTCTGCTCCTCGGCGACCTTGAGCTCCTGGACGACGCTCTTCCACAGCTTGGGCATCCGGCCGGCCCAGCGGACCCGCACGCCCATCGCGTCCATCTCGTCACGGCGGCGGTGGATGACGTCCCGGTTGAAGTTCATCAGGAACTTCACCTCGTCGGGCGAGCGCTTCCAGTTCTCGGTGGAGAACGCGTACAGCGAGATGTTCTTCACACCGAGCTCGATAGCGCCCTTGAGCACGTCCAGCACCACGGACTCGCCGACCTTGTGGCCCTCCGTGCGCGGCAGCCCGCGCTCCTTGGCCCAGCGCCCGTTCCCGTCCATCACGATCGCGACGTGGTTGGGGACCAGCTCGCCGGGGATCTTCGGGGGCTGTGCGCCGCTGGGGTGCGGGGTCGGGGGGAGGTACTCCCTTTGCTTGCCACCGCCGAAGAGCCGTCGCGCTGCCATGTGCTCACTTCTCCACGTATCTCATCGAGCGGATGCCCCGCTCCAGGTGCCACTGCAGATAGGCCGCGACCAGGCCGCTGCCCTCCCGCCAGTACCTCGGCTCGCAGGTGTCGGCCGTCCGCCAGTCCCCTGACAGCAGCGCCCCGAGCAGTACCAGTGTCTCAGGGGAGGGTACGGCACAACCGGGGACTCGGCAGTCTCCGCACAGCACGCCGCCCGCCTGGAGCGAGAAGAACCGGTTCGGGCCCTCCAAGCCGCACTTGGCGCAGTCGGTGAAGCTCGCGCCGTACCCGTTGACGGCCAGCGAGCGGAGCAGGAAGGCGTCCATCACCAGGTGCGACTCGTGCACCCCGGCCGCCAGCGTACGCAGGCCGCCGACCAGCAGCAGGTACTGCTGGACGGCCGGCTCGCCCTCGTTCTCGGCGAACCGCTCCGCCGTCTCCAGCATCGCCGTCCCCGCGGTGTAGCGGCCGTAGTCGGTGACGATCGAGCCGCCGTACGGGGCGATCGTCTCCACCTGGGTGCAGAGCGGCAGCCCGCGCCCCACCAGCTCGCTCCCCCGGCTGAAGAACTGCACGTCCACGTGCGAAAACGGCTCCAGCCGGGCGCCGAACTTGGACTTGGTCTTGCGCACCCCGCGGGCCACCGCGCGCACCTTGCCGTGCTGGCGGGTGAGCATGGTGATGATCCGGTCGGCCTCGCCGAGCTTCTGCGCCCGGAGCACCACGCCGTCGTCCCGGAACAGGCTCATGCGGCGGCCTCGCGGCCGGCGTCGAACAGTGTGGACATCCCACCATTGTCCCCCACCGGCCGACCTCCGGGCGGCAGCCGTGTGGCCCGCACCGGGGCCGTGGGGGAGACCCGATCGGTGCGGGGCACGGCGGGCCCGGGGTGGGGCGCCGCCCGGCCGGGGGGCCGGGGGGCGGTTCGGGCCCGGTTCGTGGGGGTCCCGGGGGCGGCCGTCCGGGGTCCGCGTGGTGCGACGGCCGAGGTCCTTCCCGCGTGGCCGGGACGTGGCCCGCGCGGCCTAGTACGAGGCGCGGGTGGCCGCCTCCAGCAGCGCCCCGACCCTCGCCTGCGGCAGGTCCAGGCAGCGCCCCACGGCGGCCAGCGCCTCCCGCTCCTGGGGCAGGTAGCGCCCGTCGGCCAGCGCGATCGCCGCCCCCTGCAGCAGCAGCCGCTCCCGGCCGTGGTGGGCCAGGTGCGGGGCGAGCGGTTCGAGCACCGCGTGCAGTTCCACCGCCAGCGCGCCGGCGTCGCCGAGTCCGGAGGACGCCTCCAGGTCGTGGGCGTCCCGGAGTTCGCCGCCGAGCCCGGAGAGCGCGGCCAGCGCGGCGAGCACCTGGGCCTCGCCGCAGTCGTCGAAACCGGCCTCCCGGACGGCCGCGCAGGCCGCCTCGCGGGCCGCCCGGTGCGCCGTCCCGCCGGCCGCCAGCAGCGCGAGGGCGACGGTGTACTGCGCGTCGCGCAGCATTCCGCCGAGGCGCACGCAGGTGGGCTGGTCCAGGCTCTCCACGCCGTAGCGGCCGTGGCAGGTGGTGCACTGCACGCTGCGGACGACCGGGCCTAGCGGCAGCACCGCCGCGCCCAGCAACCGCAGCCACCGCCGGCCGTGCTGCCGGCGGTAGTTGCGGTCCCCGCCGCAGCCTGGACAGAAGAAGTCACCGAGAACGTCAGTCCGCCACCGCGGGCGAACACCCCACAACCCTGTCACGGCGCCACTCCCCAGACATGGCAGGCGGCCTGCACAACAATGGGCAGGTCACGCGACCGGACCCCGAGGCCGTCCCACCGACCCGGATTTCCGGTGGGTCGATGTTGCCATGGTTACCGGCACGTGTCAGTACCTCGAACGGCTTCCGGGCCGAAAAAATGTGGCGCAGGCCACAGCCGCCCACCCGGGACCGCCCACGACGACGGCGGGCCGCCCCGGAGGACGGCCCGCCAGTACCACTCGTACGAACTACCCGCGCTGCGCCCGGTTGACGGCGCTGATCATCGCCTTCAGCGAGGCCAGCACCGTGTTGCCGTCGATGCCCACGCCCCACAGCACCTTGCCGTCCACGGCGCACTCGACGTACGCGGCGGCCTGGGCGTCGCCGCCCTCGCTCAGCGCGTGCTCCGCGTAGTCCAGCACCCGGACGTCCACCCCGATCCGGCCCAGCGCGTCGGCGAAGGCGGAGACCGGGCCGTTGCCGGTACCGGCCAGGGTGACCGGCGCGCCCTCGACCACGGCCTGGGCGGTCAGCGCGTCCCGGCCGTCCTCGGTGGTCAGGCTGCGCGAGCCGCTCAGCGAGATCCGGCCCCACGGGTTGTCGGTGGTCGGCAGGTACTCGTCCTGGAAGACCGCCCAGATCGCCGCCGGGGTGACCTCGCCGCCCTCGGCGTCGGTCTTGGCCTGGATGATCCGGGAGAACTCGATCTGCATCCGGCGCGGCAGGTCCAGCTTGTGGTCGTTCTTCAGGACGTAGGCGACGCCGCCCTTGCCGGACTGGCTGTTGACCCGGATGACCGCCTCGTAGGTGCGGCCGACGTCCTTCGGGTCGATCGGCAGGTACGGCACACCCCAGGTGTGCTCGCCCACCGGCACGCCGGCCGCCTTCGCGTCGGCCTCCAGGGCGTCGAACCCCTTCTTGATCGCGTCCTGGTGCGAGCCGGAGAAGGAGGTGTACACCAGGTCGCCGGCGTACGGGTGGCGCGGGTGCACCTCCATCTGGTTGCAGTACTCGGCGGTGCGGCGCACCTCGTCGATGTCGGAGAAGTCGATCTGCGGGTCGATGCCCTGCGAGAACAGGTTCATGCCCAGGGTCACCAGGTCGACGTTGCCGGTCCGCTCGCCCTGGCCGAACAGGCAGCCCTCGATGCGGTCGGCGCCGGCCATATAGGCCAGCTCGGCGGAGGCGACGGCGGTGCCGCGGTCGTTGTGCGGGTGCACCGACAGGCAGACGTGCTCGCGGCGGGACAGGTTGCGCGACATCCACTCGAACTGGTCGGCCTGGACGTTCGGGGTGGCCCGCTCGATGGTGGCCGGCAGGTTCAGGATGATCTCGCGGCCCTCGCCCGGCTGCCAGACGTCCATCACCGCCTCGCAGACCTCCAGGGCGAAGTCCAGCTCGGTGTCGACGAAGATCTCCGGCGAGTACTGGTAGCCGAAGACGGTGTCGTCGCCCAGCAGCTTCTCGGCGTACTCCATCACCAGCCGGGTGCCGTCGGTGGCGATCGCCTTGGTGGCCGCCCGGTCGTTGCGGAACACCACCCGGCGGAACAGCGGCGCGGTCGCGTTGTACAGGTGCACGGTCGCCCGCGGCGCGCCGACCAGCGACTCGACGGTCTTCTCGATCAGCTCCTCGCGGGCCTGGGTCAGCACCGAGATGGTGACGTCCTCCGGGATCGCCCCCTCCTCGATCAGCGACCGTACGAAGGCGTGGTCGGTGGCGCCGGAGGAGGGGAAGCCGACCTCGATCTCCTTGTAGCCCATGCCGACCAGCAGGTCGAACATCTTGCGCTTGCGGGCCGGGGACATCGGGTCGATCAGCGCCTGGTTGCCGTCCCGCAGGTCGGTGGAGAGCCAGCGCGGCGCCTTGGTGATGACCTTCGACGGCCAGCTGCGGTCCGGCAGGTCGACCGTGCCGAACGGCAGGTAGCGGCCGTGGCGCATGCCGGCGCCCCGCTGGCGCACGGTCGCGGCGGTGATCGGCGTCGGACGGTCGACGAACGCGCGACCGGCGGGGATGGACGCGGCGGAGCTCTGCTCGGTCATGGAGGTGACTCTCGGCTTCCTGTGATGCGGGGCTTGTCGGGGTGAGATGGACACCCGACCGGCCGGCCTGCTGCCGCGCACGACCCCTCGGTGGGCCGCAGTATTGCAACGCGCACAGCACAGTCCCCGCGGCGAGGGAGCCGGCCCTGGTGGACTACAGGCCCTCGACGCGGCAGCTAAGAAGAAGCAGCCCGTTGCGCATGATGTCGTCCAGCGTAACCGAGGAGCACGCGCCCCCGAAGTGAGCCGGGCGGACATTCCACCCCTTGAGACGGCGCCCGATTCAGTCCACGCCGGTGACAACAGATCACGAATGCCTCACTCTTGGCCACATGACCGCCGAACCGCCGCTCTGCGCGATCGTTCCGCCGTACGTCCTGGACCGCCTCGCCGAGGCCGGTCACGAGCCCGCCGCCCGCTCCCTCGCCCTGGATGCCGCGCACCGCACGGCCCGCCTCACCGCCACTGCGCCGCAGCCCGGCGGCACCCGCCTGGAGCGGGTGATCTGCGACGCCGGACACAGCGAACGGCTGCCCGGCCGCACCGTCCGCCGGGAGGGCCAGGGGCCCGTCCCCGACCAGTCCGTCAACCACGCCTACGACGGCCTGGGCGACACCTTCGCCCTCTTCGCCGACGCCTTCGGCCGCCGTTCGATCGACGACCAGGGTCTGCGGCTGGACGCCACCGTGCACTACGGCCGCGATTACGACAACGCCTTCTGGGACGGCCGGCGAATGGTCTTCGGCGACGGCGACGGCGAGGTGTTCGGCGACTTCACCGCCTGCGTCGACGTGATCGGCCACGAACTCACCCACGGCGTCACCCAGTTCACCGCCGCACTGGAGTACCGGGGCCAGCCCGGCGCGCTCAACGAGTCCGTCTCCGACGTGTTCGGCTCGCTCGTGAAGCAGTACGCGCTGCGCCAGGACGCCGGCGAAGCGGACTGGCTGATCGGCGCCGGCCTGCTCGCCCCGGGCGTGCAGGGGGTGGCACTGCGCTCGATGAAGGCGCCCGGGACCGCGTACGACGACCCCCGGCTCGGCAAGGACCCGCAGCCGGCCCATCTGCGCGACTACGTCCGCACCGCCCAGGACAACGGCGGCGTGCACATCAACTCCGGCATCCCGAACCACGCCTTCTACCTGCTGGCCACCGCGCTCGGCGGGCCGGCCTGGGAGCGGGCCGGGCGGATCTGGTACGACGCGCTGACCGGCCGGCAGCTGCCCGGGGACGCCGACTTCGCGGCCTTCGCCCGGGCCACCGTGGCGGCCGCCCGGGCCCGCTACCCCGAGCCCGCGGTGGGCGACACCGTGACGGCGGCCTGGGCGAAGGTCGGGGTCAGTACGGCCTGAGCCGCCCGACCGCGGTCGAGCCCGACTTGAGCGGTCATAAGGTTTAAGAGCGCATAAGGTCAAGGTCCTGGAAAAGCCCGGCAAACGCCATCCCTGCGTAGCACCATGGACACCATGCGTATCCAGGTGACCCGGACCGGCGGCCTCGCGGGGAACGTCCGCCGCGCGGAGCTCGACACCACCGCGCGGACGGACGCCCCGCACGTGCACGCGCTCGCCCGCGAGGCCGTCGCGGGCGGGCTGCGGGCGCCCTCCTACGGGGTGCCGGACGGCTTCCACTACGAGATCACCGTCGACGGCCGGACGGTGCACTGCGCCGACCCGAAGCTCACCGAGTCGCAACGGGAGCTGGTCTCGCTGGTGCTGCGCGAGGGCGCCTAGGGGACGGCGCAGGGCCCGTCCGGACGCGGTCGTCCGGACGGGCCCTGCTCGGTGCGGGCGGGCTCAGAAGCCCAGCTTGCGCAGCTGCTTCGGGTCGCGCTGCCAGTCCTTGGCGACCTTGACGTGCAGGTCCAGGTAGACCGGCGTGCCGAGCAGCGCCTCGATGTGCTTGCGGGCGGTGGTGCCGACGTGCTTCAACCGGGCGCCCTTGGCCCCGATCACGATGGCCTTCTGGCTCTGCCGCTCGATGTAGACGTTCGCGTGGATGTCCAGCAGCGGTCGGTCCGCCGGGCGGTCCTCGCGCGGGATCATCTCCTCGACGACCACGGCCAGCGAGTGCGGGAGCTCGTCCCGGACGCCCTCCAGGGCGGCCTCCCGGATCAGCTCGGCGACCATGATCACCTCGGGCTCGTCGGTGAGGTCGCCGTCCGGGTAGAGCGGCATGCCCTCCGGGAGCAGCTTGGTGATCAGCTCGGCGACCAGCTCGACCTGCTTGTCACCGACCGCCGAGACCGGGATGATCTCGGCCCACTCGATGCCCAGCTCGGCACCGAGCTGGTGGACGGCGATCAGCTGCTCGGCCAGCCGCTTGGAGTCGACCAGGTCGGTCTTGGTGACGATGGCCACCTTGGGGGTCTTCTTGATGTCGGCGAGTTCCTTGGCGATGAACTTGTCGCCGGGGCCGAGCTTCTGGTCGGCGGGCAGGCAGAAGCCGATCACGTCGACCTCGGCCCAGGTGGAGCGGACGAGGTCGTTCAGCCGCTCGCCGAGCAGGGTGCGCGGCTTGTGCAGACCGGGGGTGTCGACCAGCACGAGCTGGGCGTCCGGGCGGTGCACGATGCCGCGCACGGTGTGCCGGGTGGTCTGCGGACGGTCGGAGGTGATCGCGACCTTCGTCCCCACCAGGGCGTTGGTCAGGGTCGACTTGCCCGCGTTGGGCCGGCCGACGAAGCACGCGAAGCCGGAGCGGTACGAGGAGGAAGGGGCACTCATGGGCCCCATTCTCCCTGATCACCGGGCGCCCGGTGGACAGCCCGCCCCCGTCAGCCCTTTTTGCCGCCCAGAACGGCGGAGATCCCGCTGATCAGGACGATGAGGAGGAAGGCGACGGAGCCCCAGAGCCAGAACGGCGACCCGGTCTCCTGCCACTTGCCCATCCCCATGACGCCCAGCAGCAGGCCTGCGAAGAACGCGAACGGTCCCATGCCCCCAGCCCCCTCACCGCGACCTGCTCACCATCTGTACCGGTGAGATTATCTGCGGATCCTGGAGGGCCGGGCGCCCGGGCTGCCCCGGGCGCCCCGAGCCGTCCCCCGGCGGCCCCCGGCGGGCCCCGGTACGCCGTCGACGCGCCTCAGCGCGCCTCGGCCGCCACCTTCAGCGCCCCGTCCGGTCCGGCGAGCAGCACCGGCGTCCCGGCCCCGCCGAGGTCCCGCACCGCGGCCAGGTCGGCCTCGGCCGGCTCCCCGGCCTCGCTCACCACGGCGGCCGCCTCCAGCGACCTGGCGCCGCTGGCCACCGCCATCGCCACCGCCGTCTGCAGCGCGCTGAGCCGCAGCGACTCCAGCGCGACCGTGCCCGCCACGTAGGTGCGCCCGGTCTCGTCACGCACCGCGGCCCCCTCCGCGACGCCGTTGCGGGCGCGCGCGGAGCGGGCCAGGGTGATGATCTTCTTGTCTTCGGGATCCAGCTCGACGATGTCACTCATGGCGCCGAGCATAGGACGCCCCGCCGACCGGCCGTCCGCGCCCTGCGACGCGGACGGCCGGTCGGTCGCCTCAGCGGCCTCAGTGGCCTCAGTGGCCGATCGGATTGGGCGGCCCGGGCCGCATGACCTTGACGAAGGTCTTCGGACCGTTCGGCAGCGGCTCCTCCTCGGCGGACCGCTTGCGCCAGTACGGGTTGTCGTGCGGCAGATGGCTGCTGACCCTGCCGTACATCCCGAAGGTCACCACGACCAGTCCGAAGATGAACGCGAACAGCACGTTGGACATCCGGAAGTTGAGGATGTTGGCGTCCGGCCGGCCGAGCACCGTCAGCCCGTAGAAACCGGAGAGCACGAAGAGGATGCCGACCACCATGTTGAGGTTGGCGGCGAAGTTCCCGCCGATCACCGCGCCGGCCACCAGGACCGCGCCCATCACGATGGAGAGGATGCTCAGCGCTCCGTTGGTCGACATCCCGGCGATGTCGTCGCCCTCGGTGGACAGGAAGCCGGGATGGTCCGCCAGCCCGAGGATGCCGAACACGATCAGGAAGATCCCGCCGAGTCCCGCCCCGGTCCGCCAGACCAGGAGCAGCCGGTGGTCGACCGGCAGTTCGTCTTGCAGCTTCATGGTGACCTCCACCATGGCGACGTCGAAACGGCCTTCGTTCACGCTACTCCGACCGCGGAGCGGGCGCACGGCCTGGCTTCCGGGGGGCGGTACCCCCGCATGTGCCTAGCTGTAGGGGTGGCTCCCCTGCATGTGCGGCACCTCGTGCATGTACAGCGAGCCGCACTGCTGACAGCAGCGCAGCCCGGTGCCCCACTCCTGGTCCGGCCGGGTCTCGGCGTCGGTGTCCATCGTGCGGCCGCAGAGGGCCGCCCCGGGTTCGGCGGCCCGGACGACGTGCCAGGTCTTCGCCCCGGCCGACCGACCCTGCGGGCCGTACTCCGCACGCAGTAGATGAGTCATGACGCCATCGTCGCCCCGCGGCCGCCCGAACGCTACTCGCCGGACTCCTGGAGGGCCTCGGCCGAGACCCGGACCGGGATCGCGACCATCGAACCGATCCGGTTGCGGCGGCCGGCCGAGCTCTCCGCGGTCAGCCGGATGGCGGTCAGGTCGGTGGCCGCGTCCTCGGGCAGCGGGATCTCGCAGGACGAGCCCGGGATCGGCACCCGGCCGAGGTGCTTGGCGAGCAGGCCGCCGACGGTCTCGACGTCCTCGTCCTCCAGCTCGATCCCGAACAGCTCGCCGAGGTCCTCGACCAGCAGCCGGGCGGTGATCCGGTACGAGCCGTCACCGAGGTCCTCGACCGGCGCGATCTCCCGGTCGTACTCGTCGGTGATCTCGCCGACGATCTCCTCCAGGATGTCCTCGATGGTGACCAGTCCGGCCGTGCCGCCGTACTCGTCGATCACGATCGCCACGTGCGAGCGGCGCTGCTGCATCTCGCGCAGCAGGTCGCCGGCCGGCTTGGAGTCCGGAACGAAGACGGCCGGCCGCATCACCGCGCCGACCTCCTCGGACTCGGCCTCCCGGTTGATGTGGGTGCGCCGCACGAGGTCCTTGAGGTAGACGATGCCGACCACGTCGTCCTCGTTGTCGCCGACCACCGGGATCCGCGAGAAGCCCGAGCGCAGCGCCAGGGTCAGCGCCTGACGGACGGTCTTGTGACGCTCGATCATCACCAGGTCGGTGCGCGGCACCATCACCTCGCGGACGATGGTGTCGCCCAGCTCGAAGACCGAGTGCACCATCCGGCGCTCCTCGTCCTCGATCAGGTCGTCCTTCTCGGCGAGGTCCACCAGGGCGCGCAGCTCCGCCTCGGAGGCGAACGGCCCCTCGCGGTAGCCCTTGCCCGGGGTCAGCGCGTTGCCGAGCAGGATCAGCAGCCGCGGGATCGGGCCGAGCACGCCCGCCAGCGGCAGCAGCACGAAGGAGGCCGCCGTGGAGGTGCTCAGCGGGTGCTGGCGCCCGATCGTGCGGGGCGAGACGCCGACCGCCACGAAGGAGACCAGCACCATCACGCCGAACGCCAGCAGCACGGCCTGCCAGGTGGAGTCCAGGCTCCGCACGCAGACCACGGTGACCAGGACCGCCGCCGCCATCTCGCTGGCCACCCGGATCAGGGTGGCCAGGTTGAGGTAGCGGATCGGGTCGGAGGCCAGCGCCAGCAGCCGGGCCGAGCCCCGCCGGCCGGCCCGGACGGCCTCCTCCGCGCGGAACCGGGAGACCCGGGAGATACCCGCTTCGGCGCAGGCCGCCAGCCAGCCGAGGACGACCAGCAGCACGGCGCCGAGGATGAAACTCGTACTCTCACCACTCACAGGGGTTCGGGCTCCGCGCTCAGTGGGTGGTGGGGGCCGGGGAGATCCCGCCCAGGCCGCGGCCGGCCCGCCAGCCGTCGAGGATGGCCTTCTGGAGGCCGAACATCTCCTCCTCCTCGTCCGGCTCCTCGTGGTCGTACCCGAGCACGTGGAGCACCCCGTGGACGGTGAGCAGCTGCAGCTCCTCGTCCATCGAGTGCTTGGACGGAGCCGCCTTGCCCTGCTGCTCGGCCACCTCGGGACAGAGCACGATGTCGCCGAGCAGGCCCTGCGGCAGTTCCTCGCCCTCCTTGCCGGGACGCAGCTCGTCCATCGGGAAGGACATCACGTCGGTCGGGCCGGGGAGGTCCATCCACTGGATGTGCAGCTCCTCCATCGCCGCACCGTCCACCAGGATCACGGACAGTTCTGACTGCGGGTGGATCCGCATCTTGTCCAGCGCGTAGCGGGCGACGTCGAGGATGGACTCCTCGTCGGCGTCCCAACCGGACTCATTGGCGATGTCGATCGACATGACGGGCTGGTTACTCAGCTTTCGGTGCGATGGGACTGTCGGGGTGCGCGCGGTGCGGTCGTCTTGCCGGGGCGCCGCTGGCCGGGCTTGCGGGCCGACGGAGCGTTCTCCTCGGCCTCCTGCCGGGCGTCCCAGCGCTCGTAGGCGTCCACGATCCGGCCGACCAGCTTGTGGCGGACCACGTCGGTGCTGGTGAGCACGGAGAAGTGGATGTCGGGCACGTCGACCAGGATCTCCTGGACGACCTTGAGGCCGCTGCGGGTGCCGCCCGGGAGGTCGATCTGGCTGGTGTCGCCGGTGACGACCACCCGGGAGTTGAACCCGAGGCGGGTGAGGAACATCTTCATCTGCTCGGGCGAGGTGTTCTGGGCCTCGTCGAGGATGATGAAGGCGTCGTTGAGGGTCCGGCCGCGCATGTAGGCGAGCGGGGCGACCTCGATGGTGCCGGCCGCCATCAGGCGCGGGATGGAGTCCGGGTCCATCATGTCGTGCAGCGCGTCGTAGAGCGGGCGCAGGTACGGGTCGATCTTGTCGAAGAGGGTGCCGGGCAGGAAGCCCAGCCGCTCCCCCGCCTCGACCGCCGGACGGGTCAGGATGATCCGGTTGACCTCCTTGGCCTGGAGGGCCTGGACGGCCTTGGCCATCGCCAGGTAGGTCTTGCCGGTACCGGCCGGGCCGAGCCCGAAGACGATGGTGTGCTTGTCGATCGCGTCGACGTAGCGCTGCTGGTTGAGCGTCTTGGGGCGGATGGTGCGGCCCCGGTTGGACAGGATGTTCGCGGTGAACACCTGCGACGGCGCCGGGCTGTCCGGGTCGTCGACGGCGCTCCGGAGCATGGCGATGGAGCGCTCCACGGCGTCCTCCGTGAGGGGTTGGCCGGTGCGCAGCACCAGCATCATCTCGTCGAAGAGCTGCTTGACGAGGGCGACCTCGGCGCGCTCTCCGGTGGCGGTCACCTCGTTGCCGCGGACGTGGATGTCCGCGGCGGGGAAGCCTCGCTCGATCACCCTCAGCAGCGAGTCCGCGGTGCCGAGCAGGGTGACCATCGGGTGCTTCTCGGGGATGACGATCCGGGCGCTGGTACGGCCCTCGTCGGCCGGTTCGGGGCGCGGCTGTCCGTTCGTACGGGTCTGCGATGTGTCACTCATAGGTCGGCGCTGGGGCCTGCCTCATCCCAATCCGTGGTCTCGTGGTGCCGCGCGGTCCTTCCGGGGCACCAGGGTACGCCGCGAGCGTGATCGCTGCGGCGGGCGGCGGGGCCGCTCCCGACGATGCTGGGGCAGATCGCGGAGCGGCGCGAACGGTTTTCCGCCCGGGACCGGTGCCCCGCCCGGGCGCACGGCCACCGGCCCGCGGCTCCGCGCGCCCGGCCGCTCACGGCCGCCGGCGGGGCGGCACGGGCACCCGGGCGAGGTCCTCGGCGAGCACGACGGTGCCGTCGAAGTGCTTGCGGGCGTCGGCGAGGTGCTGGCCGAGGTCCGGGTAGCGCTGCGAGAAGTGGGTCAGCACCAGGGTGCCCGCGCCGGCCTCGGCGGCGACCTTGCCGGCCTGGCCGGCGGTGAGGTGGCCGTGCTCCTCGGCGAGCCGGGTGTCGGCGTCGGTGAAGGTGGACTCGATGACCAGCAGGTCGGCGCCCTCGGCGAGTTCGTGGACGCCCTCGCAGAGCCGGGTGTCCATCACGAAGGCGAACCGCTGGCCCCGGCGGAACTCGCTGACCTCGTCGAGGGTGACCCGCCGGCCGCCCGACTCGATCGCTCCCCGGTGCTGGAGCCGGCCGACGTCCGGGCCGGCGATGCCGAGCGCGGCCAGCCGCTCGGGCACCAGCCGGCGGCCGTCCGGCTCGGTGAGCCGGTAGCCGAAGGACTCGACGGGGTGCGAGAGCCGGACGGCGTCCAGCGCGAAGCGGGCGCCGGGCGCCGGCAGCGGCCCCGGCCCGTCGATCGGGCGGGGGCGCAGCACGGCGGTCTCGTGGAACGCGGTGGCGTGCCGCAGCCGCTCGAAGTAGACCTCCCCGGAGGCCGGGAAGTAGATGTCCACCGGGTGCGGGACGCGGTCCAGGTTGATCCGCTGGATCACCCCGGCGAGGCCCAGGCTGTGGTCGCCGTGGAAGTGGGTGACCGCGATCCGGGTGATCTGGGTGGCGGAGACCCCGGCGTGCAGCATCTGGCGCTGGGTGCCCTCGCCGGGGTCGAACAGCAGGCCCTCGCCGTCCCAGCGCAGCAGGTAGCCGTTGTGGTTGCGGTGCCGGGTCGGGACCTGGCTGGCCGTGCCGAGGACGACGAGTTCGCGCTGTGACACGTCGTTCAGACCATGCGCTCGTTCATCGGCATGCCGCCGAGCACGTGGACGTGGGCGTGGAAGACGGTCTGGCCCGCGCCCGCGCCGGTGTTGAAGATCAGCCGGTAGTCGTCGAGGCCCTCGTCCCGGGCGACCTCGCCGGCCTCGGCGAGCAGCTCGCCGGCGATCCCCGGCTCGGCGGCGGCCAGCGCGGCGGCGTTCGGGTAGTGGGCGTGCGGGATGACCAGGACGTGGGTCGGCGCCTTCGGGGCGATGTCCCGGAAGGCGAGGACGCGCTCGGTCCTGCGCACCACGGTGGCCGGGATCTCGCCCGCCACGATCTTGCAGAACAGGCAGTCGGACTGCGGCTCGCCGGCCATCGGGGTCTCCTCGCGGTGTCGCACGGTGTCGGTCGGGGCGTACGGCCGCATGCTAGCCGAGCGGCCCGGTCGCCTGCTGGCAGTCGCGCCCGCCCCCGCGGACCCGCCGCCCGCGGGGGGCGTACGGCCCGTGGGAGGTGCCCGGTCAGTTGCCCGGGCACCTCCCACGGGCCTGCGCCCGTCCTACCCGGCGTCCTGCCCGGCGCCGTGCCCGCCCTCCTGCCCCGCGCCCCGCGGGGCGTCCGGCGCCGGGCCCTGCTCCCAGGGCAGCGGCGGCGGCGTGCTGCCCGGGGTCTCGGTCAGCGCCGCCAGGGCGATCCGGACGCCCTCGGCGAGCTGCGGGTCCTCCCCCGCGGCCCACTGGTGCGGCGCGACCGGCACCTCGACGTCCGGGTCGACGCCGTGGTTCTCCACGCCCCAGCCGTAGCCCTCCAGCCAGAACGCGTACTTCGGCTGGGTGACCAGGGTGCCGTCCACCAGGCTGTACTTGCTGTCGATGCCGATCACGCCGCCCCAAGTCCTCGTCCCGACCACCGGGCCGAGCTTCAGCGCCTGGATGGCGGCGTTGACGATGTCGCCGTCCGAGCCGGAGAACTCGTCGGCCAGCGCCACGATCGGCCCGCGCGGCGCGTCCCCGGGGTAGGGCACCGGGTTGGCGAGGTCGCGGGCGACCGTCCAGCCGACGATCCGCCGGGCCAGCTTCTCGATCACCAGCTGCGAGGTGTGGCCGCCGCGGTTCTCCCGGATGTCGACGATCACGCCCTCCCGGGCCATCTCCGACCGCAGGTCGCGGTGGATCTGGGCCCAGCCGGTGCTCTGCATGTCGGGGATGTGCAGGTAGCCGAGCCGCCCGCCGGACAGCTCCCGGACGGCGGCCCGCCGCCCGGCCACCCAGTCGTGGTAGCGCAGCGGCTCGTCGTCGTCGAGCGGGACGACCACCGGGTACCGGCGGTCGGTGCCGTCCTTGCCGGCCACGGTCAGCTCGACCGGTTGTCCGGCGGTGCCGGCCAGCAGCGGGGCCGGGCCGGCGGTCGCGTCCACCGGGCGGCCGTTGACGGCCAGCACCGCGTCGCCCGGGCGGACGGCGGCGCCCGGCGCGGCCAGCGGCGAGCGGGCCCGCGGGTCCGAGGACTCGCCGGGCAGGATCCGGGCGATCCGCCAGACCTCGCCGTCCTTGACCAGGTCGGCGCCGAGCTTGCCCTGCCGGCGGGCGGCCTCGGTGTGGATGCCGTAGGGCTGCACGTAGGCGTGCGAGGTGCCCAGCTCGCCGTGCACCTCCCAGAGCAGGTCGACCAGGTCGTCGTGCGAGCCGAGCCGCTCCACCAGCGGCCGGTAGCGGTCGAGGATCTCGGCCCAGGGCACGCCGCCGAGGTCCGGGCGCCAGAAGTTGTCGCGCATCAGGCGGCCGTTCTCGTCGTACATCTGCCGCCACTCGGCGGCCGGGTCGACGGTCACCCGCAGCCGGTGCAGGTCGACGTCGATCTCGTCGTCGTCGCCCACCGCCTTGTGGTCCGCCGGGACGATCCGCAGTTCGCCCTCGTCCAGCACGGCGACCCGGGTGCCGTCGCCGCTGACCGCGAACTCGTCGAGCCCGTCGACCAGTTGCTCGACCCGACGCTTGCGCAGGTCGAACCGCTCCAGGGTGGGGCGCGGCTGCTCGTCCTCCGGCGTGGCCGCGTCGTCGCCGAGCTCGCCGGTGAGCGGGATGCGCGTCCAGAGCACGCCGTCCTTGGCGGCCGCCAGCTCGCCGAACCGGCCGCCCTCGACCGGGAAGGGGATGATCCGGTCGGCGATCCCGTCCAGGTCGACCCGGGTGGCGGGCGGGGCGTCGGCCGCCCCCTCCTCGGCGTCCGCCTTCTTGCCCTTGGGCTCGTCGTCCTCCCCGCCGGCCGGCCGCCCGGCCCGGCGCGGGCCGAACGGGGAGGGGGTGTCGGCGGCCAGGGTGACCAGGTACGGGCGGCAGCCGTTGGGGAACGACAGGTCGAAGACGTGCGAGTCGTAGACCGGGTCGAAGTTGCGCACCGAGAGGAAGGCCAGGTGGCGGCCGTCGGCGGTGAAGGCCGGCGAGGTGTCGATGAAGCGCGCCGGGGTGACCTCGCCGACCGTGCGGGTGGCCAGGTTGGCCAGCACGATCTGGCGCAGCGACCAGGCCCCGAAGCCCGGGCTCGGCCGCGACCAGGCGAGCCAGGCGGAGTCCGGACTGAACGCCAGCCCGCTGACCTCGCCGTCCGTGCTGCGGTCCAGCTCGTGCACCGTCCCGTCGGCGAGCGACACCAGGAGGACCCGGCCGTCGTGCGCGCCGACCGCCGCCTGCTTGCCGTCCGGCGAGACCGCCAGCGCGCGGACCCGGCCCAGCTGTCCGCCGGCCAGCCGGCGGCGCTCCTCGCCGAGCACGGCGGGGGCGTACTCCACGGCGTCCTCGCCGTCGGCGTCGGTCACCCAGAGCACGCCCTGCGCACCGTCCTCGCCGGGCACCACGTGGGCCCGCCGGGCCCGGACGCCGGGCGTCTCGTCCAGCACCCGGGCGGGGCCCTCCCGGTGCGGCAGCCAGTGCACGCTGCCGCGCACCACCACGGCGCCGGCCCGGCCGGTGCGGTCGGGGGCGACGCTCTCCAGCCAGTGCGCGGCCGGCACCGGGCGGGGCCGCCGGCCGGCCCGGGGGCCGGACGGCCGGACGTCCAGCCGGCGCGGCTCGGCGCCGTCGAGGTCGTCCAGCAGCCAGAGGTCACCGGCCCGGTGCCAGATCACCCGGGTGCCGTCGCTGGTCGCGCCGCGGGCGTAGAAGCCCTCCGGGGAGGTGGTGTGGCGGCGCAGGCCGCTGCCGTCGGGGAGGCTGGAGTAGAGCTCGCCGACGCCCTCGTGGTCGGCCAGGAAGGCGATCCGGGCGCCGCCGGGCGCGTCGACCCAGAGCGGCGCCTCGATGTGCCCGTCCAGCTCCTCGTGGACGCGGGCGAACCGCTCGGCGCCGATCCAGAGCTTGCCGACCCGGCCGCCGCGGTAGCGCTTCCACCGCGCGGGCTCCGCACCGGCCGCCGAGAGCAGCAGCACCCGGTCGCCGCCCGGCTCGTACGCCACGCCGCCGACCGGCCCGTACGGCAGCCGCCGCGGCTCGCCGCCGTCCAGCGGTACGGCGTGGGCCCAGGTGCGGCGCAGGGTGGCCTGTCCGGCGGAGGTGGTGGCGACCGGGCTGCCGTCGGCCGTCCAGCCCTGCAGCTGCGTCTGGTCGCTGCCCCAGTACGTCAGCCGCCGGGACGGCCCGCCGTCCACCGGCGCGACGTGCACCTCGGGCGCGCCGTCCCGGGTGGAGACGAAGGCGATGTGCCGGCCGTCCGGCGAGAAGCGCGGGCGGCGGACCGGGACGTGATCGGCCGTCAGCCGCCAGGGCCGGCCGCCGTCCAGCGGGGCGAGCCAGACGTCGTTCTCCGCGACGAAGGTGATCAGGTCACCGTGCAGGTGCGGATGGCGCAGGTAGGCGCCGGCAGGGGTGCTCGGGGATTCGCTCACAGCCGCACCCTACGCACCCGCCGGGGCGGCGCGCCTCCGGTTTCGCGCAGGCCGCCCCCTACGGGGGACGAACCGCCGGGGAACGAACCGCCGGGGGACGAACGGTCCGTGCGGCGACCGGCCCGCTCAGCCCCAGCGGCCGGTGCGGCCCAGCAGCAGGGCGCCGGCGGCCACTCCCGCGGTCGAGGTGCGCAGCACCGAGGCCCCGAGCCGGTACGGCCTGGCACCGGCCTCGGCGAAGGCGGCCAGCTCCTCCGGGGAGACCCCGCCCTCGGGGCCGACCACCAGCACGATGTCCCCGCCGCCGGGCAGCGCGGCACCGGCCAGCGGCTCGGCGCCGTCCTCGTGCAGCACCGCGGCGAGCGCGGCCCCGGCCAGGACGGGCGCCAGCTGGCGGGTGGTGGCGAGTTCGCGGACCTCGGGGAAGCGCAGCCGGCGGGACTGCTTGCCCGCCTCGCGGGCGGTGGAGCGCCACTTCGCGAGCGCCTTGGCACCGCGCTCGCCCTTCCACTGGGTGATGCAGCGGGAGGCGGCCCAGGGGATCACCACGTCCACGCCGACCTCGGTCATGGTCTCCACCGCCAGCTCGCCGCGGTCGCCCTTGGGCAGCGCCTGGACGACGACGATCCGCGGCGCCGGCTCGGCCTCCCGGCGGACCGCGGCGACCGTCACCTCGACGGCGTCCTTGCCGTGCACGGCCGTGACGGTGCCGTCGGCGCCCAGGCCGAGCCCGTCGGCCAGGGTCACCGCCTCGCCCGGCTCCAGCCGCTTCACGGCGGCGGCGTGCCGCCCCTCCGGGCCGTCCAGCCGGACCACCGCGCCGGGGGCGGCGGAGGCGAGCTGCGCGGTCTCGACGACGAACACGGGCGCGGTCATGGCGGTTCCTGGAGTGGGGGTGGGGGGACGGACGGGGGAACGACGGCGCCCGGTGACCCGCCGGGAGCGGGGCACCGGGCGCCGGTACGGTCAGCGGCCGTTGAAGGCGTCCTTCAGCCGGGAGAACAGCCCCTGCTGGCCCGGCGCGAACTGCCCGGAGGGCCGCTCCTCGCCGCGCAGCACCGCGAGCCGGCGCAGCAGGTCCTCCTGCTCGGGGTCGAGCTTGGTGGGCGTCTGCACCTCGACGTGCACTATCAAGTCGCCCCGGCCGCCGCCGCGCAGATGGGTGATGCCGCGGGCGTGCAGCGGGATCGACTGGCCGGACTGGGTGCCGGGCCGGATGTCGACCTCCTCCAGCCCGTCCAGGGTCTGCAGCGGCACCTGGGTGCCGAGCGAGGCGGCCGTCATCGGGATGGTGACCGTGCAGTGCAGGTCGTCGCCGCGGCGCTGGAAGGTCGGGTGGGTGCTCTCGGCGATCTCGACGTAGAGGTCGCCGGCCGGGCCGCCGCCGGGGCCGACCTCGCCCTCGCCGGCCAGCTGGATCCGGGTGCCGTTGTCGACACCGGCCGGGATCTTCACGGTCAGGGTGCGGCGGGCCCGCACGCGGCCGTCGCCGGCGCACTCCGGGCACGGGGTCGGCACGACGGTGCCGAAGCCCTGGCACTGCGGGCAGGGCCGGGAGGTCATGACCTGGCCCAGGAAGGACCGGGTGACCTGGGAGACCTCGCCCTTGCCGCGACACATGTCACAGGTCTGCGCGGAGGTGCCGGGGGCGGCGCCCTCGCCGCTGCACGTGGTGCAGGTGACGGCGGTGTCGACCTGGAGTTCCTTGGTGGTGCCGAACGCGGCCTCCTCCAGGGTGATCTCCAGCCGGATCATGGCGTCCTGGCCGCGCCGGGTGCGCGAGCGCGGGCCGCGCTGACCGGCGGCCGCGCCGAAGAACGCGTCCATGATGTCGGAGAAGCCGAACCCGGCCGCGCCCGCGCCGAAGCCGCCCGCGCCTCCGCCGTTGGGCGAGAGGGGATCCCCGCCGAGGTCGTAGACCTGCCGCTTCTGCGGGTCGGAGAGGACCTCGTAGGCGGCGTTGATCTCCTTGAACCGCTCCTGCGTCTTCGGGTCGGGGTTGACGTCCGGGTGCAGTTCGCGCGCCAGGCGCCGGAACGCCTTCTTGATCTCGTCCTGCCCCGCATCCCGTCGGACGCCGAGTACCGCGTAGTAGTCCGTGGCCACCAAATGCTCCGCTTGTTCCGCCTGTAGAAGTGCTTGCGACTGGTACCGGTGTCACCTGTGTGACACCGGTCGTTCCCTACGACTCGGCCAGGATCTGGCCCACGTACCGTGCCACCGCTCGCACCGCCCCCATTGTGCCCGGATAGTCCATCCGGGTCGGACCGATCACACCCAGTTTGGCCACGCTCTCGTCGCCCGAACCGTAACCGACCGAGACGACCGAGGTGGAATTGAGCCCTTCGTACGCGTTCTCCCGGCCGATCCGGACCGTCATCCCGGCGTCCGCCGTCTCACCCAGGAGGCGCAGCAGGACGACCTGCTCCTCCAGCGCCTCCAGCACCGGCTGGATGGTGAGCGGGAAGTCGTGGCCGAAGCGGGTCAGGTTGGCCGTGCCGGCCAGCATGATCCGCTCCTCGTTCTGCTCGGCGAGCGCCTCGAAGAGCGTCGCCAGGACGACGGTGACGGCCGGCCGGTCCACCGCCTCGAACATCGCCGGGAGCTCGTCCAGCAGCCCCGGCACGTCGGGCAGCCGCACGCCGACGGCCCTCGTGTTGATCTTGGCACGGAGGTCCGCGAGGACCACCTCGCCGACCTGACCCGGGCAGTCGACCATCCGCTGCTCGACCCGGCCGGTGTTGGTGATCAGGACCAGCATGACCTTGGCCGGAGCGAGTGCGACCAGCTCGATGTGGCGCACCGTGGACCGGGAGAGCGAGGGGTACTGGACCACCGCCACCTGCCGGGTGAGCTGGGCGAGCAGCCGGACCGTGCGGGCGACCACGTCGTCCAGGTCCACCGCGCCGTCCAGGAAGTGCCGGATCGCCCGCCGCTCGGGCGCGCTCATCGGCTTGACCTCGGCGAGCCGGTCGACGAAGAGGCGGTACCCCTTGTCGGTGGGGATCCGCCCGGCGCTGGTGTGCGGCTGGTGGATGAAGCCGTCCTCCTCCAGCGCGGCCATGTCGTTGCGGACGGTGGCCGGGGAGACCCCGAGGTTGTGGCGTTCGACGAGAGCCTTGGAGCCGACCGGCTCCTCGGTGCCCACGTAGTCCTGGACGATGGCGCGGAGCACGGCGAGCTTGCGTTCGTCGAGCTGGCGGACCTCACCGGCCATGGGGCACGCACCTCCCTCTTCGCACGTTGTCCGTGGTGACGTGTGTCGTTCCGGCATGGTGCGGTCCGCCGGGCGGACCGCGTCCTTTGGCACTCTGAACAGAGGAGTGCCAGAACCGTACCTGCCAGTGTAAGGCCCGGGTCCGACGGCAGGAACGGCACCGCCGGGGTGATCCTGCCCGCATCGCGCGGCGCGCGGGTGATGCCGCGGGACCGGCCGGGTGGCAGCATCGATAGCGAACGGCGAACGGAGGACCAGCGATGTCGACCTCGGGCCAGCCCACCCGCTTCGCCCCGGACCGCGGCCTGACCGGCCGGATGGTCGGGACCATGTTCGTGATCGGGCTCCTGTACGTGGGTTTCACCGGCCTGCTGATCGCGCTGCTGCGCGGCGCCTGGCCACTGATCGTGCTGATCTCCGGCGGGCTGTTCGTGGCCCAGTTCTGGTTCAGCGACAAGATCACCGAACGGGCGATGGGCGCCCACCGGGTGACCCCGGAGCAGTACCCCCAGCTGCACGGCACCGTCGACCGGCTCTGCGCCCTCGCCGACATGCCCAAACCCCGGGTGGCGGTCGCCGACAACGACATGCCGAACGCCTTCGCGACCGGCCGCAACCCGCAGAACGCGGTGGTCTGCGTCACCACCGGGCTGCTGCGGCGGCTGGAACCGGAGGAACTGGAGGGCGTCCTGGCGCACGAGCTGTCGCACGTCGCCCACCGGGACGTCGCGGTGATGACCATCGCCGGCTTCCTCGGCGTACTGGCCGGGGCGATGACCCGGATCGCGATGTACGGCGGCTTCATGGGCGGCGGCCGCAACAGCAACGACTCCAACGCCGCGATCGCCGCGCTGGTCATCCCGCTGGTGTCGGTGGTGGTGTACGCGATCAGCTTCCTGCTGACCCGGCTGCTCTCCCGCTACCGGGAGCTGGCCGCCGACCGGGCCGCCGCCCAGCTCACCGGCCGGCCCAGCGCACTGGCCTCGGCGCTCACCAAGGTGACCGGCCAGATCGCCGCGATCCCGACCAAGGACCTGCGCCAGGCCCAGCCGTACAACGCCTTCTACTTCGCCCCCGCGCTGAGCGCCCGGGAGGCCGCCTCGCAGCTGTTCTCCACCCACCCCTCGCTGGAGAAGCGGCTGGAGCAGCTGGCGAAGATCTCCACCCAGCTCGGCCGCTGAGCCGACGACACGCCCCGGAGGGGACCGCCGTGGGAATCCTGGACGCACTGTTCGGCCGCACCAAGCCCGTCCGGCCCGACCTCGACCAGCTGTTCGGCGTGCCCTCGGCCGCGCTGACCCTGGAGGCGGCGGCCAGCTTCCGGCCGACCGGCGTCGGGTCGGTCTGCTTCTCCTCGGTCGAGGGCGGCGCCTTCGTCGAGGTCGAGCGGCAGGTCCGGGCCCTGCTGGACGCCGACACCGAGCGCGGCGGCGTCCCGGTGGAGGCCTCCAAGGACGCCTACGGCTACTCCTGGCTGCTCGCCCGGCACACCCCCGAGGAGCTGCCGGAGCTGGTCAACGACCTGCACGCGGTCAACAGCGAGCTGGAGGGGAACGGCTTCGGCCCGCAGCTGCTCTGCTCGCTGGTGGCCTTCCGCGGCGCCGAGGGGCAGCCGCTGGCGCTGGTCTACCTGTACAAGCGCGGCACCTTCTACCCGTTCGCGCCGGTGCCGGGCGGCGGGGAGAAGCGCGACAGCCCGCTGGAACTGCAGGTCAACGCCATGCTGGGGAACGACCTGCGGCTGGAGAAGGACCTCACCCGCTGGTTCCCGGTCTGGGGCGCGCCGGGCCTGTGACGCCCCGTCGGGCCTGCCTATAGTCACCTGCATGCGCAGCCGCCAGTACGGACCCGACCTCACCCCGCCGTGGAAGCGGCAGCAGCCCGCCCCCGAGGTGCCCGCCGACCGGGACCTCGTGGTCGAGGAGGCCGCGACCGGCTTCTGCGGCGCGGTGGTGCGCTGCGAGAAGACCGCCGAGGGGTTCACCGTCACCCTGGAGGACCGGTTCGGCAAGCGGCGGGTGTTCCCGCTGGTGCCGCGCGGCTTCCTGCTGGAGGGCCGGACCGTCACCCTGGTCCGCCCCGCTGCCGCGGCGCCGGCTCCCCCGCGCGCGCCGGGCCGGACGGCCTCCGGCTCGGTCGCCGTCCCCGGAGCGCGGGCCCGGGTGGCCCGGGAGTCGCGGATCTACGTCGAGGGGCGGCACGACGCCGAACTGGTCGAGCGGGTCTGGGGGGACGACCTGCGGATCGAGGGCGTCGTCGTCGAGTACCTGGAGGGCATCGACGACCTGCCCGCGATCGTCGCCGACTTCGCCCCCGGCCCCGGCCGCCGGCTCGGCGTCCTGGTCGACCACCTGCTCCCCGGCACCAAGGAGCACCGGATCGCCGCCCGGGTCACCGGCGACGCCGTGCTGGTCGTCGGCCACCCGTACATCGACGTCTGGCAGGCCGTGAAGCCCTCCTCCGTCGGCATCCCCGGCTGGCCGGACGTCCCCTACGGCGAGGACTGGAAGGGGGGCGTCTGCCGCCGCCTCGGCTGGCCGGCCGACACCCCCGCCGCGTGGAAGCGGATCCTCGCCTCGGTCGACTCCTTCAAGGACCTGGAGCCCGCCCTCCTGGCGAAGGTCGAGGAACTGATCGACTTCGTCACCCTGGAGGACTGACCGGTCAGCCGTGGGCCCGCGACCGCGAGCCGGCGGCTGACACCACGGCGACGACTCTCAGTCCACCAGGTCGCGGACCACGGCGTCGGCCAGGAGGCGGCCCTGGAGGGTCAGGGTGGCCCGGCCGCGCTCATGGGTGGTGCGGTCGAGCAGGCCGTCGGCGAGGTGCCGGTCGGCGGCCGCGCGGCCGGTCGCGGTGAGCAGGTCCAGCGGGATGCCCTCGGCGAGGCGCAGTTCGAGCAGGATGCGCTCGACCCGGCGGTCCTCGTCGGTGAGCCGCTCGCGGCCCTGGGCCGGGGTGCGGCGCTCGGCGAGGGCGCGGGCGTAGCCGGCCGGGT
This sequence comes from Kitasatospora sp. NPDC005748, assembly GCF_040630735.1. Classification (NCBI taxonomy): domain Bacteria; kingdom Bacillati; phylum Actinomycetota; class Actinomycetes; order Kitasatosporales; family Streptomycetaceae; genus Kitasatospora; species Kitasatospora sp. NPDC005748. Next base: position 23,346 of record NZ_JBEXYD010000076.1, read on the forward strand.
GCTTGGCGTTCCACCAGCGGACGCCGCCGACGTGGCTGTGCGCGCCGGGGCCGGCGCCCCACCAGTCGCCGCCGGTCCAGTAGAGCTCGTTGTGGCGGCAGCGGCCCTGCGGGGTGGTGGCCCAGTTGGAGACCTCGTACCAGGAGTAGCCGGCGGCGGCGAGCGCCTGCTCGGCGATCAGGTAGCGGTCGGCGTGCACGTCGTCGTCGATCATCGGCAGCTCGCCGCGCTTGACCCGGGCGGCCAGCTTGGTGCCGTCCTCGACGATCAGCGAGTAGGCCGAGACGTGGTCCGGCCCGGCGCCGATCGCGGCGTCCAGGGAGGCCCGCCAGTCGTCGTCGGACTCGCCGGGGGTGCCGTAGATGAGGTCCAGGTTGACGTGCTCGAAGCCGGCCGCGCGGGCCTCGGCCACGCAGGCCTCCGGGCGGCCCGGGGTGTGGTGGCGGTCGAGCAGCCGCAGGACGTGCGGCCGGGCGCTCTGCATGCCGAAGGAGACCCGGTTGTAGCCGCCCTCGCGCAGTTCGGCGAGGTAGGCCGGGTCGACCGACTCGGGGTTGGCCTCGGTGGTCACCTCGGCGTCGTCGGCGAGCCCGAACTCCGCCCGGATCGCCGCCAGCATCTTCACCAGGTCCCGGGCGGGCAGCAGGGTGGGCGTGCCGCCGCCGAGGAAGACGGTCCGCACGGGCAGGTCGGTGTCGCCGAGGACCTCGCGGGCCAGTCGGATCTCGGCGACCACGTTGTCGGCGTAGGTCTCCTGGGAGGCGACGGCGCCGGAGGAGCGCAGCTCGGTGGCGGTGTAGGTGTTGAAGTCGCAGTAGCCGCAGCGGCTCGCGCAGTACGGCACGTGCAGGTAGAAGCCGAACGGCCGCGACCCGAGCCCGGCGAGGGCGTGCGCGGGCAGGGAACCGTCGGACGGCACGGGTTCGCCGTCGGGGAGTGCGGAGGGCATGACCCCATTGTCCCGTACGGCCCCGGTGATCATCGAGGCCGTGCGGGACGACGGACGGATCAGGCCTCGTTCGCGCCCGCGTACATCTCGGTGACGGCGTCCGCGTACGTCCGCTCGACCACCGGGCGCTTGATCTTCAGGCTCGGCGTGAGCTCGCCGTGCTCGATGTCCAGGTCGCGCGGGAGGAGGGTGAACTTCTTGATCGTCTGCCAGCGCTGGAGGTCGCCGTTGAGGCGCTGCACGAAGCCGTCGACCAGCTGGTGCACCTTCGGGTCGCCGACCACCTCGGCGTAGGACTTGCCGGCCAGGCCGTGCTCGGCCGCCCACGGCATGATCACCGACTCGTCCAGGCCGATCAGCGCGGTGCAGTAGTTGCGGCCGTTGCCGATCACCAGGATGTTGCTGACGAACGGGCAGACCGCCTTGAACTTGCCCTCCACCTCGCTCGGCGCGACGTACTTGCCGCCGGAGGTCTTGAACATGTCCTTCTTGCGGTCGGTGATCCGCAGGAAGCCGTCCTGGCCGATCTCGCCGATGTCCTCGGTGTGGAACCAGCCGTCCGGCTCCAGCACCTCGGCGGTCTTCTCCGGCAGGTTGTGGTAGCCGCGCATGACGCCGGGGCCGCGCAGCAGGATCTCGCCGTCCTCGGCGATCCGGACCTCGCTGCCGGGCAGCACGGTGCCGATGGTGCCGACCCGGAGGTCCTCGGCGGGGTTGACGCAGATCCCGGCCGAGCTCTCGGTCAGGCCGTAGCCCTCCAGGACGGGCACGCCGACGCCGGCGAAGAAGTAGCCGATCTCGGGTGCCAGCGCGGCACTGCCGGAGACCGAGCCGCGCATCCGCCCGCCGAACGCGGCCCGGATCTTGGCGTACACCAGCTTGTCGGCCAGCGCGTGCCGCACCCGCAGCCCCAGCGGGGCGCTGTCGTGCCCGGTGGCGATCCGGTTGGCCTGGGTGACCCGGGCGTAGTCGCGGGCGGTCTTCGCCGCCCACATGAAGATCTTGTACTTGGCGCCGCCCTCGGCCCGGGCCTTGCCGGCGATGCCGTTGTAGACCTTCTCGAAGATGCGCGGCGCCGAGGCCATCATGGTCGGGCGGATCACCGGCAGGTTGTGGATGATCCGGTCCACCCGGCCGTCCAGCGCCATCACGTGACCGGTGGCGATCTGGCCGCAGATCAGGCTCTTGCCGAACACGTGCGACAGCGGCAGCCACATGAACTGCACGTCGTCCGCGCGCAGCAGCCCGCTCTCCTCCTGCGCCCGCCCCTGGTACGCCCAGCAGTCGTGGACCAGCCGCACGCCCTTGGGGCGGCCGGTGGTGCCGGAGGTGTAGATCAGGGTGGCCAGCTGCTCCTTGTCGAGCGCGTCGACGGCCTGCCGCACGGCGTCCGGGTGCTGCTCCAGGTACTCGGCGCCGAGCTGCTCCAGCTCGGCCAGGGTGAGCACGTTCAGCCCGGGCGCCCCGGCGACCGGGCCGGTGCCGTCGAAGAGGACGGCGGTGCGCAGCTCGGGCAGCTGGCCGAGCTCGCCGACGACCTTGGCGAGCTGCTTCTCGTTCTCGACGAAGATCGCCCTGGAGCCCGAGTCGGAGAGGATGTAGGCCGTCTCGTCGGCGTTGGTGCTCGGGTAGACGGCCGTGGTGGCCGCGCCCGCGCACATGTTGCCGAGGTCGGCGATGACCCACTCCAGCCGGGTGGAGGACATCAGCGCGACCCGGTCCTCCGGGCTGATGCCCAGCGACAGCAGGCCGGCGGCCACCGCGTACACCCGGGTGGCGGTCTGCGCCCAGGTCAGCGAACGCCACTGCTCGGCGCCGGGGGCGCCGTCCGCCGCGTGCTCGTCCACCGGGACGGGGAAGCGGTAGGCCTCACCCGCCGGCGTGGCGGCGACCCGCTCCAGGAACAGGTGGGCGACGGAGGCGGGCCGCCCGGCGACGATGTCGGCACGGCCGGAGTCGATCAGGGACTGCGCGGAACTCAACGAGGACCTCCGGGGGCGGGTGGCCGTCTGAGGGATGTCGCGGCGCCCGTGGGGGCGGTCGCCGGGCCCCCGGGCAATCGATCCGATACCGGTGAGTAACAAGGGGGCAATCAGCAGCCTAGGGGGAAACCGGTCATTCCGTAAGAGGGTGAGGACAGCTGGCACACTGTCGAGCCGCCGGTGCACGGCGCAACCGGGCCCGCCGGTGCGTTCAGCAAAGGACTGGACAAACCTCGGGGCGCGGGGCCGGAATCAACTGTGCGAGTCCACAGAAGCATGAGAATTGGGATGCGAACCCCACTGCCGAAGACAAGAGTGTGCCAGTGCTGATCAGACTGCTGAGGGCGTACCTGCGCCCGTACTCCCGACCGATCTCCCTGCTGGTGCTCCTCCAGCTGGTGTCCACGCTCGCCCTGCTCTACCTGCCGACGCTGAACGCCGACATCATCGACCAGGGCGTGGTCAAGGGCGACACCGGTTACATCCTGCGCATCGGCGGAGTGATGATCGCCGTCACCGTCGCCCAGGCGCTCTGCTCGATCGGTGCCGTCTTCTACGGCGCGCGCACCGCCATGGCGTTCGGCCGGGACGTCCGGGCCGCCGTCTTCGACCGGGTGCAGACCTTCTCCGCCCGCGAGGTCGGCTCCTTCGGCGCCCCCTCCCTGATCACCCGGACGACCAACGACGTCCAGCAGGTCCAGATGCTGGCCCTGATGACCTTCACCCTGATGGTCGCCGCGCCGATCATGTGCGTGGGCGGCATCGTCATGGCGCTCAACCAGGACGTGCCGCTCTCCGCGCTGCTGCTGGCCGTCGTCCCCCTGCTGGGCGTCGTGGTCGCCCTGCTCGTCCGCACGCTGCGCCCGAAGTTCCGCAGCATGCAGAAGAAGATCGACACGGTGAACCGGGTCCTGCGCGAGCAGATCACCGGCATCCGGGTCATCCGCGCCTTCGTCAAGGACGACCACGAGCAGGCCCGGTTCGCCGGCGCCAACCGGGACCTGACCGGCGTCGCCCTCCAGGTCGGCCAGCTGATGTCGTTCATGTTCCCGGCCGTGATGCTGGTGGTGAACGCCTCCAGCGTCGCCGTGCTCTGGTTCGGCGCCATGCGCATCGACAGCGGCGGCATGGAGATCGGCGGGCTGACCGCCTTCCTCTCCTACCTGATGCAGATCCTGATGAGCGTCATGATGGCCACCTTCATGTTCATGATGGTGCCGCGCGCCGAGGTCTGCGCCGAGCGCATCCAGGAGGTCCTGGACACCAGCTCCAGCGTCGTCCCGCCGGCCACCCCCGTCACCGAACTCCTGGCCCGGGGCAAGCTCGAACTGCGCGCCGTCGAGTTCCGCTACCCCGGCGCCGAGGCCTCCGTCCTGCGCGGCGTCGACATCACCGCCCGCCCCGGCGAGACCACCGCCGTCATCGGCTCCACCGGCAGCGGCAAGTCCACCCTGCTCGGCCTCGTCCCCCGGCTCTTCGACGCCACCGCCGGACAGGTCCTGCTGGACGGCGTGGACGTCCGCGAACTCGCCCCCGAGACGATCGCCGAGACCGTCGGCCTCGTCCCGCAGAAGCCCTACCTGTTCACCGGCACCGTCGCCAGCAACCTGCGCTACGGCCGGCCCGACGCCACCGACGAGGAGCTCTGGCACGCCCTGGAGGTCGCCCAGGCCAAGGAGTTCGTCGAGCGCTTCCCCGAGGGCCTCGACGCGCCCATCGCCCAGGGCGGCAGCAACGTCTCCGGCGGCCAGCGCCAGCGCCTGGCGATCGCCCGCGCGCTCGTCCGCAAGCCCGGCGTCTACCTGTTCGACGACTCGTTCTCGGCGCTCGACTACGCCACCGACGCCAGGCTGCGCAGGGCCCTCTCCCGGGAGACCGCCGACGCCACCGTGCTGATCGTCGCCCAGCGCGTCTCCACCATCCGCGACGCCGACCGGATCGTCGTCCTGGACGAGGGCGCGGTCGTCGGCAGCGGCACCCACGGCGAACTGATGGCCGACAACCCGACGTACCGGGAGATCGTGCTCTCCCAGCTCACCGAGCAGGAGGCGGCGTGACCACCCCGCAGAAGAAGGCGCCCATGACGAAGGGCCCCGGCTCCGGCGAGGTGCCCAGCGACTCGCAGGCCGCCGCCGCCCGCCGCGGCCCGGCCGGCCCCGGCCGGTTCATGGGCGGCCAGGGCTCCGAGAAGTCGATGGACTTCAAGGGCTCGGGCAAGCGGCTGCTCGCCCTGCTCCGCCCCGAACGCGCCCTGCTCAGCGGCGTGCTGGCCCTCGGCGTGCTCAGCATCGGCTGCGCCGTGACCGGGCCCAAGGTGCTCGGCAGGGCCACCGACCTGATCTTCGCCGGCGTCGTCGGCCAGCAGTTCCCGGCCGGCATCTCCAAGGCGCAGGCCGTCGCGGACGTGCGGGCGCACGACGGCGGCGCCGCCGACCTGCTCTCCGCGGTCGACTTCACCCCCGGCCAGCACATGGACTTCGGCGCGATCGGCACCGTGCTGCTCTGGGTGCTGGCGATCTACGTCGCCTCCGCCGCCTTCGGCATCGTCCAGGGCCGGCTCGCCACCAAGGCGATCCAGCGGGCCAGCTACCGGCTGCGCCAGGACGTCGAGTCCAAGCTCGCCCGGCTGCCGCTCAGCTACTTCGACAAGCAGCCCCGCGGCGAGGTGCTCAGCCGGGTCACCAACGACATCGACAACATCGGCCAGTCCATGCAGCAGACCATGGGCCAGGTGGTGAACTCACTGCTCACCGTGGTCGGCGTGCTCGCCATGATGTTCTGGATCTCCCCGCTGCTCGCCCTGATCGCCCTGATCTCCGTCCCGCTGTCGGTCGTGGTGGCGACCAGGGTCGGCAAGCGGGCGCAGCCGCAGTTCGTCCAGCAGTGGAAGTCCACCGGGCAGCTGAACGCGCACATCGAGGAGATGTACACCGGCCACGCCCTGGTAAAGGTCTTCGGCCGGCAGAAGGAGTCCGCCGAGACCTTCCGGGAGCACAACGAGGCGCTGTACACGGCCAGCTTCCGGGCCCAGTTCATCTCCGGCATCATCCAGCCCGCGATGATGCTGATCGGCAACCTGCAGTACGTGCTGGTGGCCGTCGTCGGCGGCCTGCGGGTCGCCAGCGGCGCGCTGTCGATCGGCGACGTGCAGGCGTTCATCCAGTACTCGCGGCAGTTCAGCCAGCCGCTCACCCAGGTCGCCAGCATGGCCAACCTGGTGCAGTCCGGCGTCGCCTCCGCCGAGCGCGTCTTCGAGCTGCTGGACGCGCCCGAGCAGACCCCTGAGCCGGCCATGCCGGAACGCCCCGACGCGATCCGCGGCCGGGTCGCCTTCCAGGACGTCTCCTTCCGCTACGACCCCGACAAGCCGCTCATCGACGACCTCTCGCTGAAGGTCGAACCGGGCCAGACCGTCGCCATCGTCGGCCCGACCGGCGCCGGCAAGACCACCCTGGTCAACCTGCTGATGCGGTTCTACGAGGTCAGCGGCGGGCGGATCACCCTGGACGGGGTCGACATCGCGGCGATGTCCCGCGAGGACCTCCGCTCCGGCATCGGCATGGTCCTCCAGGACACCTGGCTGTTCGGCGGCACCATCGCCGAGAACATCGCCTACGGCGCCCAGGGCGCCACCCACGAGCAGGTCGTCGAGGCGGCCAGGGCCGCCCACGTGGACCGCTTCGTCCGGACCCTGCCGAACGGCTACGACACCGTCATCGACGACGAGGGCACCGGCGTCAGCACCGGCGAGAAGCAGCTGATCACCATCGCCCGGGCGTTCCTGGCGCAGCCGTCGATCCTGGTCCTGGACGAGGCGACCAGCTCGGTCGACACCCGGACCGAGGTGCTGATCCAGCGCGCCATGGCCCGGCTGCGCACCGGCCGCACCAGCTTCGTGATCGCCCACCGGCTCTCCACCATCCGGGACGCCGACGTGATCCTGGTGATGGAGAGCGGCTCGATCGTCGAACAGGGCACGCACGACGAGCTGATCGCCGCCGAGGGCGCGTACGCCCGCCTGTACCAGGCGCAGTTCGCCGAGGCCGTCGCCGAGGTGGACTGACCGGCGGGACGCGCCGGAGAGGGAGGTCGGGGTCACCCGGCCTCCCCCTCCGGTGTTCCGCCCACGGGGAGGCCGGGGGGCAGCGTGGCCCCGTCCGACGGGCGCCCCCTCGAACGCTCCGGCCGCCGCCCCGGGCCGCTACGGTGGGCCTGTGAGTGACGACCTGTCGGCCGCTGCCGCCGCACAACCCGACGCCTTCGAGGCCCACCGGCGCTACCTGGGCTCGGTCGCCTACCGGCTGCTCGGCTCGTTCAGCGACGCCGAGGACGTGCTGCAGGAGGCCTGGCTGCGCTGGCGCGGCACCGACCGGTCCGCCGTCGCCGACCCGCGCGCCTTCCTGACCACCGTCGTCACCCGGCTCTGCTACGACCAGCTGGGCTCCGCCCGGGCCCGCCGGGAGGCCTACTTCGGCGAATGGCTGCCCGAACCGGCCGTCTCCTACCAGGACTCCCCCGCCTCCCCGGCCGAGCTCGCCGAACTCGGCGAGTCCGTCTCGCTCGCGGTGCTCGCCGTCCTGGAGCAGCTCACCCCGGCCGAACGCGCCGCCTTCGTGCTCCACGACGTGTTCGCGGTCGGCTTCGACGAGATCGCCGCCTCCCTCGACCGCTCCCCCGACGCCGCCCGCCAGCTCGCCTCCCGGGCCCGGCGCCGGGTCAAGGACGGCGGGCGCCGCGCCACCGCCGACCCGGCCGAGCACCGGCAGGCCGTGGCCGCCTTCGCGGCGGCCAGTACCCGCGGCGACATCGAGGGCCTGCTGGCCGTGCTCGACCCGGACGTGGTCTGGCACTCCGACGGCGGCGGCGTCGTCAGCGCCGGCGCCCGCCCGGTCCTCGGCGCGGACAAGGTCTCCCGCCTGGTGGCCGGCCTGGTCGCGAAGTGGTTCCTGCCGGGCATGAGCCTGGTGCCCGCCCTGGTCAACGACGAGCCGGGGCTGCTCGTCCAGGACGCGGACGGCCGGCCCGGCGGCGTGCTGGCGTTCACCGTCGCCGACGGCCGGATCACCGAGGCCTTCGTGGTGGTCAACCCCGAGAAGCTGACCCGGGTGGCCGACGCCGCCGGCACGCCGACGGACCTGTGACCCGGCTCACCGTCACACCCTGACCGGCCGCGTCGTCCCCTTCCCGAACGGACACCGAGAACGTGTCGACAGAACGCTCCGCGGGGGCGTTTCGGAGGAGGCGGACGACATGACCGAGAAGCAGATCGTCGTACTGGGGGCCGGCTACGCGGGGCTGACCGCGGCGACCCGGGCGGGCCGGCACCACCGGGTGACCCTGATCGCCCCGGAGACCCGCTTCCTGCACCGCGTCCGCCAGCACGAGACCGCCGCCGGCCTCCCCGAGCACCGGCCCGCCCTGGCCGAGGTGGTCCGCGGCCGCGACGTGCGGCACATCCCGGCCCGGGCCACCGGCCTGGACCTCGCCGCCCGCAAGGTCTTCCTGGACACCGGTGAGGCCCTCCCCTACGACACCCTGGTCTACGCCCTCGGCAGCCGCACCGCCTGGCACGCCGTCCCCGGCGCCGCCGAGCACGCCTACTCCGCCGAGCGGGCCGCCGAACTGGGCGAGCGGCTGCGCACCGCCGGGCGGCCCGGCACCGTCGCCGTGGTCGGCGGCGGCGCCACCGGCATCGAACTGGCCACCGAGATCGCCGAGGCCCACCCCGCCTGGCGGGTGCGGATCGTCGCCGCCGGACAGGTCGGCGGCTGGTTCTCGGCCCGCGGCCGGGCCCACGTCCGCACCGTCATGGCCCGGCTCGGGATCGAGGTGCACGAGCGGCACACCGTCACCGGGGTCGACGCCGGGGGCCTCGACACCACCGGCGGCCGGATCGATGCCGACCTGGTCGCCTGGGCCGCCGCCATGGAGCCGCACCCGCTGGCGGCCGAGGCGGGCCTGACCGTCGACCCGGCCGGCCGGGCGGTGGTGGACGGCCACCTGCGCTCCGTCTCGCACCCGGAGGTCCACGTCATCGGCGACGCCGCCGCGGTGACCGTCCCCGGCACCGGCACCCTGCGGATGGGCTGCGCCACCGCCCAGCCGATGGGCCGCTACCTCGGCAAGCTGCTCACCGGGCGCACCGACAAACCCTTCGCGTTCCGCTACGCCGTGCAGTGCCTGAGCCTCGGCCGCCGGGACGGCCTGGTCCAGCTGATCCACGGCGACGACTCGATGCGGCCCTCGGTGCTGACCGGCCGGGCCGGGCGGCTGACCAAGGCCGCCATCGTCAACGGCGTGGTGTGGGCGCTGCGTTGAGAGCCTGAGCCGGGCCGCCGCACCGACCGGCCGCCGTGCGGACAGGCCGGCTCTGTGGGCAGGCCGACCGTGCGGGCAGGCCGACCGTGCGGACAGGCCGACCGTGCGGACAGGCCGACCGTGCGGACAGGCCGACCGTGCGGACAGGCCGACCGTGCGGACAGGCCGACGGGCCCGGGGCGAGACGCCCCGGTGCTCTGCGGGGCGGTGGTGGTGGGCCTGGGGATCGCCTCCCGGATCTACCTGCCGCGCGCGAT
>NZ_JBEXYD010000077.1:0-32552 GCF_040630735.1 Kitasatospora sp. NPDC005748
GGCGCCGCGGGGAGCCGGCGGCCGTCCGGGGCTCAGGGCCCGGCGGTGGCGGGTTGCTCGGCGTCACCGAAGCGCGCCAGGGTCAGCGCGCCCAGGACCGCGGCGGCGAACCCGGCGACGGCGAGCGGCGTGGCGTCGTGACGGGTGTGGTCGCCGAGCAGCAGCACCCCGACGATCGCGGGGCCCAGGGTCTCGCCGAGCACCATCGCCGCCGTCGCGGCGGTGACCGACCCGCTCTGCATGGCCCAGGTGAGCGCGGTGAAGCCGCCCAGCCCGGCGACGGCGATCGCGTACGCCGAGGGTTCGCCGAACAGCTCCGGCAGCCGTGCCCCCGGCAGGACCCGGACCGCGACGCCCACCACCCCGAACTGCAGGCCGGCCACCAGGCCGAGCAGCGGGGCGCGCCGCGCCCCGGCCAGGTGGACCACCGCCCACCCCACGGCCGTCAGGGCGACCGAGACGAGCAGCACGCCCAGGCGCAGCGGCTGGTCGCCGGATCCGCGGCCGTCGTGTCCGGCGGTGAGCGCGAGGACGCAGAGCCCGGCGCAGACCGAGGCCACCCCGATCCACTCGCTGCGCCGCAGCCGGATCCGCAGCACCCGGGACGCCCCCACGGCGGTGACGGCGAGGGCGGAGGCCAGGGCGGCCTCGACCTCGTAGAGCGGCAGCCGCTCCAGCGCGACCAGCTCGGCGGCGAATCCGAGCATGTCCATTCCGACACCCACCAGGAACGGCCACTGGCGGAACGCCCCGGCGAGCGCGGCGGCCTCGCCCGCGTGGTGGCCCACCGCGGCGCGGCGCGCGCCCACCGCCTGGAGGACGGTGGCCGAGCCGGTGAGGAGGGCGGCCAGGAGCGCCGCCAGCAGGCCGAGGAGCATGGGCCGACGCTACGGATCCGGGGCCGGGCGGGCGCCCGGCTCGCCGGTCGCGGGGGCCGGATCGCCGCCGCCGTCACCCGCCCGGACGTGCCCCGGTGTGACCGGGACGGACGGTCGGCCCGCCGCGTCCCGCGAGCGCGTCCCGCCGCGTGACACCGCTGATCGACGTACCGTCACACCGGCGCCTGACGATGTGTCGGCCGATCGGCGGGGGTCGACCGGCGGGTCTGTTTCCGGCCCGGTGACTGGTTGTCATGCGCAGATTCGACAGCAAGTTACTTTTCGGTAATCTCAGGGTGTCCCACGGGTGAACCACCCGCCGCTCCCTGAAGGAACCTCACGTGCGCCTCCCCTGGTCCCGCCGGTCCGGCCGCCTCGTCCGCTCGGCCCTGGCCGTCGCCGCAGCCACCACCCTGTTCGCCGCCGTCCCGCCCCCGTCGGCCCTCGCGGCCCCCGCCGAGGGTGCCGCCGCCGACGGGGGGACGGCCCACCTCGACGCCGTCGAGCGCGCGCTGCGCGAGGTGTCGCCCGGTCTGGAGGGCTCGGTCTGGGAGCGCACCGAGGGCAACGCGCTGGCCGGCACCGCCGACGATCCGGCCGGCTGGCTGCTCCAGACGCCCGGCTGCTGGGGTGACGCCGGCTGCGCCGACCGCCGGGGCACCCGTGCGCTGCTGGCCAGGATGCAGGCGGACGTCGCCTCGGCCACCCGGACGGTCGACGTCTCCACCCTCGCGCCGTTCCCCAACGGCGGCTTCCAGGACGCGCTGGTGGCGGGGCTCAAGGCCTCGGTCGCGGCCGGCCACCGCCCCCAGGTGCGGATCCTGGTGGGCGCGGCACCGCTCTACAACGCCAACGTCCTCCCCTCCCGCTACCGCGACGAGCTGCTGGCCAGGCTCGGCCCCGCGGCCGGCTCGGTGACGCTGAACGTCGCCTCGATGACCACCTCCCGCACGGCGTTCTCCTGGAACCACTCCAAGCTGCTGGTGGTCGACGGCCGGAGCGTGATCGCCGGTGGCATCAACGGGTGGAAGGACGACTACCTGGACACCGCGCACCCCGTCTCGGACGTCGACCTCGCCCTGACCGGCCCGGCCGCCACCTCGGCCGCGCGCTACCTGGACACCCTGTGGGCGTGGACCTGCGGCCGCACCGGCCTGTTCGACAACGCGTGGTTCGCCTCCTCCGACGGCGGTGCCTGCCGGCCCTCGATGGAGCGGGACACCAACCCCGCCGCGCCCGCCACCGGCAGCGTTCCGGTGATCGCCGTCGGCGGCCTGGGTGTCGGCGTCAAGGCCGCGGACCCCGCCTCGGCCTACCGGCCCGCCCCGGTCGCCGGGGTCTCCGAGACCCAGTGCGGTCCGCTGGCCCTGCACGACAACACCAACGCCGATCGCGACTACGAGACGGTCAATCCCGAGGAGAACGCCCTGCGCGCGCTCGTCGGCAGTGCGAGCAGCCACATCGAGATCTCCCAGCAGGACATGAACGGCACCTGCCCGCCGCTGCCGCGCTACGACGCCCGGCTCTACGACCTGCTGGCCGCCAAGCTGGTGGCCGGGGTCAAGGTGCGGATCGTGGTCAGCGACCCGGCGAACCGGGGCACGGTCGGCAGCGGGGGCTACTCGCAGATCAAGTCGCTCTCCGAGGTCTCCGACGTGCTGCGGGCCCGGCTGACCCGGCTGACCGGCGACCCGGCGAAGGCGGGCGCCGCGCTCTGCGGCAACCTCCAGCTCGCGTCCTTCCGCGCCGCGCCGACCGCCACCTGGGCGGACGGGCACCCGTACGCGCTGCACCACAAGTTGGTCGCGGTCGACGGCTCGGCCTTCTACACCGGGTCGAAGAACCTCTACCCGGCCTGGCTGCAGGACTTCGGCTACGTGGTCGAGGACAAGGGCGCGGCGGCCCAGCTGGACCGCGACCTGCTGGCGCCGGAGTGGACGTACTCGCAGGCCGCCGCGACCGTCGACTGGACGACCGGGCTCTGCCGGGCTTGATCCTCGGGTCCCGGGACCACACCTGACGGTCGGTTCGCGCCCGCCCGCCCCCGCCCCCGCCCCCCGGCGGGTGGCCCCGGCCCCGGGCGGTCAGCCGGCGTCCCGGTGCCCGGGCGCGTCCTCGGTCCACCGGTCCTGGACGGGCTCCCGGCCGCGGCAGGGGAGGTGCCGGTTCAGCGCGTCACCGCAGTTGGCGGCCACCGCGCGGCGCAGCAGGGCGGTCAGCCGGGCGGTGACCGGGCGGACCAGCCCGAGCAGCAGGGCGATGGCCCGGCGGTCGAGGCGTTCGACGGCCGCGGCCAGGGCTCGGCCGCCGTGCACCAGAGCGGTACAGGTCAGGGCGGTGCGGTGGGCGGCATGGTGCGAGAGTCTGCGGAACCGGTTCACATGGATGCAACATTCCGGCCACCCGGCCGGTTCTGGCCGGTTTCCCCTCCCTGGTGGCGAACGATTCGGCACGCGCCTCCCCCGTACCCGGCCCGCCGTGGCGCACGCGGTGGCGCGTGCGCTGGCGCGACGGTGGCGCGAGCGGCGGGCGGCGGCTCGAATCCGCCGTCCTGGAGGTCAACCGCCCTGGAGCTCAGTCGTCCTGGAGCTCAGCCGCCCTGGAGCGTGCCCGCCTCCTGGCGGATCAGCTCGCGCAGCGCCGCCAGCCGGGGCCGGCCGTCGTCGAGCCGCCACTGCATCTCCAGCGGCAGGGTGGCCCGGCCGGCGAGCGGGACGGTGACCACCTCCTCGGTGAGGTGACCGGTCATCGAGCGGGGGACGAGCGAGAACGCCCGGTTCTGGGAGAGCAGGTAGAGCCGTGAGCCGACGATGCGCGGCGGGCTCACCAGGACCGGCGGCTCCACGCCGTGCTCGGAGCAGAGTCCGAGGACGTGGTCGTAGTAGCGCGGGTGCTGCTCGCGGGGCCAGAGCAGCAGCGGGAGGTCCCGCAGCTCGGACAGCCGGACGGCGTCGCGCCCGGCCAGCGGGTGGTCGCGGCCCAGCGCGACCCGGACGGGCTCGTCGGCGAGGGTCTCCCGCCGGTAGCCGGGCACCTCGTCGAGGAAGCGGCCCAGGCCGATGTCGGCCAGCTCGGCGGCCAGCGTCGAGGAGACGCGGCCGGTGTCGACGGCGAGCTCCGCGGTGTCCAGCGCGGGCAGTTCGCGCTCGGCCCGGCTGACCACGGCGGGCAGCAGCCGGTTCATCACGCTGGGGGAGGCGACGATCCGGGCGGTGCCCGTCCGCGCCTCCTCGTGCAGCCGGACCCGGGCGAGCAGGGCGGCGGCCTGGCCGAGGAGCCGGGCGCTCTCGTCGGCCATCACCTCGCCCGCCGGGGTGAGGACGACGGCCCGGCGGCTGCGGTCGAAGAGCTCGACGCCGACCGCCCGCTCCAGCCGGGCGACCTCCTGACTGACCGTCGGCTGCGAGATGTGCAGGCGCTCGGCGGCGCGGCCGAAGTGCAGACCGTCGGCGACCGCGAGGAAGACTTCGAGCTGACGCAAGGTGAATCCCATAGTCGAAACCCTATGGGAAGGCCCGGTACTCCTTCTGGATCCCGATGCGAACCGTCCCTAGGCTGACCGGAACTGCCACAGCGTGGTGGCACCCCAGAGAGAGTTCGTGCCTCCCATGAGCGGACTGCCCATCCGGATCTCCGACGACGTCGCCCGGGCCGTCGCCGACGGCGCGCCCGTCGTCGCCCTGGAGTCGACCATCTTCACGCACGGCCTTCCGCGGCCCCGCAACCTGGAGGTCGCGCTGGAGGCGGAGGAGCGGTTGCGAGCCGCCGGGGTCGTCCCGGCGACGATCGGCGTCTTCGCCGGGGTGCCCACCGTGGGACTCGGCCCGGACCAGATCAAGGAACTGTCCGAGTCGGACGACCTGGACAAGGCGAGCCTGCGCGACCTGCCGGTGGTCGCCGCGCTGGGCCGGCACGGCGGGACGACCGTCGCGGCCACCGCCTTCCTCGCCCACCGGGCGGGGATCCGGGTCTTCTCCACCGGCGGGCTGGGCGGCGTGCACTTCGGCGCGGCCGAGAGCTTCGACGAGTCCGCCGACCTCACCACGCTGGCCGCCACGCCCGTCACCGTGATCAGCGCGGGCGTGAAGTCGATCCTGGACATCCGGGCCACCCTGGAGCGCTTCGAGACGCTCAACATCCCCGTCATCGGCTACCGGACGCGTCGGTACCCCGGCTTCTACGTCACCGACTCCGGGCACGAGATCGCCTACCGGGTGGACTCCCCGGAGGAGGCCGCGCGGATCATCGCGGCCCGGGACGGGCTGGAGCTGCCCCAGGCCGTGCTGATCGCCAACCCGGTGGACCCGGCCGAGCAGTTGCCACCCCAGGAGCTCGACGCGCTGCTGACCAGGGCCTGGGCCGAGGCCGAGCGCCGGGGCATCACCGGCAACGCCTCGACGCCGTTCCTGCTCGACTTCATCCAGCGCGACACGCAGGGCCGCAGCCTGGACGTCAACGTCGCGGTCTACCGGGGCAACGTCCTCCTCGGCGGCCGGATCGCCACCGCGCTGGCGGCGCTGCGGGGCGGGGAGTAGCGCCGGTGATCGAGGTACTCGGGGTACTCGGCGACCTCGTCGAGGACGTCGTCGTCTGGGTCGACGGGCCGCTGCGGCACGGCACCGACTCCACGGCCAGGGTCTTCCGGCGGCGCGGCGGCAGCGCGGCGAACGTCGCGGGATTCGCCGCCGGGCAGTGGCCCGCACGGTTCCTCGGCTGCGTCGGCGACGACCCGGCGGGTGACGCTCTGGTCGCCGAACTGACGGGCCACGGCGTCGACGTACGGGTCGTCAGGCGGGGGCAGACGGGGAGCATCGTCGTCCTCGTCGACGACGCCGGGGAGCGGACGATGCTCCCCGACCGGGGCGCGGCCACCCTGCTGGACACCGTGCCGGACGAGTGGCTCGCCGGTCTGACCCACCTGCACGTGCCCGCCTACTCCTTCGACGGGGAGCCGGTCGGGAGCGCGGCGGCCGACGCCCTGCGGCGGGTGCGCCGGGCGGGCGGCACCACCTCGCTCGACGCCTCCTCGACCGGCATGCTCGCCGGCTTCGGCCGGGAGCGCTTCCTCGCCCTGGCCGCCGGGTTGACGCCCACCCTGCTGTTCGCCAACCAGGAGGAGGCCGCCTTCCTCGGGCTTCTGGTGGAGGGCCGGCCCGGCCCGGAGCGGGCCCGGCTGGCGGGCACCACGGTGGTCACCAAGGCCGGCGCGGCGGCGACCACCGTGGACGCGCCCGGACGGGCCCCCTTCGCGGTGCCCGTCCCGCCGGTCGGCGAGGTCCGCGACCTCACCGGCGCCGGCGACGCGTTCGCCGCGGGCTTCCTGGCCGGCTTCCTGGCCGAGGTCGGCCTGCGCGAGGCCACCGCGCGCGGCCACCGCTGCGCCGCCAGGGTGCTGGCCTCGCCCGGGGCGTCCTTCGGCCCCCGCTGACCCGCCCGCCGCCGGTCGGCGGGGGCGGCCCGGATACCATTCCCCCCGTGTCGGTCAACATAGAACTCGCCCTCTTCGTCGACGGTCTCACCGGCCGGGAGCAGGCGTGGGAGGTGGTGCACGCACTCGCCGCCGTGCTGCGGGACGAGCGGATCGACGACGAGGTGCGGATCGGCGTGGGCGAGCTGGACGGGGAGTTCATCGTCTCGGGCGAGAGCGAGTACCCGCTGGTCATCACCCGCTTCTACGCCTGGCGGCCGGCGTTCGAGCGCGCCGTCACCGAGGCCGTCGGGAAGGTCGCGCCGCACGCCCGCCCGGCCGTCGAGTGGGGCTACCCGGACGAGCGCTGAGCGGACGGGCACGGGCTGACACGCCCACAGACGGCGCAGAGTCCGGCGCCGCGCACGGCCGGTCCGATAGGGATGGCTCGTCCATCGCCGATCCGCGATGGCTCGTCCCCCGCCGATCCGAAAGGCCGACCCATGCTCCCGCTCAGCCCGATGCCGAAGCCGCTCCGCCACGCCGTCCGCGCGGCCGGTGCCGTCCTGCTGCTCGCCGCTCCGCTGCTGGCCGCCCACCCGGCGGCCGCCGAAGGCCCGAAGACGCCCCAGGAGGCCGCCGTCTGCCGCGGCGTGGTGGGCACCCTGGTCGGCGGATCCCTGCTGTTCGGCCCGGGCGGCGTCAACGCGGTCTGCGCCGTCCAGCCCGAGAAGACCCCGGCCGACGACCTGTCCTGACCCCCGGCCCGGGGCCCGCCGCCGCAGCTCCGATACCGGGGTGCGGAGCTGCGGCGACGTCGTGGATACTGATCGCCGCGCAGGAGGGACGCCCTGGGTCTCTCGGCGTCCCCTGGACCGGCGCGCCACCAGAACGTCACCCCAGGGGGATCAACTTTGTCGTTCCACCGTCGCGTTGGCATAGCCATCGCCGTCGCCTGCTCGGCCGGCGCGGGAACCGCGCTGCCTTCGGTCGCGCAGGCCGAGACCGCCGTGCTCTACGTGGACAACAGCACCACCGCGCACTGCTCGGACGCCGGGGCCGGCACCCAGGCCCAGCCGTACTGCGGGATCCAGGCCGCCGCGGACGCGGCCCAGCCGGGGCAGACCGTCCAGATCGCCCCGAACCGCACCTACCAGGGCATGATCACGGTCAGGCGCTCGGGCCTGCCCGGCAAGCCGATCGTCTTCAAGGCCGACATCCCCTACCAGGTCCCGGCGACGAGCGTCGAGGTCGGTCAGCAGGACGGGCCGGGCGTCCCCGGCTACGGCTTCCTGATCTCGGGCGTGCACGACGTCACCGTGACGGGCCTGCAGATCATGGCCCCGCAGGAGGGCGTGCTCGTCAAGGACTCCGAGCGGATCGTCCTGGACCGCACCATCGTGGGCGGGGGCAGCGGCGGCGCGGCCCAGCCGGGTCCGGCCGTCCGGATCACCGGCCACAGCGCCGGCGTCACGGTGAGCCGCAGCCAGATCGCCTCGGCCGGCCCGATCGGCGTGGCGGTCGAGGCCGGGGTGACGGGCACCGTCCTCACCACCAACCTGGTGACCGAGACCGAGGGGCGGGGCGTGCTGGTCACCGACGCCCCCGGCACCGTCGTGGTCGGCAACACCTTCGGGCGGAACTGCCTGAGCGACATCGAGTTCGCGGGCGGCTCCTCCGGCGCGACCGTCGAGAACAACGTGCTGGCGAAGCGTCCGGCGGACCGGTGCGGCGGAGTACCGGTCTCCTCGCCCGCGCTGACGGTGTCGGCAGGCTCGACCCAGGGCACCAAAATCGATTACAACAGCGTCCAGCCCGCGCCGGGCGCGGCCGCCTACGCGTGGGGCGGCACCTCCTACGCGACGCCGGAGGCCTTCCGCGCCACCGGCCAGGGCGCCCACGACAACGGGGCCGATCCGGCCTTCTCCCCGTGGGCCACGGACTACCGGCCGGTCGCGGTCGAGGGCCTGACGGACGCCGCCGACGCCTCGGCGCCCGGCACCCTGGACACCGACCTCTACGGAGACCCGCGCGCCGACCACCCGAAGATCGCCAACACCGGTACCGGCAACGGCTACCAGGACCGCGGCGCCGTGGAGCTGCAGGACACCATGTTCGTCATGGTGTCGGCGCTGCCCTACTCGACCACCGGGCACCCGCTGAACGCCCGGGCCACGGTCTGGTACACCCCCGGCTGGGCACCGGTCGGCGCCACCCTGGACTTCGGTGACGGCACCGCGCCGGTCCCGGTGACCTCAAGCAACATCACCGTCGACCACGACTACCCGGAGGGCGGCAGTTACACGCTGACGCTCACCGCGACCAGCGAGACCGGCCTGGTCCGCACCTCCACCGGGACGGTGAAGCTGGCCCCGGTGGGCGAGCTCCGCCCGTCCTTCGGGGTGTACCAGCCCGATCGCACCGTCGCCCGGGTCACCGTCACGGACCGGACCGTCAGCCCCTGGCCGGTGGCCCGCTACGTCATCGACTTCGGTGACGGCACGGCCCCGGCCGTCAGCGAGGGACCGACCCCGCCGAGCGGTGTCACCCACGACTACGGCGTGGCCGGCACGTACACCGTCACCGAGACCGTCGTCGACGACCACGGCCGGACCGCGAGCACCGGGACCCAGCAGAACGTCGCCGGTCCGCAGGCCGGCGTGCCGTTCGCCGGCTACTTCGGCGGCCCCACCAGCCACGTCGGGCTCTTCGACAAGGGCCGTTGGGCGCTCTCCTACCAGAAGGCCTCCGGCCAGGCGAACCTGGTCTGGAGCCTCGGGGACCCGGGTGACCTTCCGGTGGTCGGCGCCTGGGACAACACCTGCCGGTGCCAGTCCGGCATCTACCGTCCGAGCACCGGCACCTTCGCCCTGCAGCACTCCGACAAGTCCGTCTCCACGGTCCAGTTCGGGGAGCCGGGCGACCTCCCGGTCGTCGGTGCCTGGGACCGCGACAACCACGACCAGCTGGCCATCTTCCGTCCGAGCACCAGCACCCTCGCGGTGCGGCACGACAACGGCAGCGTCTCCACCATGGGCTTCGGCGACCAGGGCGACCTTCCGGTGGTGGGTGACTGGGACGGCGTGCACCACGCCCAGTTCGGCGTCTTCCGCCCCGGGCGGAACGAGGGCGACCCGAACCTGTTCATCCTGCGGCACGACGACGGCAGCGTCTCCACCGCCGCCTACGGCGTCAAGGGTGACCTTCCGGTGGTCGGCGACTGGCTGGGCCGGGGCCGGACGACCTTCGGGATCTTCCGTCCGAGCAGCCACGTCTTCGCCCTGAGCAACGCCTACGGCGGGCAGGGCGACTCGGTGTTCACGATCTACGGCTGATCCGGGCAGTGCCGGCGGAGGGCCGGGGCGCGCAGCGACTGCGTGCCCCGGCCCTCCGCCGTTTCGACGGCCGGCGCCTCACCCGGTGGGCCCGGGCTGCGCCGGGCCGAACGGTGTGGCGAGTGAGCTGAGTTCGGAGAGCTCGGTGAGTTCGGCCGGAGTGAGGGTGAGGTCGGCGGCCGCGGCGGAGTCGCGGATGCTGGCGGACCGGCGGGCGCCCGGGATCGGGACGACGGCGGGGGACAGTGCGAGCAGCCAGGCCAGGCCGATCCGCTGGGGCGAGACGCCCCGCTCGGCGGCGATCCGGTGGAACGCGCCGGACGTGACGGCGACGTCGTCGGGGCCGTCGAGGACACTGCGCGACAGCCCGCCGAGCGGACTCCACGGTAGGAAGGCCAGCCCCAGGCGCTCGCAGAGCCGCAGCTCCGGCTCGGCGGAGCGGACGGCGGGGGAGAAGCGGTTCTGCACCGAGACCAGGCCGGCGCCCAGGATGTCCCGCGCGACCAGGATCTGCCCCTCGTCGACGTTGGAGATCCCCGCGGCCCGGATCTTCCCGGCATCCAGCAGCTCGCGCAGGGCGCCCACCGACTCGGCCCACGGCACCCGGGGGTCGGGCTTGTGCAGCTGGTAGAGGTCGATCGCCGCCACGCCCAGGCGCCGCAGCGAGCCCTCGCAGGCCTGCCGCAGCCGGCCCGGGCGGCCGTCGACCGTCCAGGAGCCGTCACCGGGCCGGCCGCGCCCGCCCTTGGTGGCGACCAGCACGGCGGCGCGGTCGGCGGCGGTCCGGCTCGCCAGCGCGCGGGCCACCAGCCGTTCGTTGTGGCCGAGTTCGCCGGCGTGCCAGTGGTAGGAGTCGGCGGTGTCGATCAGGGTGACCCCGGCGTCGAGCGCGCTGTGCAGGGTGGCCAGGGCGGAGGCCTCGTCCGGGCGGCCCTCGACGGAGAGCGGCATCGCGCCCAGCCCGATCGCGCCGACGGCCGCGGCGCCGATGGTGCGCTGTCGCACGTCACACCTCCCGCGGGGAGAGGGCGGCGGCCTCCGCCACGGCGCCCGGCAGCCAGTCGGCCAGCGGGGAGAACCGCAGGCCGAGCGCGACGGCGCGCCGGTCGTCCATCGGGTACCAGCGGTCGAAGGAGAACGGCGAGGCGTCCTCGCCGGCCGTCACCCGGTAGCGGGCGGTGGTCCCCAGCCGGTCGGCGACCAGCTCGCAGAGCCGGACCACGTCGAGCGCGTCCGGCGAGCACGCGTTCACCGGACCGGCGTCGTCGGAGGCCGCCGACCGCACCAGCGCGGCGGCGATCTCCTCGTGGTGGACGAAGGACGTGGGCCGCGGCCTCGCGTGCACCGCGACCGGCCGCCCGGCCGCGATCAGCTCCGTGTAGTGCGCCAGCCGGCCGGTGAAGTCCCGCGCCCCGCCGCCCAGGACGTGGGCGCTGCGCACGCTCGCCCAGGAGAACGGCGGATCCTGCGCGAGCACCGCCTCGGCCTGCCGCTTCCCCTCGGCGTACCCGGTCGCCTCGTCGGTGCGCCGGGCGAGCGCCGCCGGATCGTGCCACGGCAGCTCCGGCGGGACGGCCCGGAGCGGGTCGACGGCGGACTCGGGCACCGGAACACCCTCGGTGGTGCGCACCAGCGGCGAGGTGGCCGGGTCGTACACCTCCATCGTCGAGGTCATCACGTACCGGCCGGTGCGGCCGGCGAACACCCGGCGGGCGACGGCCGCCTGGACGGGGGTGTAGAGCACCTGGTCGATCACCGCGTCGAAGTCGCGGCCGCCGAGCGCGGCGGCCAGCCCGGTCTCGTCGGACCGGTCGGCGCGGACGTGGTCGACCCCGGGCGGCGGCGGGGTCGAGCCGCGGTTGACGAGGGTGACGCGGGTACCGGAGTCCCGCAGCAGGGTGACCAGGTGCAGGCCGAAGTACCGGCTTCCGCCGATGACGCAGACGTTTCGCATGCCCCCACTCTGCTGCCGTACCGTCATCAGCGGAACTACCGACCTGCTGAACAAGTCATCAGCAGAACTGTCGACCGAGGGAGCGCGATGATCGACGTACGGAGGCTCGGCGTGCTGCGGGCGGTCGCCGAGCACGGGAGCTTCAACCGGGCGGCCACCGCCCTGCGGCTCACGCCGTCCGCGGTGTCCCAGCAGGTCGCCGCGCTGGAGCGGGGCCTGGGCACGGCGGTCGTGGAGCGTTCCACCCGGGGTGTGCGGCTCACCGAGGCCGGACAGCTGCTGGTGGAGGCGGCCACCGCGGTCGCCGCCGAACTGCGCCACGCGCAGGAGCAGATCGGCCGGCTGGGCGCGGCCCGGCCCCGGCTCACCCTCGCCACCTTCACCAGCGGCGGGCGGCACCTCCTGCCGGCGGCGCTGACCCGGTTCACCGCCGACCACCCGGAGGTCGAACTGCGCATCCTGGAACGGGAGCCCGAGGACAGCCTGCCGATGGTGCGCGAGGGGGTGGCCGACCTCGCGCTCGCCTACCACTTCGACGGCCCCCTGCCGGTGCTCCCCGGAGACCGCTCCGGCCTCGACTGGACCCCGCTGATGGACGATCCGCTCTCGGTGGTGCTGCCCGACGGGCACCGGCTGGCCGGTCGCGAGGCCCTGGACCTCGCCGAACTCGCCGAGGAACGCTGGGTGCTGGGCTGCCTGAAGACCGAGACCTTCCTGCGCCGGTACGCGGCCGTGGCCGGCTTCGAACTGTGCGTGGCGGGTTCCACGACCGACTACTTCTTCGCCCGCACCCTGGTCGCGGCCGGGGTCGGCGTCTCGCTGGTCCCGTCCGTCGCGCTCGACCCGGTGCTGCCCGGCACCCGGGTGGTGCCGGTGGTGGCGCCCCGCCCCGCCCGGCACTTCGGGATCGCCGTCGCCCGGGGCCGGCGCCCGTCGCCGTACGCCGAGTCGCTGGCCGCGCTGCTCCGGGAGGGGGCCGCGGCGGGCGGGCGCGGGGCCCGGGGCTGACCGACCGGATGGGGCTGACAGGGCTGGCCGGGGCTGGGCGGGGCCGACCGGGCCGACCGGGCCGTTCGGAGCTGTCCGGACGGCCCGGTCACCCGTGCGGCGCGCGGGCGTCCGTGCGCCGGGTTTCCGGCCGCCCGAGTACGGTTCAAGTCGCGCGTCCGTCCGGCGACTTACCCGCAGGTGAAGAGTTGGATCAGGCCTTCCGGTGCCGCTCCGCGCCTGGTCACACTGTTGTCATGACCCGCACTCTACGCGCGTGGAAGACGCGCGCCGCCGCCGTCACCGTCGTCGCCCTGCTGACCCTCGCCCCCGCCGTGACCGCCACCGAGGCCCACGCCACCGTGAGCGGCTCGGTGTGCCTCTCCGCGCTGCCGGCCGAGGCCGACCACACCCTCGACCTCATCGCGAGCAACGGCCCGTTCCCGTACTCCCAGGACGGCGTCGTCTTCCAGAACCGCGAGCGCGTCCTGCCGAGCAGGTCCACCGGCTACTACCACGAGTACACCGTGGTGACCCCCGGCTCGCCCACCCGCGGCGCCCGGCGCATCGTCACCGGCCAGGCGTACCGGGAGGACTACTACACCGGCGACCACTACGCGACCTTCCGGCTGATCAAGTTCACCTGCTGACCTGCTGACCTGCTGACCTGCTGACCGGCCCCCGACCCCGCTCCGCCCGCCCTGCCCGGCCCCCGACGGACCGTCGGGGGCCGGCCGGGTAGCTGCGCCCGGCCACCCGCCGCGCTCCCGCACACGCCGGCCGCCGGCCCGGTTGTCGGCGATGATCCGCCGGAACACCGCCCCGAGGGCGGGCTCGTCGAACTCCTCGCCCTCGCGGACGGCGACCGTACGCGCGGTCGTGTCGTCGTGGCCGCCGGTGGTGGTCCCGCGCGGATCGGTCCCGTAGCCGGCCGTGGCGAAGCTCCTGCTGCCGCGGACGGGCCCGTCGTCGCGGGAGTGACGCCCGGGGTGAGCCGCGCTGCGGCCCCCGGTCAGAAGCCCGCCGGAAGGCCGAGGCGGTCGGCGAAGAAGGCGAGGAGGTCGGCGAAGAGCGCGGTGCGGCGGGAGGCGGCGCGGGCGCCGTGGCCCGCGCCGCGTTCCAGACGGAACAGGACCGGCTGCCCGCTGCCGGTCGCGGCCTGGAGGGCGGCCGTCATCTTGCGGGCGTGCAGCGGGTCCACCCGGCTGTCGCCGTCGAAGACGGCGAACAGGACGGCGGGGTAGCGGGTGCCGGCGCGGACGTGGTGGTACGGGGAGTAGGAGAGCAGCCGGGCGAGCTGCGCCGGATCGGCGGCCGTGCCGTACTCGCCCGTCCAGCTCGGCCCGAGGCCGGAGAGTTCGTAGCGCGCCATGTCGAGCAGGGGGGCCATGCAGACCACCGCCCCGAAGCTCGCGGGCCGCTGGGTCAGGGCGGCGCCCACCAGCAGGCCGCCGTTGGAGGCGCCCCAGATGCCGAGCTGTCCGGGGGTGGTCCAGCCGGTTGTCACCAGGTGGTCGGCGGCGGCGTGGAAGTCGTCGAAGGTGTTCTGCTTCCGGTCGAGCATCCCGTCGCGGTGCCACCGCTCGCCCTCCTCGCCGCCGCCGCGCACGTTGGCGACGGCGTAGACCCCGCCGGCCCGGACCCAGGCGAGGGCCTCCGGCGCGTACCCGGGCGTCAGCGACTGGCCGAAGCCGCCGTAGCCGGTGAGGATCGCCGGCCGGGGGCGGTCCGGGCCGCCGCGCCGGGCGAGCAGGAACATCCGGACGGTGGTGCCGTCCCGGGAGGTGAAGGCGAGTCGGCGGGTTTCGAGGCCGTCGGCCGGGTCGACGGCGGGCTCGGCCACGGCGGCCCCGGGGACGGGCCAGGGCGTCACCGCACCGGTGCGGGTGTCGTAGCAGAGCACGGCCGGGGGAGTGGCGAAGTCGGTGTGGACGAACCAGGCCCGGTGGGCGTCGGTGGCGGCGACCCGGACCTTGCCGACGGTGCCCAGCGGGGGGACGGGCACCGGGCCGAGCGGCCGGCCGTCGGCCAGGTCGTGCAGGGTGACCTCGCCGACGGCGTGCCGGGTGCGGACCACCAGGGCGAGCGGGCGGTCCGGATCGGGACCGTCGAGGATCGCGAAGTCCTCCAGGACGGCCTGAGGGTCCTCCGGGATCAGTTCGGTCCAGGTGTCCGGCGTGGGGGCGCCCGGGGTGGTGACCACGACCCGGCCCCGGGGCGCGTGCAGGTCGGTGGTGAGCCAGCAGCGGCCGTCCGGCGCGGTGCCGGGGCGCAGGTGCGGCTGGGACCGCGCGTCGAGGCCCTCCTGGAGCGGGCGCAGCCGGGGCCGGTCCGGCCGGTCCTCGGTCAGGTCGGCGATCCAGAGGTCCCGGCGGGGCACCGCGCCGGCGGCGGCGCCGACGACCAGCCAGCGGCCGTCCGCACTGATCCGCACGGTGTAGTGCTGGGTCTTCGCCCGGCCGGTGCCGAAGACCACCGCGTCCTGTTCGGGGTCGGTGCCGATCAGGTGCAGCTGGACCCGGCGGTGGTACTGGCCCTCGCCCGGGTGGAGCGCGGGGTGCAGCCGGCGGACGTAGTAGAAGCCGTCGGCGTCGGGCAGCCAGGCGACGGTGCTGCGGCGGACCCGGTCGATCGGGCCGTCCAGGACGCGGCCGGTGTCGACGTCCAGGACGAAGAGGGCGGCGTTCTCGGTGCCGCCGGACGCCACCTGGTAGGCGAGCCGGCGGCCGTCCCAGGACGGCTCCCACTCCTCCAGGGTGGTGCCGCCGGTCGGGTCGAGCAGCGCCGGATCCACCAGGACCCGGACGGCGCCGGAGGGTTCGACGACGACCAGCTCGGGGTGTTCGGCGCCGGGGAGCGAGCGGATGAGGAACAGCCGCGCGCCGGCCGGGCGGGGGGCGGAGCGGGCACCGAGGCGTTCGGACAGCTCGGTGAGCCGGGCCTCGGCGCTCGCGCGCGCCCGCCAGCCGTCGGCGGCGGCGCGGTAGCGGGCGTCCTGCTTCTCCGTCCACTCCTGAACGGCCGGGTCGTCGGCGTCCTCCAGCCAGCGGTACGGGTCGGGCGGCGGCGGGCCGTCAGTCATCCGAGCTCCTCCCGGGGTCGGTGCCGGCCGGGGCGGCGGTGGGTCCGGTGCCGGGCGCGGGGGCGCGGCCGGGGACGGGCGGGGCGGCGTGCGCGACGACGGCGGGTTCCGCCGGCTGCTCCGGGTCCGCCTCCGGGGCCGGAGCCGTCCGGGTGCCCGGGGCCGGTCCGGCCTGCGCGTCCAGGTCCGGGGTGGCCGGTGGCCCGGCCGCCGGCTGCGCGTCCCCGTCGGCCGCCGGCCCGGCGGCGAGCCGTTGGGTGGTCCGCAGCGGAATCCAGCCGCCCGCGGTGACCGCCGCCGTCAGCACCGCCATCACCGCCCAGGTGCCCGCCCCGCCGAGGCCCTGCAGCAGCGCGCCGGCCGCGACCGGGCCCAGCGCGGCCAGCCCGCTGAGCAGCAGGCCGGTGGCGGCGCTGACCCGGCCGATCAGGTGCCGGGGGGTCTGCCCGAACAGGGCGTGCCCGACCACCACGCCGGCGGCCGGCGAGAGCATCATCAGCAGCGTCAGCAGGGCGGCGACCACCCCGGGCGCGAAGGTCAGCGTGAACACCGCCAGCACCGCCGTCCAGCCCGCCCCGATGCCGAGCAGGATGGTCGGCACGCTCAGCCGCTTGACGAACCACGGCGCCAGCAGGGAGCCGACGATCCCGCCGACGCCCGCGCAGGACAGCACGGGCCCGATCACCCAGCCGGAGGCCCCGTTCGCCCGCAGCTCCAGGATGACGATCACATCGATGGCGGCCGCGACCAGGTTGATGACGGCCGCGTAGACCAGGATGACGAACAGCTCGCGCCGGCGGACCAGCCAGCGGATGCCCGCCGTCAGCCCGCGGTCCTCGGCCCGCGGCTCCGCGGCCGTGGGGCGGACGGTGATCCGCCAGATCAGGGCGGCCGACACGGCGTAGGAGAGCGCGTCCACGGCGAACGGCAGCATCCGGTCGGCGGCGTAGAGGACGCCGCCCAGCGCCGGACCGGCCAGGCTGACGGCGGCTTGGAGGGCCTGGCCCATGCCCAGCGCGTCGGCGAGGTCCTCCTTAGCGACGACGTCCCGGGTGAGCACGGTGTTGGCGGGCCCGAACATCGCGGTGGCGATGCCCTCCACCGCGGCCACCAGCAGCAGTTGGGCGTAGGACGGGGAGCCCCAGAGGGCGACCAGCGGGATGGTGGCCACCGCCACCAGACGCACCAGGTCGGTCGTCAGCATGACCCGGCGCCGGTTCCACCGGTCCACCAGGCCGCCCGCCGGGAGGCGGAAGCCGAGCCTGGTCACCAGGGCGACGGTGGCGACCGCCCCGGCCTGCGCCGCGTTGCCGCCCAGGCTCAGCACCAGCAGCGGGTAGGCGATCGTCGACATCGCCGAGCCCAGGTTCGACGTGAGGTCGGCGAGGAAGGACCGCCGGAAGTCGCGGTTGGTGCGCAGCACGCCAGCCAGCATGGCCGCCCCCTCCCCGGCTACAGCCGGCCGGTGGCGTGCAGGTGGTCGAGGATCCGCGCGTCGACGTTGTCCTGGAAGCGCGTCATGACCTCGGTGTCGGCCTGCTCGTACTCGTAGCCGCAGGTCACCCAGCGGTCGGCCACCGAGCCGGTCTCCAGGTAGCCGTGGTCGACGTGTCCGACCTCGAAGCCCGGCTTGCCGGCCGACTGCCAGCTGCTGAACAGCGTGCCGTCCGCGTTGATCACGGCGCCCTCGCGGCCGCCGGGCTCGGAGCAGATCTGGCAGGTGGTCCGCATGCTCGGCTTGGCGAAGCGGTAGCCGCGTTCGAGCGCCTCGACCGCCCACTCGACGAAGCGGTCCTCCACCTGCCGGGCCCGCGCGAGGTCGTTGCGGTACCCGATCCCGGAGTCGCCGACCCAGGCGTAGGTGAACGTGCACCGGCTCGGGTCGACCTTGCCGTCGAGCTGGCCGAAGAGCGCGCCGATCCGGTCCACGTTGTGGTGGGAGACGTTCACCCGGAAGTTCCAGGAGAGCCGGGTGGCCTCGGTGGCCGCCGCCACGTTGGCGACGATGGTGTCGAAGGTGCCCCCGCCGGCGTGCGTGACCCGGGTCGCGTCGTGGTCCTCCCGGCTGCCGTCGAAGGTGATCTGTACCGCGCGCAGCCCGGCGGCGCCGAGCTGGACGGCCCGCCGCCCGGTCAGCAGCACGCCGTTGGTGGTCATGGCGGCGGTGGCGAGCCCCAGGGGCGTGCAGCGCTCCAGCAACTCCACGCAGCCGCGCGGGTTGAGCAGCGGCTCGCCGCCGAACAGCAGCAGGTAGAGCCGGTCCAGGCCGGCCTGCGCCATCCGCTCGGCGGTGAAGTCCACGATCCGGTCGATGGTCCGGGTGTTCAGCCGGCGGAGGTTGATCCGGGGCGGGCGGTGGCCGCCCTTCGGGTCCTGGCCGGTGTTCTGGAAGCAGTAGCCGCAGCCGAGGTTGCAGGCCGTGCTGGTCAGTACCGTCAGCGCGAAGGACTTCGCGGTCCGCTCCCGGTACGCGCCCGCGTCGCGCAGGAACTCGTCGATGTCCGGCCGCACCCGGCCGTCGGCCGCGACGTGCTCCGGTTTGAGCAGGGTCCACGTCCGGTTGCCGATGAACCACCAGCCGCGGTCGCTCCTGATCAGGCGGGGCGCGTCCACCTCGTCCAGCCGGGTGCCGATCATTGCTCTCCCTGGGGTCGGCGGGAAACGGCCGCCGTCGGCGGGCCCTGACAGCGCGAGGCTAGGCAGCCGTGGTTTGCCGCCGGTATGCGACAGGTTGACGGGCAGCTTCCGGCCGGGCCGGACGGCCGGCGCGTCCACCGTCCGGCCCGGGTCGGGCGGCCGGGGCGCCGACGGGGGCATACCGGACGTAAACCGAACCCCAACTGGCCGCTCCTAGGCTCATGGCGACGACCAGAACGCCTGACCTCGACGTCATGGAAGAGGGCTGATCGACGTGCCCGAGCCGACCCCCGCCGACCTGCCCCCCGACCTGTCGGACGCCCTGCTCGACGACCTGTCGGACCTGCCCGACACCCTCCCGGGCGCCGCGCCGGCCGACGACGAACCGGAGGTCGTCCTGCACTCCGCGGACGGGGACGACGGCGAAGCCCCCTGGTGCATAGGCAACATGACGGCGTACTGACCGGAGGGCCCCACCGATGAGCTGCCCGTCCTGCGCCACGGAACTCCCCGCGGACGCGCGATTCTGCGCCCGATGCGGCACCCCGGTCACCCCCCCGACCCCGGCGGCCGAGGAACGCCGGGTCGTCACCGTGCTGTTCTGCGACCTCGTCGGATCGACCGAGCTGTCCGGCCAGCTCGACGTCGAGGTGCTCCGGTCGATCCTGCTGCGCTACTACGAACTGATGGAACGTCAGATCGACTCCCGTGGCGGGATCGTGGAGAAGTTCATCGGCGACGCCGTGATGGCCGTCTTCGGCCTCACCGCGACCCAGGAGGACGACGCGCGCCGGGCGCTGGAGACGGCGGCGGACATGCTGACCGCCCTCGACGGCCTCAACACCCAGCTGGAGCGCGACCACCGGGTCCGGCTCGGGGTCAGGATCGGCGTGCACACCGGTGAGGTGGTCACCACGGCCGATCCGGCCAGGCGGCAGGCGCTGGTCTCCGGCGAGGTGGTCAACGTCGCCGCCCGGCTGGAGCAGGCCGCCGGCCCCGGCGAGATCCTGCTCAGCGCGCAGACCTGGCGGGCCTGCGGTTCCGGGCTGACCGTCGCCGAGGTCGGCCCGGTCGAGCTGAAGGGCGTGGCCGGGCCGATCGAGGCCGGCCGCCTGCTGGGCCTCTCCGAGCCCGAGCGCGCGCCCCGCTCCGACGTGCCCTTCGTCGGCCGCGAACGCTACCTCAGCGAACTCGACCTGGCCTGGCGGCGGGTGGCCGAGGAGAGCGACGTCCACGTCCTCACCCTGCTCGGGGAGGCGGGCATCGGGAAGACCCGCCTGGTCGACGAATGGCTGCGCCGCTCGGCCCCCGCCGCGGAGGCGGTCGGCACCGGCCGCTGCCGGGCGGCCGGCACCGGCGGCTCGCTGCACGCGCTCGCCGAGTGCGTCGCCCCGCTGGCCGAGGAGGCCGGGCGGCACGCGCTCGACGGTTCGGCCACCGCCGCCGCGCTGGCCCTGCTGCGCACCGGGCTGCTGCTGGACGGCACCCCGGCCCCCTCCGAGGACGACACCTGCGCGGCGGTCGCCCACGTGCTCACGGTGCGCACCGGCGACCACCCGATGCTGCTCGTCGTCGACGACCTGCACTGGGCCGACCAGCCCTTCCTCGCCCTGCTCGACCGGCTGGTGGAGGACCTGCGCCGGCTGCCCATCCTGGTGCTCTGCCTGGCCCGCCCGGAGCTGATGGACTCCTGCCCCGGCTGGGGAACGGGCCGGGCGAACTCGACCACGGTGACCGTCACCGGCCTCTCCCCGGCGGACTCCACCGTCCTCGCCGCCCACCTGGTCGACCTCGCCCTGCACAGCCCGGCGGCCACCGAGCAGATCGTGGCCCAGGCCGACGGCAACCCGCTCTACCTGGAACAGCTCGCCGCGACGGTCGAGGAGGCGGGCGGCACCGAGGGCCTGCCGCCCAACCTGCACGCGCTGCTCGCCGCCCGGATCGACCGGCTGGACGAGGCGGACCGGACCGTGCTGCGCCAGGCCTCGGTGGTGGGGCGCGAGTTCGACGCCGAGGACCTCGGCGCCCTGGCCGGCGAGCCCGGGCTGCCGGCCGTGAGCACGGCGGTGCTGCGCACCCTGACCCGGCGCGGCCTGGTGAAGCCGATGCGCCGGCCGTTCGGTGCCGGCGCCGCCTACTGCTTCGTCAACGGCGTGACCCAGCGGGTCGCCTACGAGGGGCTCACCAAGGTCCGGCGCGGCGAACTCCACGAGCGCTACGCCGAGTACCTGCTGCGCGCCGGGCGCCCGGACGCGCTGGTCGGCACCCATCTGGAGCAGGCCTACCGGTACCGCAGCGCGGTCGGCCGCCGCACCGAGCGCAATCCGCTGCTGCGCCGGCGGGCGCTGCGCCACCTGGCCCGGGCCGGCGTCGGCGCGCTCGGCCGGGTCGACCTGCCGTGGGCGCTCACCCTCCTCCAGCGGGCCGCCGACCTCGCCGACCCGGGCGACCAGGGCCGGCCCGAGGTGCTGCAACGGCTGGGCGAGGTGCTGCTGGCACTCGGCCGCTCCGACGAGGCGCGCGAGGTGCTGGTCCGCGCCGTGGCGGAGGCCGGCGAGCACGGCGCGGCGGGAACGGCCGCCCACGCCCGGCTGCACCTCGCCGCGTGCGAACACGACGACGCCGCGCTGGAACGGGCGGCGGTCGACGGCCTGACGGTCTTCCGGGCCTGCGGCGACGAACTCGGCATGGCCCGCAGCCGCCTGGTGCTCGCCGGGTCCTGCCAGCGGCGCGGGCAGCACGGCGAGGCGGTGGCGGCGCTCGGCCACGCCCTCACCCACTCGCTCGCCGCGGCGGCCGACCGGGAGCTCGCCAACACCCTGGGCGCGACCGGGCTCTCGCTCTGGCACGGCCCGGAGCCGGCGCCGTCCGCCGCCGCCCGGTGCGAGGACCTGCTGGCCACCCACGGCGCCGACCGGCTGGCCGTGCAGGTCACGCTCGGGTTCCCGCTCACCGTGCTGCACGCCCTCCAGGGCCGGTCCGACCGGGCCGCCGAGTGCCTGGCCGACGTCCGGCGCGCGATGGCGGCGCTCGCCTACGGCGAGGGCGCGGTGTTCGGGCCGCTGCTCGACGGCACGCTCGCCGCGCTGGCGGACCGGCCGGAGCAGGCGCAGGCGGCCCTGCGCGAGGCGCTGGACGCGGCCCGGGCCCTCAACGCGGGCGGCCTGGTCCGCACCACCGCGCTCGAACTGGCCCGCGCCCAGCTCGCGGCGGGCCAGTGGCGCCGGGCCGCCGAGCTGGTGGAGGACCTGACGGTCGCCGACGCGCACCCGGTGGTGCAGGCCAACCGGTACGGCGTCCAGGCCAGGATCCGGGCGCTCGGCGGCGAGCATCCGCAGGCCCTCGCGCTGGCCCGGCGGGCCGTGCTGCTCGCCCACCGCACCGACTCGCCGGCCGACCAGGCGACCGCCTGCCTCGACCTCGCGTACACCCGTGCCCTGGTCGGCCGGCCGAAGCAGGCCCGGGCGGCGCTGCTGGCCGCGCGGCGCCGCTTCGAGGCGAAGGGGCACCTGGTCGGCGCGGCCCGGACCGGGCTGCTGGCGGAGGAGCTCGGCCTGGCCCGGGAACCCGGCCGGGAGCAGGACCGCGGGCCGGGCGGGGCGGACGGGCCGGACGGGCCGGCGAGAGAGGGGAGTAGCCGATGACCGCCACCGGGACCGGTTCCGCCCCGGGCACCGCCGACCGGACCGCCGCCACCGGCCGGACCGGTACCGTCACCGGCCGGACGGGTGGCGCCGACCGGACCAACACCGCCACCCGGGCCACCACGCTGACCTGGAACCTGCTCGACCGCCGCCCCGCCGACATCCCCGTCGCCACCTCCGAGACCGTGCCCGTCACGCCCGACTGGGCGTACGGCGGCGCGGACGGCAGCGGCGTCCGGGTCTGCGTCGTCGACAGCGGCGTCGAGGCGGGCCATCCGCTGGTCGGCGAGGTGGCCGCCTCGCACGCCGTGGTCGGGCGCGACGGCGGCCTGACGGTGGAACGGGTGGAGCCGATGGACACCTGCGGCCACGGCACGGCCTGCGCCAGCATCGTCCGGCGGGTGGCCCCCGGCTGCGAACTGCACAGCGTCCGGATCCTCGGCGAGAACGGCGGCGGGACGGGGGCCGCCCTGCTCGCCGGGCTGAGCTGGGCCATCGAGCAGCGCTTCGACGTGATCAACCTGAGCCTGTCGACCTCGCGCCCGCAGTTCAGCCAGGTGCTGCGGGAGATGGCCGACGACGCCTACTTCAACCGCTCGGTGATCGTCGCCTCGGCGCACAACTCCCGGATCGAGAGCTTTCCCTGGCGGTTCTCCTCGGTGATCTCGGTCGGCAGCCACGCCGAGGACGACTCGGACCTCGTGCTCTACAACCCGGACCCGCCGGTGGAGTTCTTCGCCCGGGGGCAGGCGGTGCAGGTCGCCGGGCCGAACGGCAGCACCACCCGCAACACCGGCAACAGCTTCGCGGCGCCGCACGTCACCGGACTGAGCGCGCTCATCCTCGGCAAGCACCCTCGTCTGACGAGCTTCGAGCTGAAGACGATCCTCTACCTGACGGCAGCCAACGTGCGGGGAGTGTGAGATCCATGGACCAGTCGGCGGACTCCACGGCGATGATCGCGGCGATCTCGGGCGCCCTGGCCGATCCCGGCCCGGACGACCGCGAACTGCTGTCCTCCATCGTGCGGGTGGCACGTTCGATCTTCGGCGCCGCCGCCAGCTCGATCTTCCTGTTCGACCGGGAGGAGGACCAGCTGGTCTTCGAGGCCGTCTCCGGGGAGGGCGAGGACTTCCTGGTCGGCACCAGGTTCCCGGCGCACCGGGGGATCGCCGGCTGGGTCGCCGACACCGGGGAGCCGGTGACGGTCGACGACCTGCGCGGCAGCGCGATCTTCGCCCAGGACCTCGCGGAGCGGACCCGCTACGTGCCGGACGCGATCATGGCGGCCCCGGTCGTCCACCGGGACGAGATCCTCGGCGTGATCCAGGTGCTCGACCCGCACCCGCAGTCCCGCTCCAGCCTGGCCGACCTGGACCTGCTGGTGGCCTTCGCGGGCCAGGCCGGGCTCGCCCTGCACGGCCTGGTCCGCAGCCGGGCGGCCCGCAGCGCGCTGGCCCTCGGCGGTGCGGAGTTCGAGCGGCTGGCCGGCATCGTCCAGGTCCTCGGCGCGCTGGCGCCCGAGCAGCGGGCCAGCGGGCTGCGGCTGGTCGAGTCCCTGCACGAGGTGCTCGCCGCGATGGCGCGCTGACCGGACGGCGGGGTCGCGGGGCGGCGGGGCGGCGCGCTGGCCGGGCGGCGAGGCCGTCCCGGTCATCGGCACCGGCCCGCCACCCGGTCTCGTCCAGGTCTCAGCAGCCGCCCGGCAGCGGACCCGGGCCGCGGTGCAGGGCGGCGGCGTACCGGTGGGCCAGCCTCGGCATGCGGTAGCGGACGGCGTGCGCCCGCACCTCGTCGTCCTCGGCCACCGTGACCAGATGGGCCTCGATGAGCTCCTCCACGATCCGCTCGGCCGGCTCCGCGAGGCCGCCCAGCGCCGCCAGCAGCACTGCCTGGTCGAAGGCCGGCCCCGGCAGGGCGCCGAGCGCGCCGAGCGCCGCCCGCTGCTGCGGATCCAGCCCCCGGTGGAACCGGCGGTAGCCGTCCTGGACGGAGCAGCCCCCGACCGAGAGCTCGTGGGGTCCGGCGGGCAGCCGGCCCAGCTGCTCCGCGTACTCGGACAGCGAGAGGTGCCGCAGCGTGGTGAGCTTGGCGGCCAGCGCGCGGACGACCAGCGGGGAGAGCCCGTACACCTCTTGAAGGCGGCGCAGCGTCCGGTCCGCGTCCACGAGCCGCCGCTCGTCGAGCACGCGCGCCAGGAGCTCGCGGGCCTCGCCGGGGGTGAACTCGTCGAGTTCGATGCGGTGGACGCACTCCAGGCCGCTGAGCCGGCGGGCCGAGGTGACCAGCGTGCGGGTCGGCCCGCGGCCCGGCAGCAGGCGGCGGACCTGGGACTCGCCGGTCGCGCCGTCGAGGACGAGGAGGACCTGCCGGTCGGCGATCCAGGACCGCCACAGGGCCAGCGCCGCGGTCTCCTCCCGGGGCGGGGTGAGGTCGAGACCGGTGCTCCGCAGCAGCTCGGTCAGTACCTCGTGCCAGTCGCGCGGGGTTCCGTCGGGGTGTCCCAGCGGGACGAAGACCTGGCCGTCCGCGAAGCGGTCGGCGATCCGGTGGCCGACGTGGACGGCCAGCGCCGTGGTGCCGACCCCCGGCGGGCCCGACACCGCCGTCACGTCGGTACATCGGGCCCCGCCGGTGAAGGCCGCCACCGCCGCCTCGACCTCGTCCCGGCGGCCGACGAAGTCCGCCAGGTCCCGGGGGAGTTGGGAGGGCCTGGCGTGCTCGCGCGGCCGGTCGCGGCCCGGCCGGGCCGATCCCCCGCCGGCCAGGATCGCCCGGTAGGCCTGCTGCAGCACGGGGCTGGGGTCGAGGCCCAGCTCCCGGGCGATGTACTGCCGGTGCTGCTCGAAGCAGGCGAGCGCCTGCCGCCGCCCGCCGACCTGGTCGAGCGCCGTCATGTGCAGCACGATCAGCCGCTCGCGGAACGGATGCCGGGCGGTCAACTCGGCCAGCCGGTCCAGCAGTCCGAGCGCCCGGCCGGCCTCCACCTCCAGCTCGGCCCAGTCCTCGTACACCGCGAGGAAGCGGTCGGCGAGCCGCTCCGACTCGCGGGCCGCGAACGAGCTGCCGAGCAGGTCGACCAGGGGCCGGTCCTGCCAGAGCCGTACCGCCTCGCCGAACAGCGCCGACGCGCCGGCCGGGTGGCCCGCCCGCTGCGCCTGCCGCCCGGCCGCCGCGAGTTCGTCGAACCGCAGCAGGTCCGACTCCTCGGAGGTCACCGTCAGGGTGTAGCCGTACGGCACGTGGCCGATCCGGTCCCGCAGGACCTTGCGCAGGGCGGAGACGTACACCTGGAGGTTCTTGCGCGCCGTCCGGGGCTGGTCGCCGTCCCAGAGCGCGTCGATGAGCTGGTCGACCGACAGCACGGTGTTCGCCCGGCACAGCAGCGCGGCCAGGAGTAATCGCTGTTTGTACGGGCCGAGTTCGAGCAGGTCGTCGCCGGACCGGACCTGTAGCGGCCCGAGCATCGTGAAACGCAGCGTTCTTTCCGCACCGGTGTTCCCGGTCATATGGCCCCTCCCCCAGAGCGCGCCACGCGATGGGCACAGGTCGGGCCGGCCCGATCGGGGCCGGTCGCCCCTCGTCTGTACTCCGACGGGTAGCTTCGCCGAGAAGAGGATGTCTGGCAAGGACGCGGTGAGCGATTGGTGAACAGCGGTGCCCGGGGGTCGAGAGGGACAGGACAAGCTGCCAGGAAGCCACGCACATACCGGAGTTCAACCGCCCGCTCCTAGCGTCGCACTGTGACGTCGGCCGACGTCCGAGCGCGAGCGAGAGGAGTTCCGATGTCCGACGAGGTGCAGGCACACAGCGTGGGCGGCGACGACGAGGACCTGGCGGGCTGCGGGATCCAGTTCAACGCCAGTGCCGTGGACGACGAGGTCCAGGCCCACAGCGTGGGCGAGGACGACGAGGACCTGGCGGGCTGCGGGATCCAGTTCAACGCCAGCGCCGCGGACGGCCCCGCCGGCGTCTAGCCCGACGCTTCGTCATCGGCCGACTCGCCGCCGGGCCGGACCACCCCGGCGGGACGAGGCCGGGCCGGTCTGTGCGGGTGCAACCGCGCAGGCCGGCCGTCGCCTTCCCGCCCGGCACCCGACCACCCTGTGAGGCCTCCGTGGACAGTCTGCTCCGGCTCGTGGACGACCTGCCGACGCTCGAAACCGCTTGGGAGTGCGAGCCGTTCGTCAGCACCGGGCTGGGCGACCTCGGTGACGTGTTCTCCCTGGAGACCGCCGAGCGGCTGATCCACAGCAGCCTGCCGATGAGCGCGGTACGGCTCTTCCGTGACGGCAAGCTGGTGCCACCGGAGCTCGTCCTGCGCAACCGGGGGAGCAACCCGCGGAGCCGCGAGAAGCTCGCCGACGGCACCAAGGTCGCCGAGCAGGTGGCCGGCGGCGCGACCCTGACCCTGGAGGAGCTCCAGAACCACAGCCCGGAGGTGGCGCGCTTCGCCGCCGAGGTGGCCCGCGAGACCGGCTACGAGGCCGACTGCACCGCCTTCCTGACGCCGCCTCGGGCCCGGGGCGCGGCGCCGCACTTCGACCTGGTGGGCATCTTCCTTCGGCAGCTCCACGGCTCCAAGCGCTGGCGGGTGAGCGCCCCCGTGCGGCGGCTGCCGAGCCGGGCCCGCCCGGTGGCCCCGTCCGAGGTCGGCGAACCGGTGCTCGACGTCGTCCTCAAGGAGGGCGAGTGCCTCTACCTGCCGCGCGGCTTCGTGCACGTCGGCGACACCACGGACGAGCCGTCGCTGCACCTGTCGATCGGCCTGCGCGGCGTCACCTGGGAGCGGGTCCTGCGCAGCCTGCTGGCCGGGGCGGGGGAGCGGTTCGAGCCGCTGCGCGAGGTGCTGCCGCCGGCCTTCTCGGACCTCGACCGGGAGGCCCTGTACCGCGAGCGCGTCGAGCTGCTGGCGAAGCACCTGGCGGACGCCGACTGGTCCCGGATCTCGCTGGAGGGCCTGCGGGCCGAGCAGCCCCCGGCCGCGCCCGCCCCGGGCAGTCTGGCGGCCTCGCTGCGCCGGCCCGCCGCCGCGGAGCCCGCGCCCGAGGCCGCCGAGCCCCCGCCGGCGGCCTGACCGGTGCCGGATCGCCCGCCGGCCGCCTGACCGGCGCCCGGATCGCCCGCCGGCCGCCTGACCGGTGCCCGCATCGCCCGCCGATCTCGGCCCGCCGCCGCGGAGCCGGCGCCCGAGGCCGCCGAGCCCCCGCCGGCCGCCTGACCGGTGCCCGCATCGCCCGTCGGCCGGTCAGCCGAACGGGGTGCGGTGCAGCGAGATCAGCAGGCGCCAGCTGTGCGCGGCGAGCTCGTCGGCGGTGGCGGGCAGCAGGGCGTGCAGCCAGTCCGCGAGCAGCGCCGTGAAGGTCGCCGCGACGGCGGTGGCGACCAGCCCGGCGTACGGCGCGCCGGCCAGCTCCCGCTCGGTGCGGCTGCGCTCCCGGAGTTCGCGGTGGAGCAGCTCGCCCAGCGGTCCGGCGCCGCCGGGCAGCAGCAGCGAGCGGTAGACCGCCGCGTGCCGCTCGACCTCCGTGAGGAACGCGCCGAGGGCGGGCGGCGGTGCGGCCGGGTCCGGGATGCCGCGCCAGGCGTGCAGGGCGTCCACGGCGTCCCGGACGACCTCCGCGCAGGCGTCCACCGCGAGCGCCCGCAGGTCCTCGTAGTGGAGGTAGAAGGTCGCCCGGCCGACGCCCGCGCGCCGGACCACGGCGGCCACGCCGACCTCGGCCAGCGGGCGCTCGGCGCACTCGGCGAGCAGGGCCTCGCGCAGCCGGGCGCGGGTGCGGTCGGCCCGTGCGTCGGTCATCCGGCGACCAGCACCGCGGCCAGCGCGAGCGCGCCGGGCAGGGCCTGGGCGAACAGGATCCGGCGGTTGGCGGTCGCCGCCCCGTACAGGCCCGCGACCACCACGCAGGACAGGAAGAAGACCTGGACGCGGAAGCCGGTCGGGTCCGCCGCGATCAGGCCCCAGACCAGGCCGGCGGCCAGGAAGCCGTTGTAGAGGCCCTGGTTGGCGGCCAGCGGCGCGGTGGCCCGGGCCATCTCCGGGTCGAAGCCGGAGAGCTTGCGCCCGGGAGCCCGCTCCCAGAGGAACATCTCCAACACCAGGATGTATCCGTGCAGTGCGGCCACCAGGCCCACCAGTGTGCTCGCGACGATGCCCATGACGGGGCCCCTTTCTGGACTGTTGTCCAGCAATCATAGACACATGTCCAGGAACTCGCCGCAGGCCTTCCCTTCACAAGGTGAAGTCACAAAGCCCACAAGGAAGTTCCACCGCTTCGTCTCTTGACCGCCGTCCGGCGGGGCGAGACAGTGTGTCGACGCTTGAGAGCGCTCTCACGCGGTGCCCCCGCCTTGCCACCGCCGAGGGAAAGGCATCCCCATGACGGCCACCCCACCCCTGCCCGGCCCCGCCCGCGGAGCCGCGCCCCGCCATCGAGCGCCCCGCCACCGCGGCGCCGTCGCGGTCCTCACCGTGCTCGCCCTGCTGCTCGCCGGTCTGTGGACGGCGGCCGGCGCGCGGGCGGCCACCGACTACACCCAGTCGGCGGCCACGGTCGCCCCCGGCGCGGTCCTCTTCGCCTTCACCCCGGCCGTGCCCGCCGCCCTGGTCGACGTCCACTACCGGCCCGCCGCCGACGGCCAGCAGAACGTCCGGATGACGGCGGGCGCGAGCCGGTGGGAGACGACCGCCACCGGCCTGGCGGCCGGGACCGTCCTGGAGTACTGGTTCACCTACGAGAAGGCCGGACCGCTCTACGACACCCCGCACTTCACGGTGACCGTCGGCGCGGGCGGCTCGACCGGCGGCGGGGCGACGGGCAGCTTCCCGCTCACCTTCGTGAACAACACCCGGGGAGCCTTCAGCGACGCCCAGGTCTACGTGACCGTGCTCGGCATGGTTACCCCCGGCCAGTGGTCCTACCTGCGGCCCGACGGCACGACGGCGCACATCGACCACCGCGCCGCGCAGGCCCCGGGGCACCTGACCAAGAACGGCGTCGACTACCCGAACATGTCCTTCACGCTCGACCGGGCCGCCACCGTCCCCTCCCCGGCCGCCATCCGCGGCGGCCGCGTCTACATCTCGCTCGGCTCGCCGCTGTACATCCCCGTCTCGCCCGACGACCAGGGCTGGGGCGGGCC
This sequence comes from Kitasatospora sp. NPDC005748, assembly GCF_040630735.1. Lineage (NCBI taxonomy): Bacteria > Bacillati > Actinomycetota > Actinomycetes > Kitasatosporales > Streptomycetaceae > Kitasatospora > Kitasatospora sp. NPDC005748. The sequence goes on from NZ_JBEXYD010000077.1 coordinate 29,071, forward strand.
GGACCCGCGCAACCCCGCCGACCCGAACAACGACGTCTCCTACGACTGGTACGAGTACACCTACGTCCACGGCGAGGTCCCGTTCGGCGGCAACACCACCCAGGTGGACGGGTTCGGCTTCCCGATGACCGCCCGGCTGCGGCAGACCGCCAGCGGCTACGACTCCACCGAGGGCATCACCCGCACCCGCGCCGAGGTGATGGCCGGCTACGCGGCGGCCGTCGGGCCCGCCTTCCGCGCGCTGCAGGGCACCTACCGCATCACCGCCCCGCGGTCGTCCGCCCTGTTCCAGGCGGGCGGCGCGCAGCAGGGCTACCTCCAGCCGGCCATCGACCGGTTCTGGTCGGCCTTCAGCGCACGGCAGTTCACCCTCACCCGGCTCGGCGAGACGTTCACCGGGCGGGTCACCGGCGACACCCTGACCTTCACCAAGAACGGGGCCGGACCGTTCCACCTGGCCAAGCCCGCCTCGCCGGACGTGATGGCCTGCGCGGGCCCGCTCGCCGCGGGCGGCGACACCGAGAAGCAGCTCGGCGCGGAGCTGTGCGCGGCCCTCCAGCGCGGCGTGGCGCTCACTCCGGCGGACTGGTACCGGCCCGCGGCCTACTACCGCGGCGCCGACGCCGCGAACGACTACGCGGGGTACCTGCACGGCATCAGCCTCGGCGGCCGCTCCTACGCCTTCCCCTACGACGACATCAACGACCAGTCGTCCGTCCAGATCCTCGGCAACGCGGCTCCGCCTACCGGGCTGACCCTCGGTATCGGCTGGTAGTCCGGGCCGGCGGGCGGGGCCGCGCGGCCCCGCCCCGGCGCTCCCACCGCACCGTCACCCCCACGACCGTCCCCCCCACGGAGGTGCACCACCGTGTCCGGAACGAACACCCCACCCGCGACCACCGCCACCCGCAGACGGCGCCCGCGCCGCGCACTGACCACCGTGCTGACCGCCGCCGGCGCGGCCACCGCGCTCTGCGTGGCGCTGCTCGGCACCGCCACGGCCGCCGTCCCGCCCGCGCCCGCCGGCTGGACCACCGTCTGGAGCGACGACTTCGGCGGCGCCGCCGACACCCTGCCGGCGGCCGCCGACTGGATCGTCGACACCGGCACCAGCTACCCCGGCGGCGCCGCCAACTGGGGCACCGGCGAGGTCCAGAGCTACACCGCGAACACCGCCAACCTCCGCCAGGACGGCGCCGGGAACCTGCGCATCACTCCGATCCGGGACGCCGCCGGCAACTGGACCTCCGGCCGGATCGAGACGAGGCGCAGCGACTTCGAACCGCCCGCCGGCGGGAAGCTGCGGATCGAGTCCCGGATCCAGATGCCGAACGTGACCGGCCCGGCCGCCGACGGCTACTGGCCGGCCTTCTGGACGCTGGGCGCGCCGTACCGCGGCAACTACTGGAACTGGCCGACCATCGGCGAGTTCGACCTGATGGAGAACGTCAACGGCGTCAACCAGGTCTGGGGGACCCTGCACTGCGGCGGCAACCCGGGCGGCCCGTGCAACGAGACCACCGGCCTCGGCGCCGTGCACGCCTGCCCGGGCTCGGCCTGCCAGGGCAACTTCCACACCTACGCGCTGGAATGGGACCGCAGTGTCAGCCCGCAGCAGCTGCGCTGGTACGTCGACGGCGTGCAGTTCCACTCCGTCACCTCGGCCCAGATGGACGCCGCCACCTGGGACGCGGCCACCGCGCACGGGCACTTCATCCTGCTGAACGTCGCGATGGGCGGGGCCTTCCCCGACCCGGTGGCGGGTCACCGGACGCCCACCGCCGCGACCGCCTCCGGCGTGCCGATGCTGGTCGACTACGTCGCGGTCTACCGCTCGGGCGGCGGCACCACGCCGCCGACCACGCCGCCGCCGACCACCGCGCCGCCGACCACGCCGCCCCCCGGCGGCACCGGGAGCGCGTACGGCACCATCCAGGCCGAGGCCTACGGCGGGCAGTCGGGGACGGCCCGGGAGGCCACCACCGACAGCGGCGGCGGCCAGAACCTCGCCGCGCTCGCCAATGGCGACTGGGCGCTGTACCCGGGCGTCGACTTCGGGACGGCCCCGGCCCGGCAGTTCAAGGCGCGGGTGGCCTCGGGTGCGGCGGGCGGCGTCAGCGGACTGGTCGAGGTCCGCCTCGACAGCCGGACCGCCGCGCCGATCGGCTCCTTCGCCGTGGCCAACACGGGTGGCTGGCAGAGCTGGACGACCGTCCCGGCGAACATCGCCGCGACCACCGGCAGGCACGACGTCTACCTGACCTTCACCAGCGGGCAGCCGGCCGACTTCGTCAACGTCAACTGGTTCACGTTCAGCACCACCTGACCCGGGGTGCCGGGCGGTGGCGGGCGGCAGTCGCCCGCCACCGCTCCGGCGTGCCCGCCCGAGTGATCTGGGAGCGCTCTCAGCGACGGCCGACCGACCCGCTAGGCTCTGGGGACGAAGCGTTCACGCGCGAGAGGAGCCCACGGTGCCGGAGCAGTCGCCGCGTCCGACGCTGGAGTCGGTCGCCGAACGGGCCGGGGTCTCCCGGGCCACGGCGTCGCGGGTGGTGAACGGCGGGGAGGGCGTCCGCGAGGCCCTGCGGGAGAAGGTCCGACGGGCCGTCGACGAGCTCGGCTACGTCCCGAACCCGGCCGCCCGGACGCTGGTCACCCGGCACAACCGGGCGGTCGCCGTGGTGGTGGCCGAGCCCGGCAGCCGGCTCTTCTCCGACCCGTTCTTCGCCCAGCAGCTGCGCGGCATCGGCCGCGAGCTGTCGGCCGCCGACCACCAGATGGTCCTGATGATGGTCGAGGACCAGCACGACTACGAGCGGGTCGGCCGCTACCTGGCCGGCGGGCACGTGGACGGCGCGCTGCTGTTCTCGCTGCACCAGCCGGACCCGCTGCCCGCCATGGCGCGCAAGGTCGGGCTGCCCTTCGTGGTGGGCGGCCGGCCGGGCTGGCCGGGCGCCGATTCCGACCACGACCTGGTCTACGTGGACAGCGACAACCGGGGCGGCGCCCGACTGGCGGTCGGCCACCTGCGGGCCCTGGGGCGCACGGCCATCGCCACCGTCACCGGCCCGCTCGACCAGACCTCCTCGATGGACCGGCTGGACGGCTACCGGGACGTGCTGCCCGACGGCGACCCGGCGCTGATCGCCGAGGGGGACTTCACCCCCGACGGCGGCGGCCGGGCGATGGCCGAACTGCTGGCCCGCCGACCCGACCTGGACGCGGTGTTCGCGGCCTCCGACGCGATGGCCTCGGGCGCGCTGCGGGTGCTGCGCGAGGCCGGCCGCCGGGTGCCGGAGGACGTCGCCGTGGTGGGCTTCGACGACGTCGAGTCGATCGCGGCCTGGACGGAGCCGCCGCTGACGACGGTGCGCCAGGACATCGAGGAGATGGGCCGCTTGATGGCCGGGCTGCTGCTGCGCCGGCTCGCCGGTGCCGGTGCCGGTGCCGGTGCCGGTGCCGGTGCCGGTGCGCGGCCCGGG
>NZ_JBEXYD010000078.1:0-31291 GCF_040630735.1 Kitasatospora sp. NPDC005748
GAACGCGGCAACCCCAGCGCCACCACCCTCTCCGGCCCCGCCCCCCGCGCCACGAACAACCGCGCCAACCGGTTCACCCGGGCATCCAACTCCGCGTACGACCACGACACCCCACCGAACACCAGCGCCGTCTCACCCGGCACCGCCACCGCACGCTCCGCCAACAGATCCGCCACCGTCGCCCCCGGCAACCCACGACCCGTCGCCACCCACTCCCCCAACACCAGACCCCGCTCACGCACCGTCAACACATCCAGGGCGCGGACCGGGCGGTCGGGGCGCTCCAGGATCTGCTCCAGCAGGGCCAGCAGCCGCTCGGCGTGCTCCTCGACGACGGCCCGCTCGAAGACGTCCGGGCGGTACTTCCACTCGAAGGTGAGGTGCTCGCCGGGGTTGGTGATGAAGATCAGCGGGAAGTGCGTCGCGTCGACGTCCGTCACCTGGCGCAGGCCGAGGCGCTCGCGCAGGCGGTCCCGCAGGCCCTCGTCGGCCGGGGTGTTGCGAAGCACCTGGAGGGTGTCGAACAGCCGGCCGAAGCCGGTGCCGCGCTGGATCTCGCCCAGCCCGGTCTGGTGGTGCGCCAGCAGGGCGCTCTGCTCGTCCTGGAGGCGGGTGAGGAAGGCGGCGACGCCCTCCTCGCCGTCCAGCCGGGCCCGGACCGGCACCGTGTTGAGGAACATGCCGATGGTGGCGTCGATGCCGGGCAGCTCGGCCGGGCGGCCGGAGACGGTGGCGCCGAACACCACGTCCTCGCGGGCCGTCAGACCGGCCAGCAGCAGGCCCCAGGCGCCGGAGAGCACGGTGTTGAGGGTCAGGCCGTGCTCCCGGCCGAAGGCGGCCAGCCGCTCGCCGAGCCCGGCGGGGGCCTCGACGACGACCTCCTCCGGCAGCAGCGCGGCCCGCTCGCGGGCCTGCGGGGCGAGCAGCGTCGGCTCGGCCAGGCCCTCCAGCGCGGAGCGCCAGGCGGCCCGGCCGGCCTCCTGGTCCTGGCCGGCCAGCCAGCGCAGGAAGTCCCGGTAGGGCAGACCGGCGGCCGGCGGGCGCTCGCCGGCGCAGCGGGTCAGCACCTCCTGGAGGAAGAGCCCGGAGGACCAGCCGTCCCAGAGCAGCGCGTGGTTGGTGATCAGGACGCGCTGGCCGCCGTCGGGGGCGAGCACCGAGACCAGCCGCAGCAGCGGCGGCGCGGCGAGGTCGAAGCGGGTGAACGCCTCGCGCTCCTTGAGGAGGCGCAGTTCGGCCTCGAAGTCGTCCGTGCCGAGCGCCGAGAGGTCGACCTCGGTGAGCGGGACGTCGACGGCGCGCGGCAGGAACTGCACCGGGCGCTCCAGGCCGTCCTGGAGGAAGCCGGCCCGCAGGTTGGGATGGCCGTCCAGCACGGCGGCCACGGCGGCGCGCAGCACCTCCAGCGGGATCCGGGCGGTCAGCGAGAGCACGTCGCGCGAGGTGTGGACGTCCAGCGCCTGCTCGTCGTACCCGGCCTCGAAGAGCAGGCCCTCCTGGAGCGGGGAGACCGGCCAGACGTCCTCGATCTCCAGCTTGGGCACGGCGGCGCGGACGAGGGCCAGTTCGGCCTCGGTCGCCGGGGGCAGCTCGGGCAGCTCCGGGGCGGCGCCGGCCGCCTCGCGGCGGTCGGCCAGCTCGGCGAGGGCGGCCGGGGTGCGGCGCTCGAACACGTCGCGCGGGCTGAGCGAGAGCCCGTCGGCGCGGGCGGCGCCGATCAGCCGGATCGAGGAGATGCTGTCGCCGCCGAGGCGGAAGAAGTCGTCCTCGACGCCGGCCCGCGGCAGGCCGAGGACCTCCGCGTACAGGTCGCAGAGCAGCTGCTCGGTCTCGGAGCCGGCGTCCCGGCCGGCCGCCAGGCCGGTGTAGGCGAGCGCCTCGTCGGGCAGTGCGGCCCGGTCGAGCTTGCCGTTGACGGTCAGCGGCAGCGCGTCCAGCACGGCGAGGGCGGACGGCACCATGTACTCCGGCAGCCGGGCGGCGAGCGCCCGGTGGAGTTCCTCGGTGTCGAGCAGGGCGTCCCGGGCGGGGACGACGTAGGCGACGATGCGCCGGACGGCGCCGGGCCGGACCAGCACGGCGGCCTGGGCCACGCCCGGCTGCCCGGCCAGCGCGGCCTCGATCTCGCCGAGTTCGATCCGGTAGCCGCGGATCTTCACCTGGTCGTCGGTGCGGCCGAGGTACTCGACCTCGCCGTCGGCCCGGCGGCGGACCAGGTCTCCGGTGCGGTACATGCGCTCACCCGGGGCGAACGGGTCGGCGACGAACCGGCCGGCGGTCAGGCCGGGGCGGTCCAGGTAGCCGCGGGCCAGCTGCGGGCCGGCCAGGTACAGCTCACCGGGCACGCCGGCCGGGACCGGCCGCAGCAGGCCGTCCAGCACGTGGGCGCGGGTCCCGCGCAGCGGGCGGCCGATGACCGGGGCGGCGCTGTCCGCGAGGTCGGCGACCAGGGCGTCGACGGTGAACTCGGTCGGGCCGTAGTAGTTGACGGCGGTGACGCCGGCCTCGCCGCGCAGCCTGGTCCAGAGCGGCTCGGGCAGCGCCTCGCCGCCGAGCAGCAGCACCGCCGGGCGGTGCTCGCCGGCCAGCAGGCCGCTGTCGAGCAGCTGCTGGGCGTACGAGGGGGTGACGTCGAGGGCGTCGACGCGGTGGGCGCGGGTGTAGCCGACCACCGCCTCGGCGTCCCGGCGGTCGTCCTCGCCGAGGACGTGCAGCTCGTGGCCGCCGATCAGCCAGATCAGCTGCTCCCACGAGGAGTCGAAGGAGAACGACGCGGTGTGCAGGGCGCGCAGCCGGGCCCGGCCGGTGGCGCGCAGCGCGTCGGCGAAGGTGGTGGCCAGGTGGTCGTGGATCAGGTTGCCGAGGCCGCGGTGCGGGATCACCACGCCCTTGGGCCGGCCGGTGGAGCCGGAGGTGTGGATGACGTACGCGGCGGCGTCGGGGTGGACGGGACCGCCGCGCTCGGCGTCGGTGAGCGGGCCGGCGGGCAGCGCGGCGAGGTCGGCGGCGGTCCGCGGGTCGTCCAGCAGCAGGACGGCGGCGCCGGGCACCTCGGGCAGCCGGGCGGCGACCTGGGCGGTGGTCAGGACGACGGCGGGGCGGGCGTCCGCCAGGAGCAGGGCGAGCCGCTCGTCCGGGTGGTCGAGGTCGATCGGCAGGTAGGCGGCGCCGGCCCGCAGGACGGCGAGCAGCGCGGTGACCGACTCGGCGGAGCGCGGCAGCGCGAGGGCGGCGATGTCGTCGGCGCCCAGGCCGTGGGCGCGCAGCAGCCGGGCCAGCCGGTCGGCAGCGGCGTCCAGTTCGGCGAAGGAGAGCTGGACGGGGGCCGGGCCGCCGGTCAGGCCGGGGCCGACCAGGGCCCGGGCGTCCGGGGTGCGGGCGGCCCGGTCGGCGAACAGGTCGGCGGCGGTGGCGTCCGGGACGCGGTGCTCGCCGCCGGAGACGGTGGCGGGCAGCGCGGCGCGCTCGGCGGCGTCGAGCAGGTCCAGCCGGGCGAGCGGGGTGTCCGGGTCGGCGGCGAACGCGGCGAGCAGGCGCAGGAAGCGGTCGGCGATCCGGCCGGCCTCGGCCTCGGTGAACAGCTCGGGCCGGTACTCCAGCTCCAGGCGCAGCCGCTCGCCGGGCAGCACGGTCAGGCCCAGCGGGTAGTGGGTGGCGTCGCGGGCGCCGAGCGCGGTGACGGCCAGGCCCTCGACGGTGCCCAGGCTCGTGCGGAGCGCGTCGCCGCCGCCCTGGTAGTTCTCGACCACGAGCAGGGTGTCGAAGAGCGCGCCCTCGACGTCGGCGAGCCGCTGGATGGCGCCGAGGCCGAGGTGCTGGTGGGCGATCAGCTCGGCCTGCTCGCGCTGGACGGCGGCGGCGGCGCCGGCCAGGGTGGCGCCGGGGGCGAGCCGCACGCGCACCGGCACGGTGTTGATGAAGAGGCCGACCATGGTGTCGGCGCCGGGCAGGTCGTCGGGGCGGCCGGAGACGGTGGTGCCGAAGACCACGTCGGCGGTGCCGGTGAGCGAGCCGAGCAGGACGCCCCAGAGGGTGTGGGCGAGGTTGCCGAGGGTCAGGCCCCGGCCTCGGGCGGCCTCGGCGACGGCGGCGGAGAGTTCGCGCTCGGCGTGCAGGGTGACCACCGCCGGTTCGACGGCGGTGGCGACGCCGGCGCCCGGCGCGACCGGGTGGGTCTGGGCGAAGCCGGCCAGCGCGGCGCCCCAGGCGGCCTCGGCGGCGGCGGTGTCGCGGGTGGCGAGCAGCGCCAGGTGGTCCTTGTAGGGGCGGACGGCGGGCAGCGCGGCGAGGTCGCCGGCCGACCCGTAGAGCGCCAGCAGCTCGCGCACCAGGATCGGCATCGACCAGCCGTCGAGCAGCAGGTGGTGGCAGGTGATGACGAGCCGGGAGCGGTCCGGCCCCAGCCGGAGCAGGGCCAGCCGCAGCAGCGGCGGGGCGTCCAGCTCGAACCGGTGGTGCCAGTCCTCGTCCATCGCGGCCAGTACCGCGGTGTCCTGCTCCGCCCCGGCCGGGGCGGTCAGGTCGACCACCCGCAGCGGGGTCTCCACCTCGCGCTGGACGAACTGGACGACCGCCTCCGGGTCCTCGTACCAGAACCCGGCGCGCAGGTTGGCGTGCCGCACCAGCAGCGCGTCGACGGCGGCGGCCAGCCGGGCGGCGTCGACCGGGCCGGCCAGGTCGAGGTGCGACTGCACGACGTAGACGTCGCGCGCCTCGTCGTCGTAGAGCGCGTGGAAGAGCAGCCCCTCCTGAAGGGAGGAGAGCGGGTAGACGTCCTCCAGGGCCGACGCGGCCGGGGCCTGGGCCTGCGAGTCGTCGATCGGTGCGGTGGAGTCGTTCGTCACGGGGTTCTCGGTCCTGGGGGTGGGGTGGCGGTCGGTGGGGTCGGGGGCGGCGGCGCCGCCCGGTTCGCGGCTCATCGGCGGCGCCTGCGCAGCCGCGACTCCAGCCGGTCGATCTGGGTCTGCTTGAGCCGGACGAGGTCGAGGTCGGACGGCGTCACCCCGCCCGCGTCGCCGCCGGCGGCGTGCCGGGCGAGCGCGTCGAGCGCGGCGAACCAGGAGTCGGCCAGCGCCGCCACCTCGTCCTCGCCGAACAGCGCGCCCGGCCAGCTCCACTCGACCGTCAGCTCCGGGCGGCCGTCGGGGCCGGTGGCGACGACCGCGTCGATCTCCAGCGGGTAGCCGGCCGGCATCAGCCGGTCGGGGCCGGCCGCGGCGGCGACGGCGGTGCGCTCGTCCTGCGGGGCGAACGCCCAGCCGCCCTGCGGTCCGGCGCCGGTGTCCGTCCGGCCGCGGTAGTTGAACAGCACCTCGGAGCGGGGCACCGCGGCCAGCAGCGGCGCGGTCTGCGCGTTGAGGTGGCGCAGCAGGCCGAAGCCCAGGCCCCGGTCGGGGGCGGCCCGCAGCTGCTCCTTGACCTGCTTGAGCGCCTGGCCGGTGAGCGCGCCGCCGGTCATCGCCTCGGCCGGGTCCAGCCCGGTCAGGTCGAGCCGGACGGGGTGCACGGTGGTGAACCAGCCGACGGTGCGGGCGAGGTCCGGGGTGAGTCCGGCCGCCTCGCTGCCGCCCCGGCCGTGGCCCTCCAGGTCGACCCGGACGGCCGGTGCGGCGCCCGGGCGGGCGGCGGCCACGCCGAGGGCGAGGCCGGCCAGCAGCACGTCGTCCACGCCGACGCCGAAGGACTGCGGCAGGACGGTCAGCAGCGGCTCGGTGCGGTCGGCGGGCAGGGTGCGGCGCAGCGTGCGCAGGGTGGCGACGGTGTCCCGGGCCGGGTCGGCGGTGAGGCCGCCGAGCGGCCCGGCCGGACCGTCGAGGACCTCCCGCCACTGCCGGGCCTCGGCGATCCGGCCGCGCTCATGGGCGTGCGCGAGCAGCTGCTCGGACCAGGCCCGCAGGCTGTGGGCCTCCGGTTCGAGGGCCGGGCGGCCGCCGGCCGCCAGCGCCTCGTAGGCGGTGCGCAGGCCGGGCAGCAGGGTGCGCCAGGAGACCCCGTCCACGGCGAGGTGGTGGACGGTCAGCAGCAGCCGGCCGTCGGTGTCCGGGCCGGCGTCGAACCAGACGGCGCCAAGGACCCGGCCGGTGCCGGGGTCGAGCGCCGCCGCGGCCGCGTCCGCCTCGCGGGTCAGCAGGGCGGTCCACCCGGCGGGTCCCGCCTCCCGCGCGTCCCGGGCGTCGACCCGGCGCAGGGTGCGCGGGTCGGTCAGGGCGGGGGCCGCGTCGGCGGCCAGGACCTCCTGGGTCCAGAGGCCGTCGGTGCGGTCCAATCGCAGCCGCAGCGCCGGGTGGCGGGTGGCGAGGGCCGCCAGCGCGTCGCGCAGGGGCTGCTCCCGCAGCCCGGCCGGGACGGTCAGCAGGACGGACTGGTTGAACCGGTCGATCGGGCCGCCGCGTTCGCGCAGCCAGTGCACCACCGGCAGGGCGGGCAGCTCGCCGTCGGCGGGCGGCGCGGCGGCCGACGGGCCGGCGGGGGCGGGTGCGGCGGGCGTGCCCAGGCCCTTGGCGGCGGCGAGCGCGGCCGGGGTCGGGTACTGGAAGACGTCCTTGGCGGCGATCGGGAAGCCGGCCGCGCGGGCCCGGCTGACCAGTTGGATGGAGACGATGCTGTCGCCGCCGAGGGCGAAGAAGTTCTCCTCCTCGCCGACCTCGGGCAGGCGCAGCACCTCGGCGAAGACCCTGGCCAGCGAGCGGCCCGGGGTCTGCCCGGCCGCCGCGGGGGCGGCGGCCGGGCGGCGGGCCGGGTCGGGCAGCGCCTTGCGGTCGAGCTTGCCGTTGACGCTCAGCGGCAGCGCGTCCAGCACGGTGACGGCGGCCGGGACCATGTGCTCGGGCAGCACCGCGGCCACCGCGGCGCGGACGGCGTCGCCGCCGACCGAGGCGCCCGGCTGCGGGACGACGTAGCCGAACAGCTGGCGGGCGCCGCCCTCGGTGACGGCGCGGGCGGCGACGGCCGCCTGGGCCACGCCCGGTGCGGCGGCCAGCGCGGCCTCCACCTCGCCGAGTTCGATCCGGAAGCCGCGGATCTTCACCTGGTCGTCGGTGCGGCCGAGGTACTCGACCTCGCCGTCGACCAGCCGCCGGACCAGGTCGCCGGTGCGGTACATGCGCTCGCCCCGGGCGAACGGGTCGGCGACGAACCGGCCGGCGCTCAGGCCGGGGCGGCCCAGGTAGCCGCGGGCCAGCTGGACACCGCCCAGGTACAGCTCACCGGGCACGCCGACCGGGACCGGCCGCAGCCGGGCGTCCAGCACGTACAGGCGGGTGTTCCAGACGGGGCGTCCGATCGGGACGACGCCGGAGCCGGCCCAGGCGCGGTGGTAGGTGACGTCCACGGCGGCCTCGGTGGGCCCGTAGAGGTTGTGCAGCTCGATCTGCGGCCAGAGGGCCGCGAAGCGCTCGACCGCCGCGGGCGGCAGCGCCTCGCCGGAGCAGAACACCCGGCGCACCCCGGCGAAGCGGTCCCGGACGGTGCGGTCGGCCTCGGCCACCGCGGTGAAGGCGGTGAGCATCGAGGGCACGAAGTGCGCGGTGGAGATGCCCGCGCCGGCGGCGAGCGCGGCCAGGTACTCCGGCTCCCGGTGGCCGCCGGGCCTGGCCAGGACCACCCGGGCGCCGCTGACCAGCGGCAGGAAGAACTCCCAGACCGAGACGTCGAAGCCGGCCGGGGTCTTCTGCAGGATCCGGTCCTGTGGGGTGATGCTGTAGACCTCGCGCATCCAGTCGAGCCGGTTGACGACCGCCCGGTGCGGGACGACGACCCCCTTGGGGCGGCCGGTCGAGCCGGAGGTGAAGATCACGTAGGCGGGGTGTTCCGGCTCCGGGGCGACCGGCTCGGCCTGCGGCCCGTCGGCGTCGACGCCGAGCACCGGCACGCCGGGGACGACCGGCAGCGCGCCGGCCGTGCCGGGCAGGGTGAGCACGCAGACCGGGGCGGCGTCCTCGACCATCGCGGCCAGCCGGTCCGCCGGGTACTCGGTGTCCAGCGGCAGGTAGGCGGCGCCGGACTTGAGCACCGCGAGCAGGGCGACCATCAGCTCGACCGAGCGCGGCACGGCGACCGCGACGATCCGGTCCGGTCCGGCGCCGTGCGCGGCGAGGACGCGGGCCAGCCGGCCGGCCCGCTCGTCCAGGCCGCGGTAGGTCACCTCCGCGCCCTCGAAGGCCACCGCGACCGCGTCGGGCGTGGCGGCGACCCGCTCGGCGATCCGGGTCACCAGGGTGCCCGGCGCCACCTCGCGGTCGGTGGCGTTCCACTCCCCCGCGAGGCCGCGCCGCTCCTGGGCACCGGTCAGCTCGACCCGGGCGGCCGGGCGGTCCGGCGCGGCCAGCGCCTGCTCCAGCACCCGCAGCAGGCGGGCGCCGAAGAGCCGGCCGGTGGAGCGGTGGAAGAGGTCGTCGGCGTAGATGACGGTCAGGTCGGTGTGGTCGCCGTCGGCGGACTCCACGAAGGTGAAGGCCAGGTCGAAGCGGGCCGCGTGCACCGGGTCGGGCAGCAGCGTGGTGCGGGCGCCCAGCAGGCGGTCTAGGCCGCCGGCCTCCTTGCGGTGCTGGACCATCACCTGGAACAGCGGGTGGCGGCCGAGCGAGCGCTCCGGGTTGACGATCTCGACCAGCCGGTCGAACGGCAGGTCCTGGTGGGCGAGCGCGCCCAGCACGGTCTCCCGGGCGCGGGCCACCAGGTCGTCGAAGGTCGGCTCGCCGGAAAGGTCATGACGCAGCACCAGGGTGTTGACGAAGAAGCCGACGACCGGCTCCAGCACCTCGTCGGCGCGCCCGGCGACCGGGGTGCCGAGCGCCACGTCGGTGGTGCCGGCGAGCCCGCCGAGCAGCAGCGCGGCGGCCGCCTGGGTGACCATGAACGGGGTCGCGCCGCTGCGCTGGGCGTAGCCGCGCAGCTCCCGGTGGAGGACGTCGGGCAGCCGCAGCCGTACCGCGCCGCCCCGGCCGGTGGCCTCGGCGGGCCTCGGCCGGTCGGTCGGCAGGGCGAGTTCGGCCGGCAGGTCGGCCAGCCGCCGCGTCCAGTAGCGGGCCTGGGTGGCGGCGCTGCCGTCCTGGTCGGCGAGCAGGTCGGCCTGCCAGAGCGCGTGGTCCGCGTACTGGAGCGGCAGCGGCTCGAAGACCGGCGCCGCGCCGGCCAGGCGGGCGGCGTAGGCGTGGTCGAGGTCGCGCAGCAGCACCCCCTCGGACCACTCGTCGCCCGCGATGTGGTGCAGCGCGACGCTCAGCACCGACCGCTGCGGCCCGGCGCGGAGCAGGGTGGCGCGGACCGGGATCTCCTCGGCGAGCTCGAAGGCGTAGGCGCCGGCGGCGGCGACCGCCCGGTCGAGCCGGCCCGCCGCGACCTCCTCCACGGTGAAGGGCACGCCGGCCTGCTCGGGGGTCAGGATCCGCTGGTGGGGCCGGCCGTCCCGGTCGGGGAAGACCGTCCGCAGCGCCTCGTGCCGGGCCAGGACGTCCGCGAAGGCGGCGCGCAGCGCGTCGGTGTCGACGGCGCCGTCGATCCGCAGCGCGCACGGGATGGTGTACGCGGTGCTGGGGCCCTCCAGCCGGTACAGGAACCAGAGCCGGGCCTGCGCGGCGGAGAGCGGCAGCGGCTCGGGGCGGGGCCGCGCGGCCGGGGCGGGGCGGCCGGTGGCGGCGGTGGCCAGCCGGGCGGCCAGGGCCGCGGCGGTGCGGCTCTCGAAGAGGTCCCGCACGGCGACCTCGACCCGCAGCGCGGCGCGGAGCCGGCCGACCACGCGGGTGGCGAGCAGGGAGTGGCCGCCGAGGTCGAAGAAGTCGTCCTCGACCCCGGCCTGCGGCAGGCCGAGCACCTCGGCGAAGACGCCGCAGACCACGGCCTCGCGCTCGTCGCGCGGGGCGCGGCCGGCGGGCGCCGCGAAGGCGCCCGCCTCCGGCTCGGGCAGGGCGTGCCGGTCCAGCTTGCCGTTGACGTTCAGCGGCAGCGCCGGCAGCGGCACGATCGCGGCCGGGACCATGTACTCGGGCAGCGACCCGGCCAGCGTCCGGCGCAGGGCGGCCGGGTCGGCCTCGCCGCCGGGGGCGGGCACGACGTAGCCGATCAGCCGCTTGACGCCGGTGGCGGTGGCGCGGGCCAGCACGGCGGCCTGGGCCACGCCGGGCAGGGCGGCCAGCGCGGCCTCGACCTCGCCGGGCTCGATCCGGAAGCCGCGGATCTTCACCTGGTCGTCGTCGCGGCCCAGGTAGTCCAGCGTGCCGTCGCCGCGCCAGCGGACCACGTCGCCGGTGCGGTACATCCGCTCGCCGTCGCCGAACGGGCAGGCGACGAAGCGGCCGGCGGTCAGACCGGGGCGGTTGCCGTAGCCGCGGGCCAGGCCCTCGCCGGCGATGTACAGCTCGCCGGGGACCCCGGCCGGGACGGGCCGCAGCCGGGCGTCCAGCACGTAGACCCGGGTGTTGCCGATCGGCCGGCCGACGCACGGGGTGGGGCTCTCGTCCAGGGCCGCGCCCAGGGTGTCGACGGTGTACTCGGTCGGGCCGTAGAAGTTGTGGCCGAGCACGCCCTCGGTGTCGCGGATCCGGCTCCACAGGGCGTCGCCGACGGCCTCGCCACCGACCAGGAAGAGCAGCGGGCGGTGCTCCGCCGAGTCGAGCAGGCCCCATTCGACCAGCTGCCGGCCGAACGACGGGGTGACGTCCAGGGTGTCGATCCGGTCGGCGAGCAGCCGGGCGACCAGGGCCTGCGGGTCGCGGCGCAGGTCCTCGCCGTAGACGTGCAGCTCGTGGCCGCGGATCAGCCAGAGCAGCTGCTCCCAGGAGGAGTCGAAGGAGAACGACGCGGTGTGCGCGGCCCGCAGCCGGCGGCCGCCGGCGGCCCGCTCGGCCCGGGCGAAGACCGTCCCGCCGTGGTGCTCCAGCATGTTGGCCAGGCCGCGGTGCGGCACCTGGACGCCCTTGGGGCGGCCGGTGGAGCCGGAGGTGTGGATGACGTAGGCGAGGTCGTCGGGGTCGGGGCGGACGGGGTCGGCGTCCAGTGCGCCGAGCCGGCCGGTGGTCAGGGTGCCCAGGCCGTGCCCGGCGAGGACCGGGCGGGTGCGGGCGACCTCGTCGGTGGTCAGGGTGACCAGCGGTTCCGCGTCGGCGAGCATCAGCGCGATCCGCTCGTCCGGGTGGTCGAGGTCGACCGGCAGGTACGCGGCGCCCGACTTCAGCACACCGAGCAGGGCGGCCACCAGCTCGGCCGAGCGGGGCAGCGCCAGCGCGACCACCCGGCCGGGGCGGGCGCCGAGCGCGGCGAGGTGGCGGGCGGTCAGCTCGACCCGCCCGGCCAGCTCGGCGTAGCTGAGGCGCCGGTCGCCGAAGACCACGGCGGTGTCGTCGGGGGTGGCGGCGGCGCGGGCCTCGAAGGCGTCGACGACCGTCCCGGCGGGGACCTCGCGGCCGGTGGCGTTCCAGCCGCGCAGCAGCGTGTCGCGCTCCCGCCCGTCCAGGACCTCCAGCTCGCCGACGGGCGTCCCGGGCCGGGTGGCGACGGTCTCCAGCACCCGCAGCAGGCGGGCGCCGACGGCGGCGGCCTGCTCGGCGGTGAACACGTCGGCGCGGTACTCGACGGTGAGCCGCGGCGCCTCGCCGGGGAGGGTGAGCACGGTCAGCGGGTAGTGGGTGGCGCCCCGGTTGCCGATGCCGGCGACCCGCAGGCCGCGGGCGGTCAGCCGGTCGGGGTCGACCGGGTAGTTCTCGAAGACCAGCAGGGTGTCGAAGAGGGTGCCGTGCCCGGCGAGCGCCTGGATGTCGGCCAGGCCGAGGTACTGGTGGTCGAGCAGCGCGGACTGCTGGGCCTGCAGCCGGGTGAGCGCCTCGACGGCGGGCTCGTCCTCCTCGGGGCGGAAGCGGACCGGCACGGTGTTGCTGAACAGGCCGACCATGGACTCCACGCCGGGCAGGTCGCCGGGACGGCCGGAGACGGTGGCGCCGAAGACCACGTCCGCGCGGCCGGTGAGACGGCCGAGCAGGATCGCCCAGGCGCCCTGGACCAGGGTGTTGAGGGTGAGTCCGTGCGCCCGGGCGGTGCCGGTGAGCGCCGCCGCGAGCTCGGCGGACAGCGGCAGGTGGATCTCGGCGCCGGCGGCGGCCGGGCCGTCGGCCGGGCGGCCCAGGGTGTCGGCGAGCAGGGTCGGCGCCTCCAGGCCGGCCAGCGCCTCGCGCCAGGCGAGCGTGTCGGCGCCGGCGTCCCGGGCGGCCAGCCAGCCGAGGTGGTCGGCGTACGGGGTGGTGGCGGGCAGCGCGGCGCTCGCGCCGCCGTCGCCGTAGGCGGTGACCAGCTCGCGCAGCAGGACCGGGGTGGACCAGCCGTCCATCACGATGTGGTGGCGGGTCAGCACCAGGCGGTGGTGGTCCGCGCCGAGGGTGACGAGCGCGCAGCGCACCAGCGGCGGCCGGGCGAGGTCGAACCGGCGGGAGGCCTCCCCGTCCTCGATCCCGGTGACCGCGGCGTCGCGCCGGTCGGCGGGCAATGCGGTGAGGTCGTGCTCGGTCCAGGGCACCGTGACGGTGTCCGCCACCAGCTGGAGCGGGTGCTCGCCGATCGCGGTGAAGCCGGAGCGCAGCGCGGAGTGCCGGTTGACCACGGCGTCCACGGCGCGGCGCAGGGCCGGCCGCTCCAGCGGGCCGCGCAGGTCCAGCGAGGTGAGCGAGGTGTAGAGGTCGTCGGTGCCCTCCTCGCGCTGGTAGAGGGCGTGGAAGAGCAGGCCCTCCTGGAGCGGGGAGAGCGGCAGGACGTCGACGGTGCCGGGGTGTTCGGCCGCGATCCGGTCCAGCAGCGGCTGGCTGACGGCGGCCAGCGGGACGTCGCTGGGGGTGAGCCCGCCGGCGTCCGGCCGGGCGGCGTACGCGGCGAGGGCGTCCAGCGCGGCGAACCAGCGCTCGGCGATGTCGCGGACGGCCTCCTCGGTCAGGACGCCCTGCGGCCAGGAGAGGGTGACGGCGAGTTCGGCGCCGTCGGGGCCGTCGTGGACGAAGGCGCCGACCTCCAGGGCGTGGGCGGTGGGCAGCGCGGGGTCGGCGCCGGCCGCGACGGCGTCGCCGGCCTCGCGGGCGACGGTCCAGTGCGCGCCGTCCGCGGTGAAGCGGCCGAGGTAGTTGAAGAGCAGCTGCGGCTGGTCGGCGTCGGCCAGGGCGGGGCCGGAGACCGGGTCCAGGTGGCGGAGCAGGCCGTAGCCGGCGCCGGCGTTGGGCAGGGCCCGCAGCTGCTCCTTGACCAGGGCCAGGGCGCGGCCGGCGGCGGCGCCACCGGTCAGCGCCTCGTCGAGGTCCAGGCCGGCCAGGTCGAGGCGGGCCGGGAACTCGGTGGTCAGCCAGCCCACGGTGCGGGTGGTGTCGGCGCCGGGGACGAGCTGGTCCTCGCGGCCGTGGCCCTCCAGCCGCAGCAGCAGGTCGGCGCGGGCGCCGGCGCCGTGCCGGTCGCGGCGGCGGCCGAGCAGGGCGAGCGCGAGACCGGCGAGCAGGGTGTGGTCCACGCCGGCCCGGTGGGTGGCGGGCACGGCGGTGAGCAGCGGGGCGGTGCGGGCGGCGGGCAGCGTGAGGCGCAGCCGGCGGGTGGTGGCGGCGGTGTCGCGGGCCGGGTCGAGCGGGCGGTCGCCGAGCAGCGGGCCGGCGCCGTCGGCCAGCACGGCCTGCCAGCCGGGCAGTTCGGCGCGGATCCGGTCACCGGTGGCCGCCTCGGCGAGGCCGAGGGCCCAGCCGCGCGGCGAGGTGGCGACCGGGTCGAGCGGGCGGCCCTCGTAGGCGGCGCGCAGGTCGGGGAGCAGGATGCGCCAGGAGACGCCGTCCACGGCCAGGTGGTGGGCGGCGAGGACGAGCAGGCCGTCGGTGTCCGGGCCGGCGTCCAGGTGGACGGCCTGCAGCACGACGCCCTGTTCGGGGTCGAGCCGGTCGACGGCGGCCTCGCGCTCGATCGCGGCGGCGGCGGACAGCTCGGCCGGGGCGACGGTGAGGTGGCGCAGCCGCTCGGCGGCGGGGGCGCTGCCGGCGGGCCGGATCTGCTGGGTCCAGGTGCCGTCGGCGGCGATGTCCAGGCGCAGCCGCAGGGCGTCGTGGTGGTCGGTCAGGGTGTCCAGGGCGGCGGTGAGCCGGGCGCGGTCGAGGCCGGCCGGGACGGTGACCACGGTGTGCTGGCTGAACCGGGTGACCGGGCCGCCGCGCTCGCGCAGCCAGGAGCTGATCGCGGTGGCGGGCAGCGGGCCGGTGCTCTCGACGCCGGGCCGGCGGACCGCCGGGGCGGTCTGCTCGGCGACGGCGGCGATCCGGGCGACGGTGCGCCGTTCGAAGACCACCCGGGGGGTGAGGGCGAGGCCGGCCCGGCGGGCCCGGCTGCCGAGCTGGATGGCGGAGATGCTGTCGCCGCCGAGGGAGAAGAAGTTGTCGTCGACGCCGACCGTGTCCAGGCCGAGGACCTCGGCGACGAGGTCGGTGAGGATCCGCTCGGTCTCGGTGCGCGGGGCGCGGGCGGCGCCGTCGCCGGCCTGCCGGGGGGCCGGCAGCGCCTTGCGGTCGAGCTTGCCGTTGAGGCTCAGCGGGAGCGCGTCGAGGCCGACCAGGACGGCCGGGACCATGTGCTCGGGCAGGGTGGCGGCCAAGGCGGCCAGCAGGTCGTCCGGGTCGGCGGGGGCCGGGGCGACGTAGCCGACCAGTTGGCGGGCGCCGCCGGGGGTGAGCTCGCGGGCGGTGACGGCGGCCTGGGCGACCCCGGGCAGCGCCTCCAGGGCGGCCTCGATCTCGCCGAGTTCGATCCGGAAGCCGCGGACCTTGACCTGGTCGTCGGTGCGGCCGAGGTACTCGACGGTGCCGTCGGGGGCCCAGCGGACGAGGTCGCCGGTGCGGTAGAGCCGCTCGCCGTCGGCGAACGGGGAGGCGACGAACCGCTCGGCCGTCAGACCGGGGCGGCCCAGGTAGCCGCGGGCCAACTGGACGCCGGCCAGGTACAGCTCACCGGGCGCGCCGACCGGGGCGGGGCGCAGCCGGGCGTCCAGTACGTACAGGCGGGTGTTCCAGACCGGGCGTCCGATCGGGACGACGCCGGCGCCGGGCTCGGTGGGGTGGTGGGTGACGTCGACGGCCGCTTCGGTGGGCCCGTAGAGGTTGTGCAGCGGGACGTCGGGCAGCGCGGCGTACCAGCGCTCGACGACGTCGCCGGGCAGGGCCTCACCGGAGCAGAAGGCGCGCCGCAATCCGCCGCAGCCGGCGGCGGCGGTCGGCTCCTCCAGGAAGGCGCGGAGCATGGACGGCACGAAGTGCAGGGTGGTGACGCCCGTGTCGGCGATCAGGGCGGCGAGGTAGGCCGGGTCCTTGTGGCCCTCGGGGCGGGCCAGGACGACGGCGGCGCCCTCGCAGAGCGCCCAGAAGAACTCCCAGACCGAGACGTCGAAGCTGGCGGGGGTCTTCTGCAGGACGCGGTCCTCGGGGGTGAGGCGGTAGGCGTGCTGCATCCAGGCCAGCCGGTTGACGATGGCGCGGTGCGGGACCACGACGCCCTTGGGGCGGCCGGTGGAGCCGGAGGTGTAGATGACGTAGGCCGCGGAGTCGGGGTCGACGGCGGGCAGGGCGGTCGTGGTGGCGCCGGCGGGGGTGTGGCCGGGGCCGATCAGGACGGCGGCGGCGCGGGCGCTCTCCGGCAGCCGGTCCAGCACCTCGGGGACGGTGACGACGCGGACCGGGCGGGCGTCCTCGATCATGTGGGCGAGCCGGTCGGCCGGGTAGTCGGCGTCCAGCGGCAGGTAGGCGGCGCCGGTCCTGAGGACGGCGAGCAGGGCGACCAGCAGGTCGGCGGAGCGCGGCACGGCCACGGCGACGACGGTCTCCGGGCCGGCGCCGGCGGCGGCCAGCGAGCGGGCCAGCGCGTCGGAGCGCTCGGCGAGCATGGCGTAGCTGAGCGTCTCGCCCTCGAAGACGACGGCGGGGGCCTGCGGCGTGGCGGCGGCGCGCTCCGCGATCCGGCTGACCAGGGTGCCCTCGCGGACCTCCCGGGCGGTGGCGTTCCAGTCGTGCAGCACGGCGGCCCGCTCGGCGTCGGCGAGCAGCGGC
Organism: Kitasatospora sp. NPDC005748; assembly: GCF_040630735.1. Lineage (NCBI taxonomy): Bacteria > Bacillati > Actinomycetota > Actinomycetes > Kitasatosporales > Streptomycetaceae > Kitasatospora > Kitasatospora sp. NPDC005748. Next base: position 16,038 of record NZ_JBEXYD010000078.1, read on the forward strand.
TGGTCGCCGATCGGCCGCTCCGGGTCGGCGGCGAGCCGGGCGAGCAGGCCGGCGCAGCGGTCGGCGTGCAGTTCCAGCGCGGCCTGGGTGTAGAGCTCCGGGTTGGCCCCGAACTCCAGCACCAGCCGGTCGTCCGGGGTCTTGGTGACGGACAGCGAGAGGTCGTCGACCGGGCCGGAGGCCAGGGTGACGGTCTGTCCGGGGCTGCCCGCGAAGTCCAGCGCGAGGTCGAAGGGCTTGATGTTGAGCAGCGGCCCGTGGAGCCGGTGGTCGGTGCCGACCAGGCCGAGGTCGCGGCGGATCTCCTCGCCCCGGTGGCGCTGGTGGCGGCGGGTCGCGGTGAGCTCGGCGGCGGCGCGGCGCATCAGCCCGGTGTGGCTGTCCGTCCCGGCGACGGCGATCCGTACGGGCAGGATGTTGACGGCCATGCCGGGCACTCGCAGGGTGCCGGGGGCGGTGCGGGCCATGAAGTGCATGCCGAGCACGACGTCCGGCGTCCCGGTCATCAGGTGCAGGTAGCCGGCGAGGGCGGCGGCGGCCGCCTCGGCCCAGGTCGCGCGGGCCGCCCGGGCCGAGGCGAGCACGGCGGCCGAGTCCTCGGCGGTCAGTTCGGCGCGGTGGTACCGGGCGGTGGGCGCGGCCTGGGCGGTCGCCTCGGTGAGGCCGACGACGGCGGGGCGGTCCGCGAAGCGGGTGTTCCAGTACTCCCGGCCCTCGGCGGCGGCGGGGCCGGCGAGGTACTCGCGCTCGGCCTCCAGCAGGACGGCGAGCGGGCGCAGCGGGCTGTCGGGCACGTCGGTGCCGGCGGCGAGGGCGGTGTACACCTCGGCGACCCGGCGGGTGAGGAGCGCGACGCTGTAGCCGTCGACGACCAGGTGGTGGAACCACTGGAACCAGAGGTGGCGCTGCTCGCCGACCCGGACCAGCAGGGCGCCGTGCAGCGGGCCGGCCTCGGGGCCCTCCAGCGGGGTAGGGACGGCGAGTTGGGCCCGGACGAGCGCGGTGGCGGCGGCCACCGGGTCGGCGGCGGCGCTGGTGTCGAGCCGGGGCAGCTGCCAGGCGTCGGCGTCGAAGGCGGTGGGCAGCTGGACGGTGCGGCCCTCGTGCTCGGCGAGCCGGACGTGCAGGCCGTCGGCCTCGGCGAGGGTCCGGCGCAGCGCCCGCTCCAGCAGCGCGGGGTCGAACGGCCCGGTGATCTCGACGTACTGGCCGACGTTGTAGGCCGGGTTGTCCGGGTCGATCCGCTGTGCGGCGAGTACCCCTGCCTGTGCCGCCGTCAGCTCCTGGAGGACTGCGGCCGGCTCGACCTGCGTGGTGTTGGTGCCCGCCTGAGGCATGGTCGGCCCTTCCCGGTTCGGTGCGGCCCCGCCGACGATGCAAGCCCGGGGCGCTCGCTGGTGCGCTGTGGTGCGTGGTGGTGCGTGCTGGTTCGTGGGGGGTGCGTGGTGGTGTGCGCGGTGCAGGGGCGCGGGGCGGCCCGCCGGGGAGGTGCCCGGCGGGCCGGCCGGCCGGGGCCTAGAGGCCCTTGAGGATGGTCTCGATCTGGCCGAGCACGTCGATCGAGGTGCCGTACCGGTCGCTGGTCGCGTAGGTGACCGGGATGACCTTGTTCGCCTGGACGGCCTTGAGGTTCTTCCAGGACGGCTGCTTGTCGAGGTCCTTGGTGTCCTGCGGGACCTCGCCGGTGGCGGCCGTCCGAGGGACCAGGATGATGTCGGCGTCGGCGAGCACGTCGAGCTTCTCGGTCGAGTAGGTGACCTCGTGCTCCTTGGTGTCGCCGGACGCCTGGGAGAAGGTGGCGCCCACGTCGCTCAGCACCCGGCCGACCCAGGATCTGCTGGTGTCGACGAGGAACTCGCCGCCGCCGTAGGACGACGCGATGGTCCACTTGACGGTGTTGAGCTTGCCGGCGTAGTCGGCCTTGATCTTGGCGGCCTTGGTGTCGTAGTCCGACTTCAGCTTCTTGAACTCGGCCTCCTTGCCCACGGCCGTGGCGATCTTCTCCTGGGCGGTGTACAGGTCGACCGGCTTGTCGATGCCGAAGTAGAGGGTCGGCGCGATGCCTTCGAGCTTGCTGACGCCCCAGTCGAAGGCGGTGGCGCCCTCGACCACGATCAGGTCGGGCTTGAGGGAGGCGACCTTCTCGACGTTGATCTCGATGCCGGAGCCGATGGCCTCGATCTTCTTGGCGGCCTCGGTCTGCGAGGGCAGCAGCTCCATCGGGTTGTTGTCGTCGATGGTGCTGGTGCCGACCGGCTGGACGCCGAGGTCGAGCAGCGCGCCGGTGGCGTAGGAGACGGAGACGATCCGCTTGACCCCGGCCGGGACGGTGACCTTGCCGTTGGTCGCCTCGATCACCTGGGCGGCCTTGGCGCCGCCGGACGCACCGGAGGCGGCCTCGCTCGTGCTGTCGCCGTTCGAGCCGCAGGCGGTGAGGCCGAGGGCGGCGACACCGGCGGCGGCGGCGATCCTCAGACCACGGGACGGCAGGGCACGGGTGTTCATCGTTCTCCTTGGGGTACTGCGTGGCGTGCGCGGGGGCGCTGGGCGTGCGGTGGGCGGGCGGGGGGGGGTGAGCTGCGCGGCCGCCCGCGGGGTCAGGCTGCCGAGAGGTGGGCGGACCACACCCGGACGGTCGGGGCGCCGAGGTCCGCCAGGTCGGCGAAGTCCACCCGGGCGCCCCGGGCGCGCCACTTCTCGATCAGGTGCATCAGGCGCATCGAGTCGAGCCCGAGGTCCCGGAGGTCGTCGTCGTCACCGACCGCCGCCGGCTCCTCGCCGAGGAGTTCGGCGATGTCGGCGCGGATGCTCTCGGTGTCCAGGACGGGGGCGGACCCGGACGGGCTGGTGTCGGTCATGGCGTGGTTCTTTCGCTTCCAGGTCGAGGGGGGAGTTCGCCGGTGCGGCCCGGCAGGCCGGCGGACCGTCAGCCGGTGACGCCGAGGCGGCCGTCCTCGGCCCGCAGCTGGCGGCCGGTGTGGCGCAGCAGCAGCGAGTCGCAGATCTCGCCGGAGCGCACCGCCAGGGTGGAGAGCAGCGACGAGGTGATGCCGTGGGTGTGCTCGGTGCCGCCCTGGAGGTAGATCCCCACGTCGACGTGGTCGTCGGTCAGCACCCGGTGGTCGCGGTCGACCCGGAGGCGGCCGAGCTGGTCGGTGCGGCAGGTCGCGCCGAGGTCGCCGAGGAGGTCCCGCGGGTCGACGTGCTCGTAGCCGGTGGCGAGCACCACCGCGTCCGACTCCAGGGCCGTCGTCTCGCCGGTGGTCAGCGAGCGGACCTCGGCGACGGCGCCGTGGGCCAGCTGCCCGACGCCGGTGAGCCGGGTGGCGTTGAGGATCCGCAGCCGCTCCCGGCCGGCCACCTTCTCCTGGTAGACGGTCCGGTAGAGCTGCTCGATCAGGTCACCGTCGACCACCGAGTAGTTGGTGTTCGCGTGGTAGTCGAGCAGGGTCCGCTTGGCCTCGTCCGGCGCGGCGTAGAACTCGTCCACGGCGGACGGGTCGAAGATCCGGTTGGCGAACGGGCTGTCGTCGGCCGGGCTGTAGCCGTAGCGGGTGAGGACGGCGCAGATCTCCGCCTCGGGGAAGGTCCGGTGCAGGAACTCGACGGCCTCGGCGGCCGACTGGCCGGCGCCGACCACCGTGAAGCGGCGGTGGCGCAGCTCCGCGCGCCGCTCGATCAGGTCGGGGGCGCGGAACAGCAGGTCGCGGGTGTGGATGACGCGGTCCCCGGCGGTGACGCCCTGGGGCATCCGCGGCTTCAGGCCGGTGCCCACCGCGATGTTGCGGGCCAGCCGGACCTCGCGGTCGGCCGGGTCGGTGACCGACCGGGACTCCACCTCGACGACCTCGACCCGGCCGTCCGGGGTGGTCACCGGGCGGACCGCGGTGACCTCGCGGCCGTAGGCCGTCCGACCGGCGAACTCGGCGGCGCACCACTCGAAGTAGTCGTGGAACTCCAGGCGGGTCGGGTAGAAGGACTTCTGGTTGATGAAGTCCGCGAGCCGGCCGCGCTCCTGGAGGTAGGTCAGGAAGGTGAAGCGGCTGCGGGGGTCCCGCATCGTCACGAGGTCCTTGAGGAAGGAGACCTGCATGGTCGCCCCCTCCAGCAGCATCCCGCGGTGCCAGCCGAACGTCGCCTGCTTCTCCAGGAAGCCGACCTTGAGGGCCTGCTGAGGGTCCCGGCGGTTGTGCTCGTCGACGGCGATGGCCAGGGCCAGGTTGGCGGGACCGAAGCCTATGCCGACCAGGTCGTCGGCGCCCTCGCCTCGGTCGATTGCGCCGTTCTCGCTCGACATGATCGATCCTTCCGTTGCTTCTTGCTTCTCGGCCCCGCCGGTGTCCGGTCGACCGCCGCGGCGGCCGTCCGCCACTCGCCCACTCGCTTTAGGTAAGGCTTACCTAAGTTCTATCACTTGATCGGGTGAGTCAAATTCAGATCGTGCCCGAACCGACCATCGCGACCTGCCGACCTTCCGCGTCGGCCGCCTCGTCCCGGCGCACCAGCGGCGCGTCGGGCACCACCTCGGTACCCACCGGCGGCCCGCCGAAGGCCGCCAGCACCCCGTGGCGGACCCGTCCGTCCAGCACCCGCGCACTGCCCACGCCGGCCCGGACGGCCCGCAGGCAGCCCTCCATCTTCGGGACCATGCCACTCGCCAAGTTCGGCAGGAGTTCCGCGAGTTGGGTGGCGGTCAGCGAGGGGACCACCTCCTGCGAACGCGGCCAGTCGCGATAGAGCCCCGCCACGTCGGTGAGCATCACCAGCAGCTCCGCGCCCAGCGCGGCGGCCACCGCGGCGGCGGCGGTGTCCGCGTTGACGTTGTAGACGTCACCGCGCACGCCGCGCGCGACCGGGGAGATGACCGGGACCCTGCCGTCCGCCAGCAGCGTGCGCACCATCGAGGGGTCGACGGACGCGATGTCACCCACCTGCCCGATGTCCACCCGCTCGCCGTCCACGACGGCGTGCCGCCGGACGGCCGTCATGGTGCGGGCGTCCTCGCCGGTCATGCCGACCGCGAAGGGACCGTGGCGGTTCACCAGACCGACCAGCTCGCGCTGCACCTGACCGGCCAGCACCATCCGGACGACGTCCATCGCCTCCGGCGTGGTGACCCGCAGGCCGTTGGTGAAGTGCGACTCGATCCCGAGGCGCCCCAGCTGGGCACTGATCTGCGGACCGCCGCCGTGCACCACCACCGGCCGGACACCCGCGTAGCGGAGCAGCACGACATCCTGGGCGAAGGCCGCCTTGAGGCCCTCGTCCACCATCGCGTTCCCGCCGAACTTGATCACGACGATCTTGCCGCGGAACCGCTCCAGCCACGGCAGCGCCGCGAGGGGGCCACCCGTGCGCGAAGTTCCAGCAACCCCGGCGCGACGTGCGCGCCCGGCCAGGCCGTTCTCCACCGATCCCCCTGCACTCAGGATGCCCGCACCGGGATGTGCGGCATTCGCTCCCCTCCACCCCGCCACCCGGCTTCGCGAGTGCCGGAGGGAGTGCGGTTCGGTCGCTCCAGAACCACTTAGGCAAGGGTAACCTTACATTTCTTCACCCTTCCCGTCACCATCCCGTACGAACGTCGCCCGCCCGTGCGAAACCGGGGCGCCCGGAGCACAGTCCGCCCGGACCGCTCCACCGCGGCGGCGCGGCCACGGGCGCCAGTAGCCGAGCGCGGGCAACCGCCCCTTTGCCACGGCGAGCTCCCGGCGGGCGAACCGGGCCGGCGTCGGGCAACGAGACCCGCACCCACATGGTCGGATGGACACCGGTGGCCGCGAGCAGCCCGCCGTCCGCGAAGCGCACCCGGCGGCGGTTCTCGGTGACGTCCTCGACGCCGGTGACCGTCAACGCGAAGTCCCAGCCCCGCCTCGGCTTGAGGACGACGCCCTACCAGCCGTGGCCGTGGTCTGCGACAGCCTCCAGCTCGGGCAAACATGAGGGAAGGCTCACCTCACTGTCGGGATGGTGGACGTCGGCCCTCCGGCCACCACCCGCCTCCCGGCCTGTCGTCAACCACCGTTCGGGGGGCGGGTGGTGGCGGTCTGGCCGAACCACGCTACCGGCGGTGGGCCGCGGACCTGGTCGCCGCCGCCCACGCCCGCAACGTCGTGCACGACGGTCTGCTCCTCGTCCCCGACGAGACCCTCTCCCGCGTGCACGCGGCGTACAACACCGGACTGTCCGGCCTGCTCGGCCTGCTGACTCGGCTGCGGCACGGCGGGACCCGACTCTGGCTCCCCGCCGGGGAGCCGCCCCTCGACCCGGAAGGGAGGTGACTCGACATGACGACGGACGTGACGACCCTGCAGAACCTGGAGCTGGAGGAGGACGCGGTCTGGCCGGACTGGATCTGCCCGATCATCAGCTGCTGGTCCTCCGACTGGCAGGCCGACTAGCCCCTCTCCGCCCCGCTCGGGTGTGGGCCGGCCTCCGGGCCGGCCCACACCCCTGTCGAGGAGACGGTGCGGGCCCGGCGCGCCTCCCGGTCGGGCGGCTCCTGGTGGTGGACACCGCGCCCGCGACGGCCACCGGGCACGGCCGGGCCGTCACCTGCTTCCTGTACGACGCGGCGCCGCTCACGGCCGCGCAGGCGGGCGCGCTGCGGTTCGCCGACGGGGAGGTCCGGGCCGCCTCCTGGCTCGATCCGGGGGAGGCGGCGCGGCGGCTGCCCCGGCACCTGGCCGCGCGGCTGACCGCCGCGCTGCGCGCGCTGGAGGACGGCGGCATCGTCCATCTCAGGGCGGGCGTCCCCGCGACGCCCGCGCAGGGCGCCGGTGCGACGGCGGGTGGCCGCGCACCGGCGGCGGCCGCCCGGCAGGATCCGCAGGGCGGTGGCGCGCGACGGTGGCCCGACGTATGAGTCGACCCGCACCGGGGCGAAGCGCCACGGGGCGGAGCGACGACGGATGGAGCGACGGCAGGAATCGCGGTCGCGGTGAGGGTGGTGAGGGTGGGGGCGGGGTTCGGCCGCCGGGAGTCGTGCGGGCGGCCTCAGGCCTCGGGGAACTGCTCCTCGTGGTCGGCCACCCCGGCGGGTTCCAGGAACGGCGCGCGCTCCACGGGCTGCAGGTGGTGGCGGTCCGTCTGGACGGGAACGGTCGCGGAAGGCTCGGAGAAGGGCTGCCACAAGGGGCGCAAGTCGGCGGTCACGATCACCAGTCTGCCAGTCCCGGGGCCCGCGCGGTGCCCGCCCGCCCACCGACGGCCGGGTCGGCCCCGCGCGACCGTCCCGCGGCGGGGTGCGGCGCGGGCGGATCCGGCGGTGAACCGGCCCCGCGGCGGGGGCGGTGACGCTCCCCGCCCCGGTGGGTCCGGGCCGTCCGGGGCGGGTCGGCCGGGGCGGCAACCGCCCTGGTAGCGTCGGGCGGCCAGCCGGAATGATCACAAGAAAGGCAGTAGCCGTGCAGGAAGTGACGTGCCACAAGGTCGACGACGACCGCATCGCCCGGGCCCTCGACGACATCGGTGGACAGTCGTTCAACCGCTGGCACTCGCTCCGCTACGACTCGCTGTCCATCGGGGGCCTGGTACGGCTGCAGGGCGAACTCCTCGACCACGTCGGCGCCCGCACCCTGAGCGACCCCGCGCTGACCGGTCCGTCCGGCCGCGACGTCCTGCGGGCGGCCGCCGAGTGCGCGCTCGGGGTACTGGCGCTGGGCAGCTTCCCGAACGGCGACTTCGAGGTCTACTTCCCGCTCAACGACCAGACCCTGGACAGCGGGGACTTCGCCTTCGGCGACGCGGTGGACGACGTGTCCACGGCGCGCACCTGGCTCGACACCTTCGCGCTCTGCGTGACCACGGACCTGCTCCACCGGCCGGAGCGGGTGGTCGGCCCCCTGCTCAAGGACGACTACGCGCCCGCGATCCGCGACGGGGTGCCGTACTCGCCGCTGGAGTCGGTGTCGGACCCCGGCGACCTCGCCGCGATGGACGCGCTGTGTGGGTACCTCGCCGACATGGTCGGCACCTGGCCCGCGACGCGGGTCGCCCCGGAGCCGATCACCAAGCCCGACGCGCAGGCCCGCGCCGAGGCCGCCCGGCGGCTGGACGCGGCCGGTGCCCTCACCCCGGACCAGCGGCTGCTCCGCGTGCTCCTGGACGACGACCGGGCCGCCTTCGAGCACGCCCTGACCGAGCGTCTCCGCCTCCACCGGGATGGCGTGGGACCGGACCCGGAGCCGAGGACCCTGCTGCCGGTCGAGACCGTCGCCCTGGCCGCCCTCGCCGTCCGGGCGCACGGCTGGCAGCTGGAGACCCGCTCCGGCTACCTGCCGGAGGGCCTGCTGGCCGACCCGCAGGAGTAGCCCCGCCCGACGCGCGGTACGGGCGGCGGGAACTCCTGCGGCTTCCGCCGATTCGCCGAACGGCGACCGGGTAGGCGCGCGCCGAGAGGAGAGGAGAACTGTGATGCCCCGAGGATCGAGCCCCAAGCGGGAGCGCCAGTACGAGCACATCAAGGAGAGCGTGCTGGAGCGCGGTGAGAGCGAGGACCTGGCGGAGGAGATCGCCGCCCGGACGGTCAACAAGGAGCGGGCCAGACACGGCGAGGCGCGGACCGCCAGCCGGAGTTCCACCCACGACATCTCCTCCGGCCGGCGGGGCGGACTGCGGTCCCACGAGGGCGCCGGGGGCCGCACCTACGACCAGCTGTACAACGAGGCCAAGCACCGCAACATCAAGGGCCGTTCGAAGATGAACAAGCGGGAGCTGGAGCACGCGCTCGGCCGCTGACTCCGCTCGCCGCACACCCGGAACGAGACCCGCCGCACCCCGCCGCACCCCCGAAGCGAGAGGTGGCCGTGATGACCAGACCGACACCCCCGAACCCGGACACCGAGCCGTTCCCGCACCCGGCACCCGGGCCGCGCCACCCGGGCGAGGAACCCGTCCCCGTGCCGCCGCCCGTCCCACCGTTCCCCGACCCGGATCCGGCGCCCCCGCCGCAACCCGGACCCGCCGGGGTGTGAGCGGCCCGGGTGACCGGTCCGGGCGGGCGGTCCGGGGTCACGGCCGGGAGGCACGGGACCGCGGAGAGCGACCGGTGGCGACCGGCCGTGACCGGACTGCCCGGGCGGCGGCCGGGCGGCGGGGTCACACTGGAGGTATCCGCCGTCCCCCGGGTTTGGAGGCCTCCGTGAGTGAGCTCAAGTTCGAGCAGAAGGCCTCGCTGACCCGGCTCGAAGCGGCCGACCGGCTCACCGCGCTCGCGGACGCGCTGCGGCACGGCGCCAGCGCCGAGCTGGACCTCGGCCCCGGCACACTGACCGTGCGCGTCCCCGACGAACTCCAGATCGAGATCGAGGTCGAGGTCGAGGACGGGCAGATCGAGCTTGAGGTCGAGCTCAAGTGGCGGACCGAGTAGGCTGCCCCGACGGCGCCACCCCGGGCCTGCCCCGGCCCGGCTTCAGGCCGGTCGCCGCCGGGCGCGCGCCCGGGATCCGCGACATCGTGGCACGGTGGCTGCTCCGCCCGGCGGGCGCCGCAGCGGCCGACGGCGACCCCGACCACGTCTGGTACGCCGCCTACGGCTCGAACATGTGCGCCGAGCGGCTGGCCTGTTACCTTCGCGGCGGCCGGCCGCCGGGTGGTGCCCGGACGTACCCCGGCTGCCGCGACGGGCGGCCGCCGGAGCGGGCCGTGCCGGTGACGCTCCCCGGGCAGCTGTACTTCGCGCTGGAGTCGACGGTCTGGGGCGGTGGCACGGCCTTCTACGACCCGGACCGGACCGGCCTGGTGCCCGCGCGCGCCTATCTGCTGACTACGGGGCAGTTCAGCGACATCGCCGCCCAGGAGAGGCACCGGCAGCCGGGGACCGACCTCTCGCCGGCCACCGCCCTGCGCACCGGGCGGGACCGGCTCTGGCCGGGCCGCTACGGGACGCTGGTGTGCCCCGGCTCCCTCGACCACACCCCCGTGCTGACCCTCACCGCCTCCGGCGGCCTGGCCGACGCCGACCTGCGGGCACCCCGCGCCGCCTATCTGCGCACCATCGCCGCCGGACTGGTCCAGGCCCATGGCTGGGACCTCGGACGGATCGCCGACTACCTCGGCACCCGCCCGGGGGCCGACGCGCAGTGGACCCCCGCCGCCCTCCGCCGGGCCCTGGCGGAGACCGCCGGCGACGGCTGAGGACCACACTGCGCTCCCGTCGGACCGCTCCCGAACATACCGGCCGGCCACCCTGTCGCCGCGCAGGAATGACGAACATCCCTCTGGGGAAAGGGCGTTCATGACGGCGAATGGTTCAGACCATTGACGGCCCGGGGCCACAACTCCTACGGTGGGGACCACACCGACCTGGCGCAGGCATGCCAAGAGATCGACGGCCGCCGCACCCCCACGCGCGCGCCCTGCGTCGGGCGCACACTCCATCCACCCCCACGGAGGAGCACCATGCGCAAACGTCATCTCGCCGTCGTGGCCGCGGCCGCGGTCGCGCTGCCGCTCACGCTGGCCCTGCCGGCGCAGTCGCACGGCTTCATCAACCTGCCGCCCAGCCGGGCGGCCCTGTGCGGCGCGGGCGTCGTCACCAACTGCGGCGACATCCAGTGGGAGCCGCAGAGCGTCGAGGGCCCGAAGGGCTTCCCCAGCCGCGGACCGGCCGACGGCACCATCTGCGCCGGCGCCGACCCGCGCTGGGCGCCGCTCGACGCCCCGCGCAACGGCAACTGGCCGACCACCAACGTGACGGCGGGCCAGCAGCTGACCTTCACCTGGAACATCGAGGCCCGGCACGCCACCACCACGTTCAAGTACTACCTCACCAAGCCCGGTTACGACGCGACCCAGAAGATCACCCGGGCCAACCTGGACCTGACCCCGTTCCTGACCGTCAACTACAACGGGCGCCAGCCCGCCGCCACGACCACCCACACCGGGACCCTTCCCAGCGGCCGCACCGGCCACCAGGTCGTCGTGGCGGTCTGGGAGATCGCCGACACCAACAACTCGTTCTACTCCTGCACCGACGTCAAGTTCTGACCTGACGCCAGTGCCGCACCGACGCCCGTCGGCCCCCTGCCCGGCACAGCTGTCCGAGACCCGGCCCGGTGCACTCCGTCGCACGACGGAGTGCACCGGGCCGGGCGACCGGGGCGGGGCGACGGGCCGGGACCGTGTGCGCGAACCGCCCCCGGCCTCGCCCCCGCCGTGCCGAACCGGCGGGTACCCGGGGTGCCGGTGGTGCCACGGGGACGGGTGCGAAGCAGCGCGGCCCGACGGTCCGAAAGGGTCGAACATCTGCGCTGTCGCACCTCTATGGCGGGCCCGAACGAATGGCTAGCATGGGCGGCCCGCACGGGAATCAGCCAAGGTGAATGGGAGGAACCACCCATGAGTGCACTGGTACTGGACATCCGCGACGCCGGCCTACTGGACATCGACGACGAGGTGATCGCGTTCGAGGACGAGTTCGACGCCGACCTCGCCCCGGCGGCCTGTCTCGCCGACCCGTTCGTCACCTACGTCCCCACCCGCTTCGACTGCGCGGTGGACGCCTGACCCTCGCCGGACACCCGGCCTGCGGGCGGGCGCCGCCCGAACTGCCGTGCGCCGCACGCCCGCAGGCTACCGCACCGGCTCGCACGCCGTACCTTCTCGCACCTGCCCGCCGACACCCGGCGGGGTACCCGTGCGACCGGACCCGGGGACGTGGTGGACTCGTGCCGTCAGCAGCAGCACCCACCGGCGCGCGGCCGGACCCCGGCGCCGCCGGGGCGCTGCGGGCCCGGATCGCCGCCTTGGTCGCGGCCGCCCCGGGTTCGCGCCGCCAACTGCGCTGCGCTGACGACTGGTTGTATCTGCACGACCCCGACATGCCGGCGCTCCCGCACGGCTGGAAGCTCCATGTGTCGGCCCGCCCCGACCGGTTCCCGCACCTGCTGGACGTGGTGGTCCCGATCCTGCTGCGGCGCACCTGCGACGCCAAGTTCGCCGCCGGTACCGCCGTGCTGCGCGAGCTGAACACCGGACTGCGCGACCCGGCCGCCGTGGGCAAGGCCGTCACGGTCTACCCGTGCCCGGGCGAAGAGGCTGCCCTCGCGGACGAGTTGGCGAACGCGCTGACCGGCTGGACCGGCCCCCGGGTGCCCAGTGACCGGCAGTTGCGGGCCGACGCCCCGGTCTACTACCGGTACGGCCTGTTCCGGGTCGCCGCCGAGGACTCGACGCTCCTCATGACCGGCCCGGCCGGCGAGACCTTTCCCGCCCCGGCCGCCCCTCACTATCGCCAACCACCCTGGGTGAGCGACCCGTTCGCACCGCGCACCGCCCCGCGACCGACGAGCAACCGGATCGGCGACGGCGGCCGCTACCGGATCACCGCCGGCATCACCCGCGCACCGGGCGGCCATGTGTACCGGGCGGTCGACGTGGTCACCGGCCGCGAGGTGGTGGTGAAGCAGGCCCGCGCCTTCGTCGCCGAGGACGCCGCCGGCCTCGACGCGCGGGGCAGGCTCCGGCACGAGCGACGGGTCCTGACCGCACTGGCGGGCGTGGGCGGAGTACCGCGCCTGGTCGACTACGTCCGGCACGGCGAGGACGAGTACCTGGTGAGCAGCGCCTGCGGCCGGCGCGACCTGCGTCGCGACGTGCTCGAAGGCGGCCCCTACGAGGCCCGCGCCGCCGGGCCCGGCGGCGCGCACGGGCCGGGCCGCGACTGGTGGTCGCTGGCGCGCGGACTGCTCCGGGCACTGGACGCGGTGCACGCGCGCGGCGTGGTGATGTGCGATCTGAAGCCGGCCAACGTGGTGCTCGACGCAGCGGGCGGGTGCGCGCTGGTCGACTTCGGCATCAGCGCCCTCGACGGCGAACGGCCGGCCGGGACGACCCGGGGGTACGGACTGCCCGGCCCGGCGACCACGACCGCCCACCCCACCGACGACTACTACGCGTTGGGGGCGACACTGCACTACGCGGCCACCGGTCTCGACCCGGTGGTGATCGACCCGGACCGGGCCACCAACCGCGACCGCACGCTGGCCTGCCTGGCCGGTGCGCTGCCCGACCCGCAGCACCCGGCGGTCGCGCTGGTCGCGGGCCTGCTCGGCTTCGACCCGGCGGAGCGAGCGGCGGCCGCGGACGCCCTGCGCCATCACGTCGCGCCGCCCGGCACGGGCCTTGCGGGCACCGTGGGCGAGCGCAGCGACCGCGCTCGGCGCGTTCCCGCGCCGCCGCGTCCGCCCCGGGTGACCGCCGAACTGCTCGGCGAGGTCGTCGACCACACCGTCACCACCTGCGTGCGGCTGGCCGGCGAGCTGGTCACCGCCGATGCGCGGAGCAGGGAGCCGCGCGCCCTGCTCTCCTTCTACGACGGCAGCGCCGGGCTCGGTCTCGAACTGCTGCAGCACGCCGACCGCCCCGACGCCCGGGCGGCCGCCACCGCGCTGGCCCGGTGGACGGCGGCACACCCCGCGATCGACCGGCTCGGCCCCGGCCTGTACGAGGGCCGCACCGGGGTCGACCTCTTCCTCGCCCGGGCGGCCGACGTGCTGGGCACCGAGGAGCCGCTCGGCGCCGATCCCGGTCCGGGTGACGTCCGCTCCACGGACCAGATCTCCGGCGCGGCCGGCCTCGGAACCGGCCGGCTGCTGCTGGCCGGGCGAGCACGCGCCGCGGGTCGCGAAGCCGAGGCCGAGCAGCACCTCGCGACGGCCCGGGCCTGCGCCCGGCTGCTCACCGACGGCCGGGCCGACGGGCCCCGGGAGACGCCGAACCCGGGGACCGCCGCACTCGAAGAAGGCTTCGCGCACGGCCGCGCCGGAGTCGCCCACTTCCTCCTCGGCCTGTCCGCCGCGTCCGCCACCGCTGCCACAACCGCGGCTCCGGCCGGCCGCGTCGACCTCGCCCACGGCGCCTACCGCGCCCACAGCGCCGAAGACACCGAGGCGGCCGCGGCGGCGGCGCGCCGTCTGGTGGACGCGCTCGCCGAGGACGTCCCCCGGCTCGTGGTGGCCGCCGGCCGGCCAGGGGCCACCCGCCGGTACGGGTCCTGGTGCCGGGGTCTGGCCGGCATCGGCACGACGCTCGTCCAGGCGGGCCGGTACTACGGCGCGGACGAGTTCCTCACCCGGGCCGCCGACGCCGCGCGAGCCTGTCGCGAGTCGGCCCCGAGGACGGCACCCGTCGTCCAGTGCTGCGGGCTCGCGGGCGCCGGGGAGTTGCTGATCGACCTGGCGCTGGCCACCGGGGACGAGCGGCACTGGGAGGCCGCCGAGGAGATCGCCGGGCTGGTCCTGGCCCGCAGCGGCGGCCGCGCGGGCCGACCGGTGTTCCCGGCCACCGATCCCACCGTCGAGTCCGCCGCCTGGGCGGTCGGCACCAGCGGTGTGCTCTCCTTCCTGCGCCGGCTCCACCGCCGGGGCGGCCCCCGGCTCGGCATGCTGCTCCAGCCCTGAACTCCCGGGCGCCGCAGGGGCGACAGGGCCTGGGTCGTTACCGGGCCGGACCGGCAACGACACCGGGCGCCGGCGGCGCCACCGGCCCGCCGGGGCACCCCGGAACCCCCCTCGGTAGGACCCGTACCCACCCCGCCGGAGCTCCGCCCGCCGTCCGCGACCCTTGCGCGCACCACGCCGTGCAACAGTCACGGCCGGCTGTTACCCAGCCGATGGACAGCCGTGACACGACCTCCCGGGGACCGCGACAAGGCCCTCCTACTGTCGGTCAGGAGGCGCCGACCGCACGGTCGGCGCACCGCGACAAGGAGAGACGCCCGTATGTCGAAGCACCGCTCCACCCGCACCACCAACTCGACCGCCCGTCGGGCCCTGGCGGGCTGCACCATCGCGGGGGCGGCCCTGTTCGCCACCGTCTCCGGCGGCCAGGCCTGGGCCGACGGGGTCCGGACCCCGTCCCCCACCGCCCCGGCCGTCGACCACCCCGACCAGCCCGCCACGGCGCCCTCGGCACCCGCCGCCAAGCCCAGCCAGCCCGCGCGTACCGCCCCGGCCGTCTCCCAGCCGGCGGCCGCCAACGGTGCCGCCCAGCCCGCCCCGGCCGCGCCGTCCGCCAAGGGCGCCCAGCCCGCCCCGGCCGCCCCCGCCGCGCCGACCGTCACCCCCAGCGGCGCGGCGCAGCCCAGTCGCGGCCCCGTCCCGCAGGACAACTCCCGCGCCGACCAGCCGCAGGTCACGTCGGTGCCCCAGGGCGCCGCCCAGGCCGGCGACGGCAGCGGGGCCCTCGACGACGCCGGCACCAAGCTGGTCGGCGGCAGCGCCGCGGCCGCCGTCGGTGCGGGCGCGCTGGGC
>NZ_JBEXYD010000079.1:0-29084 GCF_040630735.1 Kitasatospora sp. NPDC005748
GTCACCGACCTCGCCGGCGCGATCGAGGGCCTGCTCTCCGACGACGCCCGCGCCACGGCCGTGCTCGGCGCCGTGGTCACCGACCGGGACCGAGTCCGGCCGGGGAGCGCGCCGCCGGAGAGGGCTGGTGTCGCAGAACGGGTAGCGGCGGCTCCGCCGGCAGGCGCAGAGCGCCACCACCGGCCGCTCCGAGCGCCGCACGGTGCCGTCCGGCAGTGTGACCTCGACGTGGCCCTCGACCAGCAGCAGCCCGCCCGCCACGATCGTCACCCGGGTGAAGTCGGCCGCGCGCGGCTCACCGCTGCCGGACACCGCGCACCGCCAGGTCCTCCGCGCGGTCGCCGGGCGCGATCAGCCCCAGCCGTTCGAACAGGCCGGCGCGCCCCGTCATCACCGGGCCGATCGCCTGGCGCCGCCGCGCGGCCACCGAGGCCCGCAGCCCGGACCGCCGCAGCGCGGTCAGCGTCGCCGGGACGTCCGCCGGGGAGGACTGCACGATCAGGAGCACCCCGCCGGGAGCGAGCAGGCGGGGCGCCTCCCGGCAGATCCGGTCCAGCACCAGCCGCCCGTCCCGCCCCGCGTCCCAGGCCGGACCCGGCGGCGGTCATTGCCACCGCCCCCGTGCCGGTCCCGACGTCGAGTACCCGGCTGGTGGGGCCCAGCGGCTCGCGGCGCAGGCTGGAGATGAGCAGTTCGGTGTCGCCCTGGGGCGGACAGACGCCCGGCGGTCTGATCAACAGCATGCCGGGTGGCTGCCCGGATCAGCGCCGCCCACACCCGGCGGGCCCGCTCGGCCTACCGTTGTCCCCCGTCCTCCGGAGGTGCCTTCTCCTCCTCGGGCCAGGTGCTGGTGTCACGCGGGGTGACGTAGGGCTCCCGGTCCTTGGGGAAGCCACCGACGATGGCGCGCTGACGGGAGAGCTCGGCATCGAACTCCAGGCCGAGCAGGATCGCGAGATTGGACAGCCAGAGCCAGACCAGGAAGACGATCACGCCGGCGAGCGTGCCGTACGTCCGGTTGTAGGACGAGAAGTTGGCGACGTACACGGCGAAGCCCGCCGAGGCGGCCAGCCAGATCAGCACCGACAGGACGCTGCCGGGGGTGACCCAGCGGAAGCCGCGGCCGCGGACGTTGGGCGCGGCCCAGTACAGGACCGCGATCATCAGGATCACCAGCACCACCAGGACGGGCCACTTGGCGTAGGACCACACCCGTAGCGCGGTGCTGCCCAGCCCGAGCGCGTGGCCGACCCGGTCCGCGATCGGCCCGGTGAAGACCACGATGACCGCGCTCGCGGCGAGCAGCACCATGAGGAGGAGGGTCAGCCCCAACCGCAGCGGCGTGACCTTCCAGATCGGGCGCCCCTCGGCGATGTCGTAGACGGCGTTGGCGGCGCGGATGAAGGCGCCGACGTACCCGGAGGCCGCCCAGAGCGCGGCCACCAGGCCCAGCACGGCGAGGACCGAGCTCGGGCCGCTGTTGTCCCTGAGCTGGTCGACGGCGTTGCGCAGGATGTCCCGGGCCGGGCCCGGTGTGAGGTGCTGGAGGTTGTCGAGGATCGCGTCGGTCGCGGAGCGGCCGATCACACCCAGCATCGCCACCAGGACGAGCAGGGCGGGGAAGATCGCCAGCACCCCGTAGTAGGTGAGCGCCGCCGCCCGGTCGGGGAGCTCGTCCGCGAGGAACTCCCCGCCGGTGCGGCGCACGACGGCCCGCCACGAGCGGCGGGGCAGATCGGACGGGCTCCGCGGGGCGGCGGGGGCGCTGTCCGGTCCGGTCGGCTCGGGGCCGGTGTCCGGTCCGGAACGGCCGGTCGGCCCGGGCGGGGGAGGGGTCTCGGGGCCGTCGGACGGGTGGGTGGGCTCGGGCGCGGGTTCCATGCGGCGCGCCTGCCCCGGACCGGCCGCCTCAACCGCTGCGGCCGGTCCGGGGCAGGCGGCTGCGGCGCGTGCGGGAAGCCCTGCTTCCGGCAGGTTCCCTCCCGGCCGGGGGGCATGGCCCGCCCCTGCCTGGGCAGGTTCTCTGAGCACGGCAGGTGGCCGGCTCCACGAGCCGGCGATCGTGCGCGGCCCTCGTCCTGCCTCGTGGCCCCGTCTCCTGACCGACTCCGACTGGCCTCCTTCCTACTGGCCTCCTTCCTACTGGCCCTCCTCCTGTTCCTACTGGCCCTCTTTGCGACTGGAGAGACCGATGGCGATGACCGGCTCCGCCCCCGGGGACTCCCCGCTCACCTTCGGCGTCGAGGAGGAATTCCTGCTGGCCGACACCCGCAGCCGGGCCGCCGCGCCCCGGGCGGCCGAGGTCATCGCCGACGCGCGGCCGGTCCTGGGCCCGCGCGTGCAGGGTGAGTTCTTCGCGAGCCAGCTGGAGATCCGTACCGACCCGGCGTCGACCTCCGCCGGCCTCCGCGCGCAACTGGCCTCCGGCCGGCAAGCGGTGGCGGCCGCCGCGGCCCGGCACGACTGCCTGCTGGTGGCGTCGGCCACGGCGCTGCTCACCCGCCACCCGCTGCCGATCACCGACGCCCCCCGGTACCGGGAGATCGCCCGGCATGTCGGCCCGCTCGCGACCGGCGCCGGCGGAGGCGAGCTGAGCGGCCTCCACGTGCACCTCGGCACCTTCGACCGGGCCGAGGCGCTCCGGCTGAGCCACCGCCTGCGCCCGTGGCTGCCGGTGCTCCAGGCGCTCATGGTCAACTCCCCCTTCGCCGACGGCCGGGACCGCAACTGCGCCAGCTGGCGCGCCCTGCAGTACGGGCAGTGGCCCACCGTCGGCCCCGCGCCGGTGCTCGACGAGCGGGGCTACGACGCGCTGGCCGACCGGCTGGTCACCGACGGCACCGTCCTGGACCGGCGGATGATCTACTGGTACGCGCGTCCGTCGGAGCACCTGCCGACCCTGGAGATCCGGGTCGCCGACGTCAACGCCGACCTCGACGCCACCCTGTTGTTCGCCGTGCTGCTGCGCGGCCTCGCGAGCTCGCTGCTGTACGAGGCCGAGCGGGACGCCCCGGCACCGGACGTCACCGACGCCCAGCTGGCCGCGGCCCACCGGCAGGCCGCCCTGCACGGCCTGCGGGGAACGGGCGTCGACCCGTCCGGAACGTCCCGCCCGATGATCCAGCTGCTCCACCTGCTGCTGCGGCGCAGCACCCCCGGCCTGGAGGCCCACGGTGACCTCGCCGAGGCCCGCTCACTGCTCGGCGCCGTCCTCGCCAACGGCACCGGAGCCGAACGGCAGCGTGTCTTCCACCGCCGCCACGGCTCGCTCCACCACGTGGTGGACGGCCTCGCCGCCCTGACCGCCCGCGCCTGAGGGGCCCGGCCCCGTAGGCCCGGAGAGCCTCGGGGAAGCCCCGCCGGGGCGTCCTCCAGCGTGCTCCCGGGCGTCCGGCAGGACATCAGCGTCGGCGGTAGGTTCTCCTCGGTGACCTTGAGGGAGACAGAGGGCCTGACGTCCATGACGGACGGGGCGCGGACCCGCTGGACAGTGCTGGGCGAGACGACTCGGACGCCGCCCGTGGTCATGCTCCACGGGGGCCCGGGCCTTCCGGACTAGCTGTGCGAACGCGACCGGGCCGGACCGGGGGACAGGCCCGGATGGCCGGTCAGTGCCGGAGCTTGTGCCAGGTGCGGCGGGCGGTGGCGAGTTGCTCTCCGGTCCCGGCGCGTTGGAGGGCGTACAGCAGGCCGTAGCCGAAGGTGCGCTGGCCGGCGTCGCCCGCGGCGGCCGCCACCGGGAGGAGGGCCTGTTCGGCGACGACGCCGTCCTGATGCGCGCCGAGGGCCTTCTGGATCCGCTTCATGCGCTTGCCGAAGCGCCGGCCGGCCGTACCGGCCAGCGGCGACAGGCTCTCCGCGGTGTAGCGGGCGCGCTTGGCCGCCTTGCGGGCGCGGTGCAGCGCCTGGTCACGGTCGGTACCGGCGGGCAGGTCCAGCGCGCTGCGCAGCCGCCGCCCGGTACGCCGCTGCTCGCGCTTCAGCGCGCGGCGGGCCTGCCCGGCGCCCCGCTCGGCGCGTGCCCGCAGGGGCGGCGCCGCGGCGAATTCGTCGAGGGAGTCGAGCAGCGCGTAGTACCGGCGCCCGTCCATCGTGTGGACTGCGGCGCGGTGGGCGCGGGCGTAGCGGTGGTCGAACCAGGCGGAGATCCGCTCGGCGACCTCCCCGGGCCGGGCCACCGGCGGCAGGTCCCCCGCCTGGGTGCCGAGCCGTTCGCCGAGGACTTCGGCGTCCCGGGCCTTCCCCAGCACCTTCCCGAGCCAGCGCAGTTCCTCGGCGAGGTGGTCGGTGGTGGCGCGGTCCAGCAGGCGGCGGTGCGCGGTGAGCGCGCTGCGCAGCCGGCGGACGCTCACCCGCATCCGGTGCACCGAGTCGGGCCGGTCCAGGCGGACGGCCGGGTCGAGGTCGTGGAGCGTCGCCGTCTGCTCCCGCAGGTAGGCGGTGAGGACGGCGCCGACCGACCCGGCGGGCGGCGCGGTGGGCCGCCGGTCCGGCGGCAGGCGGTCGGCCAGCAGCCGGCCGAGCTTCGACGGCGCGGCCGTCCGGCGGAGTCCGTCCTCGCGCAGCCGGCGATCGACCGCGTCGAGGAGGTCGGGCCCACCGTCGACCAGTTCCACCTCGGTCTCGGTCCAGGTGACGAGTTCGGTGCGCGGGCCGGACCCGTCGGGCCGGGCCGCCGCCTGCGGGCCCCGGGGCCGGCTCCCGTCGAGGTCCTGGCCCTCGTCGAGGTTCTGGCCCTCGTCGAGGAGCCGGCCCGGGTCGAGGATCTGGGCGGACACCTCGTCCTGGGCCAGTTCGGCCAGGGTGCGGTGGCCGGCGTCGAGCAGCAGGGTCCGGTCCCGGCGGGTGCGCAGGTGGGCGACCGGCGCCAGCCGGCTGCCCCGGGCGGCGCCGCGGGTGCGGGTCACCAGCTCCTGCGGCGGCCGGCGGGCCGTCCCCGCTTCGAGCGGAAGCCGCAGCTCGGTGCGGTGCCCGTCGGGGTGCGGGATCTTGAGGTGCCAGCCCGCGTCGTGCCCGCCGGTCCGCCTGCGCACGGTGATGCCGCCGCGCAGGAGCCGCAGGTCGGGCGTGTCGTAGTAGACCGCGTCCAGGATCTCCGCGGTGCCGGCTGCGATCTCGGCCACGCCCGGCAGCCCGTCGGGGGCCAGCGCCCGGCTCGGGGCTCCGTCGTAGCTCTGTTCGGTCTCCTCGTGGACAGTCGCCATGGAGGTCGCCTGCCCGGATCGGGCGCACTCAATCGCGCGGTCCCGTGGTCCGGAGGCCCTGTCCGGACCCGCCGGATACAGACCCGCCGCGGCCCGCCTGCGAGCCCGGGCGCCCCGAGTGGTGGTGGCCTGCCGAAACCGGCGGTGGGCGGCGGCCCGCCGGTGCTAGCGTCGCGCCATGTCCAAGGCTGAGATCGACACGCTGACCGCCGAGTTCTTCGGGTCCTTCGACAACCGGGAGGGCCGGGTCGCCGATGTCGCCCGGGTCCGCCGGCTGATGATCCCGGGCGGCGTGATCGTCCTGACCGGTCCGGCGTTCACGGTGTACACCGTGGAGGAGTTCGTCGAGCCCCGCGAGCGGCTGCTGACCGAGGGCCGGCTGGTCGGGTTCTCCGAGTGGGAGGTCTCCGAACACACCGAGATAGCGGGCGACATCGCGTCACGGTTCGGCGAGTACCGCAAGTCCGGGATCCTGGACGGCGAGCCCTTCGAGGGCGGCGGCACCAAGACCATCCAGTTCGTCCGGACCCCGGAGGGCTGGCGGATCGCGGCGTTCTCCTGGTTCGACGCGGTCTGAGCGCGGTGGTGGTCCGGGTAAGGGGACGGCCCGCGCGCGGGGGCGGCCGGGCCGGGACGGCCGTGGTAGCGCGCGAGGGCGTCAGGAGACCGCCTTGAGCCGGCGGCCGGACCGCGCCTTGCCGACGGCCTCCTGCAACTCCTCACGGTTCATGGTGGAGCGGTGGGGGATGTCCAGCTCGGTGGCCAGCTTGTAGAGCCCGGCCTTGGTGAGCTCGGACAGCTCCGACGCCTCGGCCGCGCCGGCGGGCTTCGAGGTGGAGCCGCCGGAGGCGGTGCTCTTCTTTCCACCGGTCTTCTTTCCACCGGTCTTCGCGGGAGCCCGGTCCTGACCGGAGGACGCGGTACTCCGGGAGGAGTGCTTCGTCGCCTCCGCGGCGTCGCCCTTGCCGGCGCTGTCGAGGCTGCGGCGCAGGGCGTCCATGAGGTCGATGACGTTGGTCGCCTCGGGGGCCGGGCCGCTGGACACGGCGATCTCGCGGCCGGCGAGCTTGTCCTCGATGAGCTGTTTGACCTGGTCCTCGTAGGTGTCGTGCCACTCGCCCGGGTCCCAGTCGACGGCGAGCATGCCGATGAGCTGCTCGGCGGTCTTGATCTCCTGGGTGGACAGCTCGACCTTCTCGGGGAGGTCGTCGATCTCCCGGCGCGGGTCGCGGACCTCGTCGGCGAAGTGCATGGTGTGCAGTTCCAGCAGGCCGTTCTCGGAGCGGATGGCGGTCAGGTACTCCTTGCCGCGCATCGCGAACATCGCCAGTCCGACCTTGCCCGCGTGGTCGAGGGACTCCACGAGGAGGGCGTAGACCTTCTGGTACTCCTTGCCCTTGGGGCCGAGGTAGTAGGTCTTGTCGAAGAAGATCGGGTCCACCTCGGCGAGGTCGACGAAGCCGGCGATGTCGATGGTGCGTGAGCGGCCGGGGGAGATCTGCTCCAGCTCGTCCGGCTCCACGACGACGTACTCGCCCTCGGCGACCGGGTAGCCCTTCACGATCTCGCCGAAGTCGACCTCCTTGCCGGTGCGCTCGTTGACCCGCTTGTTGCGGACGCGGTCCGAGGTGCCGCGCTGCAGCTGGTGGAAGCGCACGTCGTGGGACTGCGTCGCGGTGTACAGGGAGACGGGCACGGTGACCAGGCCGAAGGTCAGGACTCCGGTCCACACGGGTCGGGCCATGGCGGCTGTCCTCTCTCGCCCCCGTCGGCGGCCCGCCGGCGTTCGCGCCGGACCGCTGCTCCGCGTGCGGTGACGGGCCTGCGGGCGCCGCCGCCTACTGGGCCCCGCTCGGAGGCACGACGACGCCCTACCTGGTGTGTGGACAGCCGCTCACCTGCTCAAACCCCGATGGGACAGGTATGACGGGCCGTGTTCGATCCCGCTGCCCAGCGTGCTCACTCCTCGTCGGGCACGATGTGCATGGCCGCCTCCTCGGCGCCCGCGGCGCCGCCGTCGATGCCGACGTCGGAGGCGAACATGCCCTTGGTGGTGTGCGCGTGAGCCCCCTCGTCCGGTGCGACGAGCCGTCCCGCCCGACGGTCGCCGGCCTCGGCGTCCAGCAGCTCGCCCTCCCCGCCCGGCAGGTCGCCGATGCCGTCGCCCTCGCCGTCGGCGACCTCGGGCAGCTCCCGGGCCAGCCGGGCGTCCAGGCTCTCGCCCTCGCGCTGTTCCGCCGGGGTGGTTCCCCCGCCGGTCACGCCGAGCGGCTTCTCCGGCGGTGAGTACCCCTCGTCGAGGATGTCGTCGTACGTGCGCTCGTCCAGTGCGTCCTGGAGGTCGAGCGGCGTCGCGTCCTCCTGCTCGTCGTCGCCGCCGACGGGCTGGTAGACGTCGTCACCCCTGCTGTGGTCAACCATGAACAACTCCTGACTCCTGTGGTCCGGGGCTGGGAACCGGACGCGCCGGCTGCCCGGGGCGCCCACCCCCTGGTGCGAAGTGGGGCGCGCGCCCCGGTCTGAGCCCCTGTCAGGGCGCCTGGGTGTCCGCCGCCGGCGGCTCGGGCTCCTCGTCGTCGCCGTCCTCCGCCTTGGCGCGGACGTCCGCCGGGGTGGGGGCCACGATCGAGCGCTCCTCGGCGGACCGCTCGCGGGTCTCCTCGTCCGGCTCCTCGGTGTCGTCGGGTGTGGTCATGGCCGCGGTCCTCTCTTCGGTGTGTCCGACAGCAGTACCAAGCGCTTGCCCGGAGTGCCTGCTCCCACGCCGGGTGTGATCCCGCTCAAGCGAGCTAGATGGTCAAGGTTTTGTTAGGGGCTATCACTAACACTATTGACCCTCAGGGTCGTTCTGCGTTACAACTTCTAACGAACACGTGAGCATCTATCTATCTCAGCCTGGCATGCGTGGTGCCGCCGTGCACTCCGCCGATCCAAGGAGACCTTCATGGCCGCCACGGTCCAGTCGCCCCACGCCCGCGAAGACCGGCAAGAAGACCGGCAAGAAGACCGGCGCGAAGGTCGGCGTGGAGACCGGCGTGGAGGCCGGGGTGGAGGCCGGCCCGGCCCGAGGTCGGTGACGTTCGCCGCCTGGGCGGTTCCGCTGCTGGTGGTGGGCCAGTTCGCGCTGCTCGCCGTCCTCCCGGTGGTGCTCGCCCTCGTCGGCGCCCTCCGGTCCGTCCGTGACCGGGCGGTGCGGCGGGCGGTGTTCCTGCTCGCCGCCGCGTACGCCGCCCCACTGGTGGTGTGGCTGGTCCGGCCCGACGGGGCGCAGAGCCTGTCCAAGGACATGCAGCCCGGGTTCGCCGGGCTGATCGTGGCGGCGTCCGCCGTCCTCCTCGCCACCCTCCACCGGGCCCGGAAGCAGCGCCGCCCCGGCCGGTGACGCGCTCCACCGAACACCGCCCGCCGCGCCGGGTCCGACGCCCGCCGCGCACCCGATGGGCCATGTCCGCCTTACGACCGATCAAGGGGAACCCCATGTCCGGCATTCGCAGCACCGGCCGCCGTGCCGCCCTGTGCACCGTCCCGCTCGTCGTCGGCCTGCTCGGCGCGGCCGCCCTGCCCGCCGGGGCCGCCACCGGGCCCGGCTCCCGGCCCGGTGCGTCCCTGACCTGCGGCGGGAAGGGCGTCGACCCCGACGCACTCGTCCGTCACCGGACCGAGACCATGATCCACGCGCCGCTGGGCGTCGTCTGGAAGCTGCAGACCGACGTGGAGCGCTGGCCGGCCTGGCAGCCCCCCGTCACGACGGCGGACCGCCTCGACGACGGCCCGCTCCGCAGGGGTTCGGCCTTCCGGTGGACGACGCCGGTGCCCCCGAACCCCTCGACCCCCGCCACCAGTCTGGTGATCACCTCGACCGTCGAGCAGCTCAAGCGCGACTCCTGCATCCGCTGGACCGGCCCCGCGATCGGTGCGGGCCTGCACATCGACGGCGTCCACGTGTGGAACTTCGTCAAGGTCAGGGGCGGTGTCCTGGTGCGCACCGAGGAGACCCACACCGGGCCCCAGGTCGATGCGAACGTGCCCGCCGCGACCGAGATCCTCGCGCAGGGCCTCGAATCCTGGCTGCGCGACCTGAAGAGCGCCGCCGAGGCCCGAGCGCACGGCCTGTCGTCCTGAGCGGCCGTACGAGCTCGGCCGTACTGAGCCTGCCGGCGAACCGCCGTCCGGCCCGCGCTCCGGCGCGGGCCGGACGGCGGTCGCGGGTCCGGCCCCCGGCGGTCACGAGAGCCCCGGGACCTTGCTCGCGGCTCACCGACAGATTCCCTTGTCTTGACAAAGAATCCTGTCGGAAGCACCCTGGAGGGGTGCTGGACGTCGCTGTGATCGAAGAACCCGCCGCGGCCGAGGCGTCCCTGGACCCGATCCGGTCCCGGATCCTCGCCGCCCTGGCCGAGCCCGGCTCGGCCACCATGCTGGCCGGCCGCCTCGGGCTGCCCCGGCAGAAGGTCAACTACCACCTGAAGGAGCTGGAGCGTCACGGACTCGTCGAACTCGCCGAGGAACGGCGTAAGGGCAACGTCACCGAACGGGTGTACCGCGCCACCGCCGCCTCCTACGTGATCTCCCCGCTCGCCCTGGCGGCCGTGCGCCCGGACCCGGCCCGCTCGCCCGACCAGCTCTCGGCCCGTTGGTTGCTGGCCCTCGGGTCACGGCTGGTCCAGGAGGTCGGGCAACTGCTGACCGGCGCCTCCCGGGCCGGCCGGCGGGTCGCCTCCTTCGGCATCGACGCGGAGGTGCGGTTCGCCTCGGCGGCCGACCGGGCGGCCTTCGCCGAGGAGCTGTCCCGGACCGTGGCCGCCCTCGTCGGCCGCTATCACGACGAGAGCGCGCCGGGCGGCCGGACCCACCGGGTGGTCGTCGGACTGCACCAGATCCCCGACCCGGCCGGGCCGCCGGGCGCCACCGGGGCGCCCCCCGCGACGAACTCCGAAGCGGCGGAGGAGGACCGACGATGACGCACCCGTTCGAGATCGAGCTGGAGACCACGCTGCCGGCGAGCCCCGAACAGGTCTGGGAGGCGATCGCCACCGGCCCGGGGATCGACTCCTGGTTCATGGGCCGCAACGAGGTGGAACCGCGTGAGGGCGGCACGGCGGCCATGGAGACCGGCGGCCACCGGGAGGAGGCCCTGGTCACCGCCTACGAACCCGGCAAGCGGCTGGCCACCCGCACGTCACCCGGCGAGGACGGCCGCTTCATGGCCTTCGAGTACCTCATCGAAGGCCGTGGCGGCGCCGCCACCGTCCTGCGCGTCGTCCACAGCGGCCTCCTCGGCGACGACTGGCAGGACGAGTACGACGCGCTGCGCCGCGGCTGGCCCTTCCACCTGGGCACGCTGGTCCAGTACCTGACCCACTTCGCCGCCCGCACGGCTGTCCCCGTGTTCGCCGCGGCGCCGACCGGCCGGCGGACGGCGCAGGACGTTCGGGCGGCCCTCGCCGGCGCCCTGTCGCTGCCCACCCCGGTGACCGTCGGCGCCCAGGCGCAGGCCGAGCCGGCCGGCCTGCCGCCGCTGGACGGCGAGGTGGTCTGGGCCGACGACGAACGCTTCGGGCTGCGCACGGCGGACGGCCTCTACACCTTCCACCACGGCGCCGGAACGGCGTTGATGTTCCACCACCTGTTCGGAGCGGACACCGACGGAGCCGAGGACGCCTGGCAGCGGTGGCTCGTACGAGTACTCGGCTGACCGACGCCCGGATATCCCGACCACACCCGAGAACGACACCGAGGACCACCATGCGCACTCTCATCAGCACCGCGTTCGTCTCCCTCGACGGAGTCGTCGAGGCGCCGGGCGGCGAGCCCGGCTACCGCAACTCCGGATGGACCTTCAAGGACGTCGAGTTCCTCCCCGAGGCCTTCGAGATCAAGGGGCGCGAGCAGGAGGAGTCCACCGCCATCCTGCTGGGCCGCACCAGCTACGAGGCCTTCAGCCCCGTCTGGCCGGACATGGCGGAGTTCGCCCGCTACCGGACGATGCCGAAGTACGTCGTCTCGACCACGCTCTCCGAGGACGAGCTGGTCACGAACTGGGGCGAGACCAGCATCCTGCGCTCGCTGGACGAGGTCGCCGCGCTCAAGGAGACCGAGGGCGGCCCGATCATCGTCCACGGCAGCGCCACCCTGAACCACGGCCTTTCCGACGCCGGCCTGATCGACCGCTACCACCTGCTCGTCTACCCGCTGCTGCTCGGCGCCGGCAAGCGCCTGTTCAGCACCACGGACAAGGACGCGCAGAAGCTGCAGCTCGTCGAGCACGAGGTCTACTCCAACGGCCTCCAGAAGCAGATCCTCGACGTCCTCCACTGACCGGCCACCCCCACCCGGCCCGCGCCGTCCCCCACCGCGTCCCGCCCGGCGGTCCTTGCCGGGCGGGACGCGGTGGGGGACGGGGGCTACCAGGGGACGGCTTCGCCGTGGAGGTCCAGGAACTGGAGGCCGGGGGTGCCGGCCTGGGCTTCGAGGACGTCGACGACGGCGGGGATGCTCTCCCGGGGGTCGAGCGGCGCGTCGAAGCCGCCGAGTTCCGTCCGGTTATGGCCGGGGTCGATGAGCAGCTTGGTCCGGCCGTCGCCGGCCTGGCGGGTGGCGTAGCTGCGCATCAGCTGGTTCAGGGCGGCCTTGCTGGCCTTGTAGAGCTCGTAGCCCTCCTCGGTGTTCCGGGCGATGCTGCCCTGGTCGGAGGACATGACGGCGACCGTGCCGCCGGGTACGACGAGGTCGTGGAGGGCGGCGAGGGCGCGCAGGGGGCTCAGCGCGTTGGTGATCATCACCTCGGTGAACTCGTGGGTCGGGACCTCGTGGATCGGCAGGTTGCTGAGGTTGATCGCGGCGTTGACGAAGAGCAGGTCGAGCCGGCGGCCGTCCAGGCGCTCGCGCAGGGCGGACAGCTCTCGCGGGCTGGTCATCTCCAACGACTCGATCCGCAGCCGGCCGTTCCGGGTGTCGGCGATCGCCCGCAGTCCGGCGCTGTCCCGGCGGGTGGTGGCGATCACCTGCCAGTCGCGTCGGGCGAGTTCGTCGGCGAGGACGAGCCCCAGGCCCCGGGAGGCTCCGACGACGAGGGCCCGGCGGGCGGATGCGGGGGGTGTGGCGGACACAGGCGCTCCCTGATGGTTGGGGGACTCAACCTAGACGAGTCGTTGCGTCTAGACAACAGGGTTCGGGCCGGTCCCGGTACTGTGTCCCGCATGCCCGCCACGAGCTCCGCGCCCCGCAGACCCCACTCCGGCAACCGCCGCGACGAGACCGCACGTCAGGCCGTGCTCCACGCCGCGGACGACCTGCTGGTCGAGCACGGGTTCGGCGCGCTCACCATCGAGGCGATCGCGCGCCGCGCCGGGGTCGCCAAGCAGACGATCTACCGCTGGTGGCCCTCCAAGGTCGAGATCCTGCTCGACACGCTCATCGAGGACACCGAGAAGCAGCTCCCCGTCCCGACCGAGGAGGCGCCCACGGCGGAGACCGTCCGCGCCTACCTGGCCCGGTTCGCGGAGTTCCTCGCCGTCGACCCGGCCGGCCGGGTCCTGCTCGCGCTGCTCGCCCAGGCGCAGCATGATCCCGGGACGGCCGAGCGCCTCCAGGAGCGCTACCTCGGCCCTCGCCGCGGTCGGGAGCGCGACCTGGTCGTCCGCGGGATCGACGCGGGCGCGTTCTCGCCCGGACTCGGCCCTGACGCCGTCGTCGACGGCCTCGTCGGCCCGGTCGTCTACTGCGCCCTGACGGGGTCGCGCGTCTCCGCCGCCCTGGTGGACGCCCTCGTCCAGGACCTGCTGAGGCCCCGTGCGGGCTGAGTGCCCGCCCGACCGGGCCCGCTCGAGTGCTACGCCGGACCCTCCGGCCGCTGCCTCGGCCGCGCGGCCGCGTAACCGGCCGCGCTGCGGACCGCGGGGCCGACACCCGCCCGGAGCCCGGCCTTGTTCAACGAGCGCAGGGCCACGAGCAGGAAGCCGATGTCATCCAGCAGGATCGGGTCGGGCAGCAGGTCCACCGGGCTGATCAGATAGGCGATGGACGCCCAGAAGAGCACCTTCTTCGACATCGGGATGCCGGCCGAGCCCAGCAGCCTCCGGGCCCGGACCAGTTTGACCACCAGGACGACCGCCACCACCACGGTGACCGCGACGATCCCGCCGGCCACCCACCAGAACACGCTTCCGCCGTCCACCCCGGCCACCTTTCGCTCGAACCGACCACTCCGACCGTTCCCCAGGAACCTGCCCCGCTTTCCGCGGACCGTGCACACCGCCGGGCGAACTCAAGCATCGCACCCGCCGGATGGGTCGCCGGGGCGGCCACCGATCCGGCGGCCCCGCGCACGGCAGGAGGACGCGCGGCATGAGGTGGCGCGGCGCGGGTAGGCGGGCGGTCGCGCACCACCTGAGCGGGCGGGGGAGACGTGACGAAAGAGCTGATCGACACGGAAGCCGGGGACGGGCCCCGGGGCGGTGCCCGGTGGGCCCTGGCGGCACGGCTGCGACGTCGCGACCGTCCGGCGCCGCCCGACCACGGGCAACCGTCGGTCGGTGCGCCGGACGGTACGCAGGAGCGGGCGCCCGAGCGGCGGTCCTGGGCCTCGGCGGCCGGCCGGTGGCTCATCCTCCTCGCCGCCTTCCTCGCGATGGTCGGCTTCGCCGTCCTCCTGGCCCGCATCACGCTGGTGCCCGCGCCCGGGGCCGTGGGCCGGGTGCACAGCAACCTGCGCCCCGGCGACTCGCTGCGGCACTATCTGCTGCACGCCGTCACGCTGGACGCGCTGCGCCAGGTGGGCGGGAACGTGCTGCTCGGGGTGCCGTTCGGGCTGCTGCTCCCGGTGCTGTGGCCGAGGGCCCGCGGCCTGTTCCGGGTGCTGATCAGGACGGCGGCGGTCATGGTGCTGGTCGAACTGGTCCAGGGCGCGCTCATCACCGGGCGGGCCTTCGACATCGACGACGTCATCCTCAACACCCTCGGCGCGCTGCTCGGCTACCTGGTGCTGGGGCGGCGGCTGGTCCGGACGGTCCACCCCGAGCCCCGGACGCACCTTCGCCAGGACAACAGCCCTGAGGGTCAAGGGAATTGACCAGGCCTCGGCCGGTTTGCCGCAGCCGCCACGGGCTAAGCGGTGGCCATGAGAGGAATGAATTCGGCCATCAGAGCAGCGGCCCACATCATCGCAGGCATTCTCGTCGTCTGGATCATCCTGGATCTG
Source organism: Kitasatospora sp. NPDC005748 (assembly GCF_040630735.1). Classification (NCBI taxonomy): domain Bacteria; kingdom Bacillati; phylum Actinomycetota; class Actinomycetes; order Kitasatosporales; family Streptomycetaceae; genus Kitasatospora; species Kitasatospora sp. NPDC005748. Next base: position 14,404 of record NZ_JBEXYD010000079.1, read on the forward strand.
CTCAGCGCCAATCAGGGAAACACCGTCGTCGGCTGGTTCCACTCCGCGGCCGACTGGCTCGCCGCCTGGTCGCGCGGGCTCTTCACCGTCTCCAGCCAGACCGTCCAGATCCTGCTCGACTACGGCATCCCGGCGATCGTCTACGCAGCGATCGGGAACCTGGTCGCCCGCCGGGCCGTGGACTAGCGTCCGGCTCCGGATCACGAACCGCCGGGCGGCGCGGCGGCCTCCAGCTCGGCGATGCCGCCCGCCATGATCGTCCGTACGTGCTCGGTGATGTGCGCCGGGGGCCAGTCCCACCAGGCCACCGCCAGGAGGCGGGCGACGTCCTCGGCGCCGTAGCGGGTGCGGATGAGACGGGCCGGGTTGCCGCCGACGACGCCGTAGTCGGGGACGTCGCCGGTGACCACGGCGCCGGCGGCGACGATCGCGCCGTGGCCGATCCGCACCCCGGGCATCACCGTGGCGCCGTGGCCGAACCAGACGTCGTTGCCGACCACGGTGTCGCCCCGGTTCGGCAGCCCGGTGAGCAGGTCGAAGTGGTCGGCCCAGGAGCCGCCCATGGTGGGGAAGGGGAAGGTGGACGGGCCGTCCATCCGGTGGTTCGCGCCGTTCATGAGGAAGCGCACGCCCGTGCCCAGCGCGCAGAACTTGCCGATCACCAGCTTCTCCGGCCCGTAGTGGTACAGCACGTTGCGCGTCTCGAAGGCGGTCGGGTCGTCCGGGTCGTCGTAGTACGAGTACTCCCCGACCTCGATCAGCGGGGACTTCACCAGCGGTTTGAGCAGCACCACCCTCGGGTGCTCGGGCAGCGGGTGGAGGACCGTGGGGTCGGCGGGTGCGGCCATGGGGTGGGTCTCCTCGTCGGCAGGGGGTGTCCGCTCCATGATCGCGGAACGGTGCGTCCCGGAACCAGTCGTTTACCCCCTGCCGCCGCGGCGGCGGGCCCCCGCCCACCGCGGTGGCGGCGCGGCGGAGGGCGCCGGCTACTGCGCGTTGAGGCTGGTGTGGTTCCACCAGCCCTGCCGGCCCGCCGTGAAGGTGACCGGTCGGCTGCCGATCCGGCCCTCGTACGAGCGGCCCTGGCTCAGCGGGCTCTGCTCGACGACGCCCTTCGGGTCGTCGACGGTCGGGATGGTGACGGCGGCGGGGTGGTCGAGGTCGCTCTGCTGGAAGCCGCCGGGCCGGACGGTGGTGATGACCTCGTCCCAATCTCCCTGGTGCACGACAGCCCGAGCCGGTCGGGCGGTGCTCCGGCGTGCGCGCGCAGACGTGGGCGCACACGCAGGCGCGGGCGCTCGGGGGGAGCGCCCGCGCTCTTCGGGCTCCGTCCGCGCCGGCGGTCAGTCGGGCGGCTCGTCCTCGTTCTCGGCTCTGGTGGTCTCCGCGGCCGAGCCGTCCCGGTCGGTGGTCGGCCCTCCGGCCGGGGTCCGGCCCTCCTCGCCACCGGCCGCGGGGATGTCGGGTGCCTCCGTGCCCTCGGCGGGCGGCAGGTCGGGCACCTTGGGCGCCGTGCGGGGGTCGCTCACGGCGGGCTCCTCTCACTCCGTTGCAGCACCCGGGCGTTCCGGGTCCCTGCGCGGGTGCCCGCCGGGCGGTGCTCCATGCGTGCCCCGCCAAGGTTTCGGGCGCGGCCGGCCGCCTCCCGGCGGCCGCGACGGCCCCGCGTGGTCCGGCGTCGCGGCCACCCCACCGGGCCCGACGGGCGCGGCGAAGCCGCGGACCCGGTCCGGGGCTTCGCCGTCGGCCGGGTGCCCGGCCCCGCGCACCGTCAGAGCGCGCTCCGCGCGCCGGTCACCAAGGCGGCCAGCAGGCAGCCGAAGCCGGCCGTCGCGGCGACCGTCCGCACCGTGTTCCAGCCCACCCAGCTGCTCTCGAAGGTCTCCCGCACGGCCGCCAGGTCCGGGATGCGGTCGAGCGAACCGGCCGCCGCCAGCTGATCGTTGAGCGGGACGTTCACCGCGCCCGTGACCACCAGCACCACCGTGTAGAGCACCGCCGCCGCGATCAGCCAGGGCAGCAGCCGCCGGTCGCCGCCGCGGAACTGCAGCACCGCGGCGAGCACGGTGAGCGCGAGCGCGCCGAGGAAGACCAGCATGAACCAGCCGTTCAGGATGGCCACGTTGATCCGCTGCATGGTCTCCACGAAGGTCCGGTCGTCGGCCTTGCCGAGCCCCGGCATGACGGAGCAGGAGAAGGCGAAGAACAGGCCCGCGCTCAGTCCCATGGCCAGGGTCGCCGCCAGCAGTACCGCACTTCTGAATCCCGCCATCCCACACACTCCCCGTCGTGAACACCCGCTGTCGGACACCCCCGAGTCAACCGCCCCGGCGGGTGCCCGCACCATCGCCGAGCCACTCGACCGCATACGCGGGCGTCCACACCCGGCGTCTACACTCGGGCGCCATGGACGCACTGGCCGGACTGCTGGCGGGGCCGAGGGCCCGGGGCGCCTTCCTGATCCGCTCGGTCCTCACCCCGCCCTGGGCGATCCGGGTAGAGGACCGGGCACCGCTCACCCTGATCACACCCGTGCGCGGCACCGCCTGGGTGCTGCCCGACCACGGGGCCGCCGTCCGGCTCGCCACCGGGGACGTGGCGATCGCCCGGGGCCCGGACGCGTACGTGCTCGCCGACACCCCCACCACCCCGCCCCGGGTGGTGATCCACCCCGACCAGAGCTCCAGCACCCCGGCCGGCGACGGGCTGTGCGAGACGATGGCGCTCGGTACCCGCACCTGGGGCGATGCCACCGACGGCCCGGACGTGCTGCTCAGCGGGACGTACCAGCTGCGCGGCGAGGTCAGCCGGGGCCTGCTGGAGGCGCTGCCCCCGCTCCTGGTGGTGACCGCGGACTCCTGGCACTCCCCGCTGATCGACCTGCTCGGCGAGGAGATCGGCAAGGACCTGCCGGGTCAGGACGCGGTACTGGACCGGCTGTTGGACCTGTTGCTGATCGCCACCCTGCGCACCTGGCTGGCCCGGCCCGAGTCCGATGCCCCGGCCTGGTACCGCGCGCACACCGACCCGCTGGTCGGTCACGCGCTGCGGCTGCTGCACGGCGACCTCGCCCACCCCTGGACGGTGGCGGGCCTGGCCGCCGAGGTCGGCGTCTCCCGGGCCGCGCTGGCCCGCCGGTTCGCCGAACTGGTCGGCGAGCCGCCGATGTCCTACCTCACCGGCCGGCGGCTGGCGCTGGCCGCCGACCTGCTGCACGACCCGGCCGCCACGCTCGGCTCCGTCGCCCACCGGGTCGGCTACGGCAGCCCGTTCGCCCTCTCCACCGCCTTCAAGCGGGTGCACGGCGTCAGCCCGCAGGAGCACCGCTCGGCCGGACCGGTCGCCGCTGGGGGCTGACCCCGGGGCGACCGGTCCGCGAGGTGCTCCCGCCGGCGCGGTGCTTCCGCCGGCGCGGTGTTCGGGGACGCGCTGCTCAGAGCGCGGTGGGCTCCAGGACCGGCGCCTGGTTCGCGGTGCCCGGGTCCGTGCCCTTGCCCCCCGCGGTGGGGCGCCGGGCCGGGAGCAGCAGGGCCGCCACACCGGCGAGTGCCACCGTCACGGAGCCGAGCACGACCGCCGGGTACAGGCCGTCGACGAAGCGCTGCGCGCTCTCGTAGCCGCCCTGGGCGGAGAAGACCGACGACATGACGGCCACGCCGAGCGCCCCGCCCACCTGGCGAAGTGCGCTGTTGGCCCCCGAGGCGATGCCCTGTTCCTGCGGGCGGACGCTGGACATGACCAGGTTGGAGGCGGGTGCGAAGAACAGGGCCATGCCGACGCCGCTGATGATCAGGGCCGGCAGCTGGGCGGCGTACGAGGTGTGCGGGGTGGCCACGGCCGCGATGTAGCCGAGGCCCGCGGCCTGGAGGAACAGGCCGGCCGCCACCACCGGACGGCCGCCGAACCGGTCGGAGAGGATCCCGGCGAAGGGGGAGACGAGCATCGGCATGCCGGTCCAGGGCAGCATCCGCAGCCCGGCCTCGGTCGGCGAGTAGCCGAGGACGCCCTGCATGTACTGGCTGATCAGGAAGATCGAGCCGAACATGCCCAGGAACATCAGCAGGCTCGCGGCGTTGATCGCGGAGAAGGCGCGGGACCGGAAGAGCCGCATGGGGAGCATGGGGTTCCTGGCGCGGATGCCGTGCACCACGAAGGCGGCCAGCAGCGCGGTGCCCGCGACCAGGCCGGTCAGTACGGAGGAGTCGGTCCAGCCGTCGGAGGGGGCGCGCACCATGCCGTACACGATCCCGAAGAGGCCGCCGCTGACGAGGAGGGTGCCGGGGATGTCGAGCGTGGCGCCGTCGCCGTGGGACTCGGCGAGGCGGAGGCGGGCGAGCGGCAGGACGGCGAGGCCCAGCGGGACGTTCAGCCAGAAGATCCAGTGCCAGGAGACGTGTTCGGTGAGGCTGCCGCCGATGAGCGGGCCCAGGGCGACCCCGAGTCCGTTGATGGCCCCGAGGATGCCGTAGGCCATCCCGCGCTTCTCGGGGGGCACCGCGGCGCTGAGCAGGGTCAGGGTCAGCGGCATCATGACGGCCGCGCCGACGCCCTGGACGGCGCGTGCCGCGATCAGGGAGTCGATGCCGGGCGCGAGGGCCGCGGCGGCGGAGGCGACCGTGAAGACGGTCATACCGGCGAGGAAGAGCCGCCTGCGGCCGAACCGGTCACCGAGCGCCGCGCCGAACATCAGCAGGACCGCGAAGGTGAGCGTGTACGCGCTCACGATCCACTCCAGGCTGTCCAGCCCCCCTCCGAGGTCCTCGCGGATGGCGGGCAGGGCGGTGGTGACCACCAGGTTGTCGAGGGCCGACATGAATCCGGCGGTACCGGTGATCACGAGGGCCCAGGTGACACCCCCTCGGCGTGCCGTCTGCTGCTGTGACATTGCTTCCCCCCAGCGGTTGATGCGTGTTCTGGATGTAGTTATCGCTTACTAACTTTGCGGCCCATGGCAGACCCCGGATGCCGCGGCGGCGCGGGCCGCCCCGGTGGATCCGGCCGCGCCTACGCCCGCGCCTACGCCCGCGCCTACGCCTCCGGCGGGACTACGACCTGGTCGAGGCGGATGCCCTCCCAGACCCGGTGTCCGGCCGGGAACCCCATGGCCATCAGGGTGTTGATGAGCATGCCGTAGGCCAGGAACCTCGTGGTCTCGTCGCCGTCGGCCTCCAGCGGGAGGTTCACGGCGTCCCAGAGCTGCGTCCAGGCGGCCCGGACGGTCTCGCCGAACCCGCTGTCCCCGTCCGCCTCGACGGAGGCCACGGCGATGTAGGTCTGCATCTGCATCTGGAGCTTCTCGGGGTCGTCCGCGATCAGCCGCATGTACGCCCTCGCCATGGCGCGCATGGCTTCCTTGCCCGCCAGCCCCTTCGCGGCCTCCTCGAACACCCGTCCGGTGTCCTCGATGCAGCGGAGCGAGGCGGCGACGAAGATCGCCTTCTTGCTCGGGAAGAGCCGGAACAGGTAGGGCTGCGAGACGCCGACCCGCTTGGCGATCGCCTCCGTGGAGGTGCCGTGGTACCCGCGCCGCGCGAACTCGGCGATCGCCGCGCGGACCACGCTCTCGCGCCTGTCCTCTGCGCTCATCCTGACCATGCGGGCAAGTTAGTGGGTAATCACTAACTACGTCAACGGATCCGGTGCGGGGCGCCAGCCGTTCGAGCGTCCGAGCCGGTTGGACGGCGCCGCCGCTTACGTCTACATTCCTGTCGTCGTATGCGATGGCCCGGAGCGCCGCACCTCGGCCCCCGGGAGAGTGCCGACACCACTGGGAAGGTGCACGTGAGCGCGATCACCGTCGGACAGGCCGTTGTCCTGGGAGTAGTGGAGGGGGTGACCGAGTTCCTGCCGATCTCCTCCACCGGCCATCTGAAGATCACCGAGGGGCTGATGGGCATCCCGGTCGACGACGCCTCCGTCGTCGGTTTCACCGCCGTCATCCAGGTCGGCGCCATCGCGGCCGTGCTGCTCTACTTCCTCAAGGACATCGTGCGGATCGTCTCCGCCTGGGGCCGCGGCCTGGTGAACCGCGAGGAGCGGTACCACCACGACTACAAGTTCGCCTGGTGGGTCGTCTTCGCGACGGTTCCGATCGTCGTGGTCGGCCTGGCCGCCAAGCCCCTGATCAAGGGCCCGCTGGCCTCGCTCTGGGTGGTGGCCGGCTCCCTGATCGTCGGCAGCGGCGTGATGTGGGCGGCCGACCAGATGGGCCGCCACAAGCGCGGCGAGGACGACACCGGCTTCAAGGACGCGATGATCGTCGGCTCGGCGCAGATCCTCGCGCTGCTGTTCCCCGGCTTCTCGCGCTCCGGCGCGACGATGTCCGCGGGCATGGTGCTCGACCTCGAACGGGTGGCCGCCACCAGGCTCTCCTTCTTCCTCGGCATCCCCGCCCTCACCGGCGCCGGCCTGTACGAGCTGAAGGACGCCCTGGGCGCCGGGGTCAGCACGACGCCGCTGGTCGTCGGCACCGCGGTCTCCTTCGTGGTCGCCTACGGCTCGATCGCCTGGCTGCTGAAGTACGTCGCCAAGCACTCCTTCAACGCCTTCGTCGCCTATCGGATCGCCATCGGCGTGATCCTCCTCGGCCTGCTCGGCTCGGGTGTGCTGACCGCCTGACCCGCGGCCCGGTGTCGGCCGGCGGACCCGCGGCCGGGGCCGGGCGGCGCCCGCACCCGGCGGTGTGGCCGCCTCGGTGCGGGCGGCTGCCGCCGGGTGCTCACGGCGCGATCCCGGTGCCCCGGCGGCTCACAGGTCCGCCCAGTAGGTCGTGCCGCCGGGGTGGGTGCAGCTGCCGTGGCCGGTGGCGACCAGGGCGACGATCGAGTTGCCGCGGCCGTGCTCCTCCGGTGCGCGGCTTGGCTGTGGTGGGGGCGCTGGGCCGCCTGCCGCGTCGCGGATCAGGACGCCGTCTCCGGCGGCTGGGGTCTCGGCCTGGTGCGGCACTGTGTGACCTCGTGCGTGGCCTTCCCGTCCCCGGCCGGGACGCGGGTGCGGGTGCGGGCCCGCCTGGCCGTCGGGCCCGCGACGCCGTAGCCGGTGCGGCCGGGGCCTTCACGGCGGTGAGCGGGCCCGGCACCGGAACGACCCCGGCCGCGTACTTTAATACTGGACAAAGTAAATTATTTGCGAGTACGTTGCGGTGGTGTTCCCGAATCACGCGCAGCCGCTGGTCACGGCCCCGGCCGAGACCGCCATCCTCGCCCTCCTGCTGGCCGAGAGTCCGCTCAGCAGGGTCGAACTGGCCCGTCGTACGGGCCTGTCCTCGACCGCCGTCACCAAGGCCGCCAGGCCGCTCATCGTCGACGGCTATCTGCACGAACTCCCCCCGGAGCGTACCGCGCCCGGGGCCGGCCGCCCGGTCAACCCGTTGGCCGTCACGGTGGACCGGGAGTTCTTCGTCGGGATCAAGATCAGCAGCGAGGCCCTGTTCGGCGTGGTCTGCGACCTGCGGGCCGGTCTGCGGGTCACCGGCGGCCGTCAGCTGGGCGAGGACCGCAGCCCGGAGGCCGTCTGCGGGCTGCTGGGTGAACTCGTCGAGGAACTCCTCGACGCCGACCCGGTGTTCCGGGAGCGTACGAGGCGCCTCGGGGTCGCGGTCTCCGGTGACGTGGACCGGTCGGCCGGCCTCGTCCGGTACTCCGTCCTTCCCGGCTGGCGCGACGTCCCGCTGGCGGACGAACTGGCGAGGGCGACCGGGCTGAGCGTCACGGTGGAGAACGACGTCAAGGCCCTGACCGCCGCCGAGCACTGGTTCGGCGAGGGGATCGGGACGGAGAACTTCGCGCTGGTCACGATCGGTTCGGGGGTCGGTTCCGGGCTGGTCGTCAACGGCCAACTGGTCACCGGGGCCTACGGGGTCGCCGGCGAGCTGGGGCACATCAGCATCGACCCGGACGGCCCGCCCTGTCACTGCGGCGGGGTCGGCTGCGTCGAGGTCTTCGCGGCCAGCGGCGCCATCCTCGCCTCGGCCCGCGGGGCGACCGGCCGCGCGGACCTCAGCTTCGACGACGTCGTCCAGCTCGCCCGGGCCGGCGACCGGGCCGCCCGGGAGGCCTTCGCCACGGCCGGCCGGGCCATCGGGGTCGGCATCGCCACCCTGGTGAGCCTCCTCGGGCCCGAGCGCGTCGTCGTCACCGGTGAAGGGCTCGACACCTACGACCTCTTCGGGATCCACATCAGGGAGGCGTACGCCGCGCACTGCTTCAAGGCGGCGGCGAAGTGCCCGCTGACCCTGCGTCCGCTTCCGTGGGAGGAGTGGGCCCGGGGCGCCGCCGTCCTGGGCATCCAGGCACTCCTCCCGTAGCGCGGGCGACCGGGTCGGTCCGCTGTCCGCGGGGCGCTCCGGGGCGGCGAAGGTCACCCCTTGCCATAATGAGGCGTGTGCAACTATTGTCGTACGCAGTAGGGCGTGACTGCAAGTATATGGATGGCGCCGCCGCCTCATTCAGGAGACCCGACATGAGCACCACTCTCTTCACCCCGTACACCCTGAGGTCGCTGACCGTCCCCAACCGTGTCTGGATGGCGGCGATGTGCCAGTACAGCGCCGTGCCGGACGGCGACGGGGCCGGTGTCCCGACGGACTGGCACTTCACCCACCTCGCGGCCCGCGCCACCGGCGGCACGGGGCTGATCGTCACCGAGGCCACCGCCGTCAGCCCGGAGGGCCGCATCAGCCCGTACGACCTCGGCATCTGGAACGACACCCAGGTCGAGGCGTTCCGGCGGATCACCGCCTTCCTGAAGGCGCAGGGCACGGTTGCCGCGATCCAGCTCGCCCACGCCGGCCGCAAGGCCTCCACCGAGCGCACCTGGGTCGACCGCGGCCGCGCCATCGGCCCGGGCGAGGCCCACGGCTGGACGCCGGTCGGCCCGAGCGCCGTGCCCTTCTCGTCGGCGCACACCACGCCGGAGGAGTTGACGGAGGAGCAGATCGGTGATGTCGTACGGCAGTTCGCCGACGCCGCCCGCCGGGCGCTCGACGCCGGCTTCCAGGTCGCCGAGATCCACGGTGCCCACGGCTACCTGATCCACCAGTTCCTCTCGCCCCACAGCAACCACCGCACCGACGCCTACGGTGGCTCCTTCGAGGGACGCATCCGCTTCGCGCTGGAGGTCGTCGACGCCGTCCGGGCGGTGTGGCCGCAGGACCTGCCGCTCTTCTTCCGGATCTCCGCGACCGACTGGCTCACCGAGGACCCGCAGGACGACCGCGAGGGCTGGACCTCGGAGGACACCGTCCGGTTCGCCAAGGAGCTCCAGGCCCGTGGCGTGGACCTGATGGACATCTCCACCGGAGGCATCGCCCCCGACGCCAGGATCACCGCCGGCCCCGGCTACCAGGTGCCCTTCGCCGAGGCGGTGCGCAACGGGACCGGCATGCCGGTGGCGGCCGTCGGCCTGATCACCGACCCCGCCCAGGCCGAGGAGATCCTGGCCGCCGGCCGGGCCGACGCCGTCCTGCTCGGCCGCGAACTCCTGCGCGACCCCTACTGGCCCCGCCACGCCGCCATCACCCTCGGCGCCCCCCTCCCCGCCCCGGTCCAGTACCACCGCGCCTGACCCCGGCTCCGGCCGCCGGGGCGCGCTCCGGCGGCCCCCGGCCGGTCAGTCCGACGGGGGGCGGCTGCCCCAGTCGAGGCGCAGGACGGCGAGGTCGTCGGTGTGGCGGCCGGCGTTGAGGGCGTGGGTCTCCTTGATGAGGAGGTCGACGTGGGCGGCCGGGTCGGCCGGGGGCAGGGTGCCGATCAGTCGGAGCAGGCCGTCGACGCCGAGCCGTCCCTTCGTCGTGCCGTTGTGCCCCTCGGTGAGGCCGTCGGTGTAGAGGGTGAGCGCGCCGTCGGCCGGGAGGGGGATGACGGTCGGGGTCCAGCTCCCCAGTCCGGGGGCGATGCCCAGGGCGATGCCGTGGGCGGCGGTCAGCTCGCGGGTGCCGTGCGCCGTGGTGAGCAGGGGCTCGTGGTGGCCGGCCAGGTGGAGGGTGGCCGTGGTGGCGTTCTGGTCGAGCGTGAGGAGCGTGCAGGTGGCGAAGAGCACCTGGTTGCCGCGTTCGGCGATCAGGATGCGCTCCATCAGGTGGAGCAGGCTCTCGCCGCGGTGTCCGCCGAGTACCAGGGAGCGCCAGGCGATCCGCAGCAGCACGCCGAGTGCGGCGGCGTCGGGGCCGTGTCCGCTGACGTCGCCGACGACGGCGTGCAGCAGTCCGTCGTCGCCCTCCACGACGTCGAGGAAGTCCCCGCCGAGCAGGGCCGTGGTGGCTCCGGGCAGGTAGCGGGCGGTCACCGTGACCGTGGAGGTGCCGAGGATCGGCGGGGGCAGCAGCCCCCGCTCCAGGCGGGCGTTCTCCTCGGCCCGTAGGCGGGCGGCCTGGGCCTCGATGCTGGCGCGCTCGGTCTGGCTGCGGTACACGGCGTAGCGCACGGTGCGGTGCAGCAGGTCCGCCTCGACCTTGCCCTTGACGAGGTAGTCCTGGGCGCCGGCAGCCATCGCCTCGGTGCCCGCCTGGGCCTCCGCCAAGCCGGTGAGGACGATCACCGCCGTGTGGGGGGCGACGGCGCGGACGGCGGTGACCGCGGCGGTGCCCGTGGCGTCGGGCAGGTGCAGGTCGAGGAGGATGCAGTCGGCCGGGTGGGCGGCGAGGGCGGCGCGGGCCTCGGCGAGGGTGGGCCGGGTGGTGAGTTCGAACCGCAGCCCGGTGTCGTGGAGGAGCTCCTCCACGAGCAGGGCGTCGCCCTGGTCGTCCTCGATGAGGAGGACGCGGTACAGCGGTTCGTCGGGGGCGGCGCCGGGGGCGGCTGCCACGGCCGTGCTCATCGTGCCTGCTCCGTGTCGGATCGGGCCGCGGTCTCGCCGGTCGGCGGGCCGGGGCGCTGCGGCGGTTCGGGTGCCAGGGTGAAGGTGATGCGGGCGCCCTCGCGGTGGTCGGGGTCGATGGCGATGGTGCCGCCGTGGAACTCGACGATCTTCTTGCACATCGCCAGCCCGATGCCGCTGCCGGAGTAGGCGTCCTTGGTGTGCAGCCGCTGGAAGATCACGAACACCTTCTCGGCGAACTCCGGTGCGATGCCGATGCCGTTGTCGGTCACCGCGAAGTGCCAGAGCGCGTCCTCCCGGACGGCCGAGACGTGGATCTCCGGCGCCACGCCGGGGCGGCGGAACTTGACCGCGTTGCCGATCAGGTTCTGCCAGAGCATCCCCATCTGGGTGGGGTCGGCGACCAGGGTCGGCAGCGGATCGTGGGTGATCTTCGCGTCGGCCTCCTCGATGCCCACGCTCAGCGCGGCCAGGGTCTGTTCCAGCACCTGGTCCAGGTCGACCTCCTGGTGGGCGTGGTGGAGCCGGCCCACCCGGGAGAAGTCGAGGAGGTCGTTGATGAGGACCTGCATGCGGTTCGCACCGTCGACCGCGAAGGCGATGTACTGGTCGGCCTTGGCGTCGAGCCGGCCCCCGTAGCGGCGCTGGAGGAGCTGGGTGAAGCTGGAGACCTTGCGCAGCGGCTCCTGGAGGTCGTGGGAGGCGACGTAGGCGAACTGCTCCAGCTCGGTGTTGGACCGCTGGAGGTCCGCCGCCTGCTCGTCCAGGCGCAGCCGGGCCTCCTCGGTGAAGGCCAGTTCCCGCACCAGGCGCCGGCGCATGGAGTCGATCTCGCCGCTCAGGCGCCGGAGGTCTGCGGGGCCGGTCGGGGTGATGGGGTGGTCGAAGTCGCCGCCGCCGATGGTGCGGGCGTCCGCGACGAGTTGGTCCAGCGGCTCGGTGATGCCCCGGCGCAGCCCCTCGAACACCAGGGCGGCGAGGGCGGCGATCAGCACGGCGACGGCGCCGAACACCCAGTTCCGCAGCCGCGTCATGGCGGCGAGGTCGCTCCGCGTGGCATCGCGGTCTTCGCGCAGCCGGTCCTCCTGGCCGCTCAGGGCGGCCCGTACGTCGTCGAAGGCGTTCTTGCCCTCCGGGGCGCTGCCGGCCGCGAGCGGCGAGGGCGTGCCGGGTGGCGCGGCGGCGATCGGCCGGGCGATCCGCTCCTGCCAGCTCGTCACGGCGTCCTGCACGGCCTTCAGGTCGGCGAGGCCGGAGGGGTCGTCGTGGAGCAGTTCCGTCAGCTGTGCGGTCTCCGTCCGCTGCTCGGCGAGCCCCTGCTGGTAGGGCGCCATGAACTCCGGGGTGCCGGTGAGGCCGTAGCCGCGGATCCCGGTCTCCTGGTTGAGCAGGGCCGACTCCAGGCGGAACGCGCTGGCGAGCGCGGGGGAGCGCACGTCCACCAGGTCGGTGCTGATCGACTGGGTGCGGGACAGTACCCACGCCCCCGCCACTCCGAGCAGGGTGAGGATCACCAGGGACGCGGTGACTCCCACCCGGAGCCACTGCCGGGTCGTCCATGTGGCAAGGCCCCCGCCGGACCTCCGGTCACTGTCGTCGCCGGTCATCGTGTCAACTCCTCGCTCTGCCCGATGCCTTCGATCGGATGCGGCGAGGCCACTCTAGAGGGCGGACGACAACGGTTGTTGTCGTGGGTTGGTTCTGGGCCTAGAGTGCCTGACATGCCCGGCAAGAACTTCGTACTGCGTACCACCTCGCAGGAGGCGGCCGCGATCGCGGACGCCGCGATGGGAGACCTCGCCCGGCGGCTGGCCGGGCGGCTGACGGCGGTCCCCGCCGCTCCCGCGGTGAGCGACACCGCCCAGGCGCTGAGCCTGCTCCACGTACTCGACCACCTCCGGCAGGCCACCGAACGGCTCCAGCGGGAGGCGGCCGGCGACGCCGCGCGCGCGGGTGCCGGCTACCCGCAGATCGGCGCCGCCTGCGGCATGACCCGTCAAGGTGCCCGCCGGCGCTGGCCGGGGCTTTTCCACCACCCGACCGAGAACCCGCGGAGCACCCGATGATGACCACCGCCCGCCCCTTCGATGTCCTGCTCGTGGAGGACGACGCCGCCGACGCGATGCTCATCGAGGAAGCCCTCTCCGAGCGCGGGGAGCGCAACCTGGTCCAGGTCACCGACGGCGTCGCCGCCCTCGAATACCTGCGCGCCCCGGACAGCGTGCGTCCCGACCTCATCGTCCTCGACCTCAACATGCCCCGGATGAACGGGCGCGACCTGCTGAAGGTCCTGAAGAACGACGACGACCTGCGGACCATCCCGGTGGTCGTGCTCACCACCTCCACCGCCCCGGACGATGTCACCGGCGCCTACAGCAGCCACGCCAACGCGTACGTGGCCAAGCCCGTCAACCTGGACGAGTTCGAGCAGGCCGTCCAGACCATCGACGCCTTCTACCTCGACACCGCCACCCGCCCCCGCCCCTGAACGGGCCGGCCCCGGCCGGCGAAACGCGGGCCGGGGCGGGGGACCGCAGCCGCGGACATGGTCGTGCCCGGGCCCGCCCGGGAACGACACGGGCGGACCCGGGCACGTCGGCGGCCGCCCGTCGACGCCCGTCAGGCGATGCGGCGGGCGCCGTCGGCGGGAGTGGCCGCGAAGGTGCGCGGCGGGGCGTGGCCGGCGGCCGCGAAGGCCGCGGTGACGGCGGCGGTGACGCGGTCGGCGTGGTCCTGGTGGACGAGCGCGATGACCGAGCCCCCGAAGCCGCCGCCGGTCATCCGGGCGCCGAGGGCGCCGGCGGCCACGGCGGTGTCCGCGGCGAGGTCGGTCTCGGGGCAGGAGACCGCGTAGTCGTCGCGGAGCGAGGCGTGCCCGGCCGTGAGGACCGCGCCGAGGCCGGCCAGGTCGCCGGCGTCGAGCAGGGCGGTGGCCTGCCGTACCCGGTCGTCCTCGGTGACCACGTGGCGGACCAGCGGCCGCAGTTCGGCCGGCAGCCGGTCGAGGGCCGCGGGCAGGGCGTCGGCCGTGAGGTCGCGCAGGGCGGCGAGGCCGAGCAGCTCGGCGGCCCGCTCGCAGCCGGCCCGCAGCTTCGCGTAGGCGCCGTCGGCGAGGTCGTGCTTGACCCGGGTGTCGATCACGAGCAGCCGCAGGCCGGCGCCTTCGAGGTCGAGCGGCACCTGGCGGCTGGTGAGGTCGCGGGTGTCCAGGAGGAGCGCGTGGCCCGCGCGGCAGCACAGGGAGGCGGTCTGGTCCATGATCCCGCAGGGGACGCCGACGTAGGCGTTCTCGGCGCGCTGGGCGAGCAGGGCGAGCCGCATCCCGTCCAGGCCGAGGTGGTACAGGTCGTTGTAGGCGGTGGCGACGGCGCACTGCAGGGCGGCGGACGAGGAGAGGCCGGCGCCCTCGGGGACGTCGCTGTCGATCAGCAGGTCGGCGCCGGCGACGGCGTGGCCCGCGTCGCGAAGGGCCCAGACGACGGCCGCGGGGTACGCGGTCCAGCCGGTGGTGGTCCCGGGCTCCAGCTTGTCGAGGTCGAGGGTGGTGATCTCGTCGCCGCCCCGGGTGCTGTGCAGGCGCAGCAGGCTGTCGTCGCGGCGGCGGGCCTGGACGCGGGTGGTGTGGGGGAGGGCGACGGGAAGGACGAAGCCGTCGTTGTAGTCGGTGTGCTCGCCGATCAGGTTGACCCGGCCGGGGGCGGCCCAGGTGCCCTCGGGGTCGGCGGAGAACAGCGTCCGGAAGGTGGTCATGCGGGGTGCTCCAGGGTGAAGTTCCAGGCGTCGGCGACGATGTCGTCGAGGTTGGGGCGCTTGGGGGTCCAGCCGAGCCTCCGGTGGGCGCGCTCGGCGGAGGCCACCAGGACGGC